>NZ_MRYC01000007.1:0-154544 GCF_001921765.1 Psychrobacter sp. C 20.9 | reverse complement strand
ATGATGGCGATGACGATGGCTGAGATAATAAAGGCGAGCTGGGCGCTGATCTGGGTGAGCGGTTTTGGTGGCATGACGTGCCCTTGTATTGCTTATAGATTGAAAATACTCAAGTATTTAAGTTGATACGTCTAGTGCATAGCACTCATGACAGCTATTGCTACCTTGTTTTCTTTCCATAGAGCGTCGATCTGTCCTTTGTCTTCGGTTATTTATCTAAAAAGTAGCGCTAAGTCGGATTTTACGCATAAAAAAAAGCCTCACTATAAAGTGAGGCTTTTTGCGCTTTTTCAAGCTATATTTGGAGCGGGAAAAGAGATTCGAACTCTCGACCCCAACCTTGGCAAGGTTATGCTCTACCACTGAGCTATTCCCGCTTATTATCGAATCGTCGTGTTGTTAACAACTACTCCGTCTCGATAGGCTGGCTATTTTAGCAAATATTCTGTGGGTGTCAACACCTTTTTTAAAAATTATGGCTAATATTTTCAGTCCAGACCTTCGTTTTTGAGGAAATGTAACATAAGCAATTGATTTAAAAACAGGAATTACTTTTAGAAAAATATAAATTATTTTATATTAATAATAGCACTTTGAGGTTTATCCTCTGTCATTGATACCTACTACTTTGATTAAACCTTATCGCTCTACAATTTACCTTGTGTCACGTTTGTACATGACTTGACTATAGAAAGTTCTTTGTTATCACTAAAAGCAGAAAGTTACTTCATTATTAGCAATGTCTGTTTCACTTACAATCATACGCTCTATTGTTACTTTTCCTATCTTGGTTTTACTTGGTTAACATTATTATACTTATCTACAATGACAGCTCGAATAGGCTTTTATTGTCTTAGTAGGTGATTGGGCGCTGATAAAGAGCCATAAAAAATAGCGCCATTACCTACTGCAACGCGATTTACTTTGTTTGATTTTGCTTTTTACCATTTATCGAGAGGATGCTTTTCATGAAAAAACTATTGACCACTGGTGTGATGGCGGCTTCATTGTCCGCGCTGACATTGACTGGTTGTACCAGTACGACCAATACTGGTGCCGTTGGCGTTGATCGTCAGCAGTTATTGTTGGTTTCTAGCGAGCAAGTACTGCAGTTATCTGCACAGAGCTACGCGAAGACACTGCAAGATGCAAGATCAAAAGGTGTATTAGATACCAATACCGCCCAATTGAATCGCTTGAAAAAAATTGCTAATCGTTTGGTTGGTCAAGTGGGTGTTTATCGTGCAGATGCAGTAAAATGGAAATGGGAAGTACACACGATCAAATCTGATCAGTTGAATGCTTTTGTTATGCCAGGTGGTAAGGTTATGTTTTACTCAGGCATCATTGACCGTCTGAACTTAACTGATGATGAGATTGCTGCGATCATGGGTCATGAAATCTCTCACGCATTACGTGAGCACTCACGTGAACGCATCTCACGCGAATACGCGACCCAAACAGGTATCGGTGTTGCTGCTAGTATCTTTGGTCTATCACAAGGTCAAGCACAGCTAGCAAGCGTTGCTGGCGATCTAGGCTTGAGCCGTCCGCACAGTCGTACCCAAGAGAGCGAAGCCGATCAAATTGGTCTTGAGTTAATGGCGCGCGCAGGTTATAACCCGCAGGCCGCTATTACTTTATGGCAAAAAATGCAGCGTGCGAGCCAAGGCGAGCCGCCTCAATTCCTAAGCACTCACCCAACGAGCAGCAGCCGTATCGCGGAGCTACAATCATTGATGCCAAAAGTAATGCCACTGTATCAAAAGGCGCGTCGTTAACACGTGACTTAGCGTATTAAGCTACGACTCATGAAGTGCGCAAATACCAAAAAGCAAAGTACAGACTCTGAGCTGCGCTTTGCTTTTTTACTTTTACTATTTTACTTTTACTATTTTACTTTTACTATTTTACTTTTACTATTTTACTTTTACTATTTTACTTTTACTATTTATGGTTGTCACAGTTTAAGAGGTCTTAAAACGCGCGCTATACTGGTTTCTATGTCTGCTATAATGCCGATAGATATCATTTGCAGATTGCCTAATAGAATTGCGCAATATACATTGAAGGATTGTTATGAGCACTACACCTACCGCCGATGCACTTCATGCCAAGCTACAGGCTCTAGAGCCGCAGCACATTGAACTAATCAATGAGTCAATGGCCCATGCTGGCTATTTCGAAGGTAAAGAAAGCCACTTTAAGCTCACTATTGTCAGTGAGGCATTCGAGGGCAAGCGACTGGTCGGGCGTCATCAGCTAATATATGGATTGGTTACGCCTTTATTGACGTCCCAAGGCGGTCAAGTACATGCCTTAGCCATTCATGCTTATACACCGACAGAGTGGCAAGGTCAAAGCCCTGACAGTCCATTATGCGCGGGTCAAAATAAATAGCTGACAATAAAATGTTTTAAATAAGCCCATATAATGCAGTTCTAGCAGGAGCAATATTCGATGAAACATCTACACATGCTGATGGCAGTACTGACCATTGTGCTGTTCTTATATCAAAGCTACTTAGTGCTCAGCGCAAATAGACGCGCGCCACGCGTGGTCAAGATCGCCACTCATATTATCTATGCATTACTTATCGTATCAGGCGCGATCATGCTCATGCAACTGATGAGTGTTAATGCGCCTGTACAGTGGGTATTTGCCAAAATCATCTTACTTATCGCAGCGATTAGCTCAAGCATCAAAGCCTTTAATGCCCATGCGACACCCACTCAGAGCAAAACAGGTATCCTGATTTCAGCTATCGCATATGTTGGCATTGTAATACTCGCCTTTGCCAAACCCGCCAACCTATTTTGATAAGTAATTGTCGTTGTAGCAGCGCTTTAATATTTTGAGTAAATATCGTACTGCTATCGCACAAGCAGCCGTATTGATAAGACCGTAAAACATTTAACCATTTATATTTTTTCAATATATTAAACATGCTATTTTTGCTATCTTAAATAGATATAAATACAATTACTTAGCCTAATGGAGCCACTATGAAAACGTTCACCACAGCGACACTACTGGCAACAGTTGGCGTTTTTGCGCTCTCAGGCTGTGCCTCTACGGGTAATGTCACGCCGCAATATGTGCCGCCCAGCACTTATCAAAACTATGATTGCCAAGCATTGAGCCAAGAATACAATCGCGTCAACCGTTATGTCGAAGCGGCGCGCAATGAGCAATCTACTTTTGCAGCGTCCGGCGTGGGCGTGGGGATTTCTGCAGGACGCTGGGGTATCTCTCCCAATATTAGCTTTGGGGTTGGCAAAAGTGACAACACCAAAGCGCGTGACGCAAAGTTATCGCGGCTCTATGGTGAGCGCGATGCGATTGTCCAATCTGCCCGTATTCAACGTTGTAGTTTTGCCAATGGCATCAAGATTTATGGTGAATAAGATTTAGCGATCTGCACTTTCGTTAAGATAGAATCGTGACATAACAAAAAAGCCAATACGCGCTCAGCATATTGGCTTTTTTATGGCTATAACTTTGATGAGTCATAATCTAATCTGAGTAATACTACTTTACTAAGCCCTACGCCTGCAGGCTTTGCACCCACTGGATGATTTGATTGCTTGGTAGTGCGCCTGACTGACGCGCGACTTCCTTACCATTTCTAAAGGCAACCATCGTCGGTAAGCTTCGGATATTATAAGGGGCTGCCGCTTGCTCATATTTATCCGTCTGTACTTTGGCAAACACTACCTGCGGCAATTGACCAGCAGCCGTCTTGAACTCTGGTGCCATCATAATGCACGGCTGGCACCAGCTCGCCCAAAAATCTACGATGGTCAATACGTCGTTTTTTTGGATAACCTTATTGGCCGTTTGTGCATTAAGCTCATGCGGGCTTGCGGTCAATAATGATTGACTACATTTACCGCATTTCGGTGCAGCGCTTAGCCGTGCAGCCGGAACACGATTGGTTGCGTGGCAATGCAGGCATACTAAATGAAAACTGTGTTCACTCATTATCTGTGTCCTATTTTAATTGTTCTGGAGTGTCTCGATCGGTTTGTATCAATAATTTTAGCATAAACATTTATAGATAAGTGCCTACCCTACAGCGCGACGTGATATATCATATTTTTTAGTCATGACACGCTTTGATTTATTCACCAAGGGCATTGATGGGTACTTTTAGATAGCGCGTACCGTTATCTTCTGGCTCTGGAAAGTTCCCCGCATCAATATTCACTTGTACCGCTGGTATAATCAGACGCGGCATGTCCAAGGTCGCATCGCGGCGCTCACGCATTTGCACAAACTCTGCTTCGTTGATACTGTCTTTGACATGGATATTTTCTAATTTTTGGGCAGCAACGGTAGTCGTTGGGCAGTGCTGGCGACTCTCACGCGGATAGTCATGACACAAGTACATCACAGTATCTTCAGGGAGTGCGAGCAGTTTTTGAATAGAGCGATAAAGCGTCTTTGCGTCACCACCTGGGAAATCACAGCGAGCGGTACCCACGTCAGGCGCAAACAATGTATCGCCGACGAACACCACTGTTTTCTCATTATCAGATGCCATATAAGCCATATCAGCACGAGTATGACCTGGCACATACATGGCTGTGATTGTAATACTGCCGAGCGCTAGTGTCTCACCATCGTCCGTCAAAATATCAAACTGACTGGCATCGGTGCGGAAACTGGTATCAAAGTTAAAGATTTGCTTAAATATTTTTTGTACTTCGGTGATGTGCTGACCCATGACCAATTGCCCACCAAGGCTTTCTTTGACGTGGATGGCCGCCGATAAATGATCAGCATGAGCATGAGTTTCAATAATGTACTTGAGCATCCAATCATTTTCACGTACGAACTCAATGACCTCGTCAACGCTGCTCGTGCTCGTCCTGCCTGATTTTGCATCAAAATTTAATACGGGATCGACAATCGCACACACTTGCTGCTCGACATCGGCGAGTACATGAGTGTAGGTTTCTGTGTCTCTATCTAAGAAAGAATGAACTTGCATGGTTGCCTCTTTACTTATCTATGAATGTTTTTGCTATAGGGCTTTTTTTATCTCTAATTAACCCTTAAGTATGATATTGAGTCGTATATAATGTTTGCTTATATTTACGAATTATTTGTTATCACCAATATAGCAACTGCAATACATTTTATCAATTTATATAATGTAAATAATGATATCTTGCTATGTGGCGCGATATCATTGATAATCAACCATATATTATTAAAAATAATATGGCAGTGACTGCCTTATTATATAAGGAGCTTATTCTGGCTACTTCTAATTCAGCAATGAGTATGTCTACTCACAGCGCTAACGATGATGTGTCATCTGATAGCGCAGACTTTTCATCTATCGATCTGGCTAAACAAATGCAACAAGCCTCGATGCAAGCCAGCCAGCTACTAAAGTCGCTCTCGCACCCTGACCGCTTACTTCTACTCTGCCAGTTGACACAAGGTGAATACTGCGTCGGTGAGCTTGAAGGACTGGTCGGTGTTGGACAACCAAGCTTGTCGCAGCAGTTAGGTATCTTGCGTAAAGACGAGCTGGTTGCGACACGCCGTGAAGGCAAGCAAATCTACTATAGCATCGCAAGTGACGATGCCTTGGCCGTGTTAGATCTGCTTTATCAGAGATTTTGTGCCAAAACCGAATAATGCCGTACTCGCTTGACTGTTTTATACTGCTTTCTATCTTGGTGATGTATTGATATGTCTTCTATCGCTGCTCGTCTGATTCCTACTTGGCTGCGCCAATACCAGCTCACAGCGTTACCGACCGATCTCGTCGCAGGACTGGTGGTGGGCGTATTGGTGATACCGCAAAGCCTAGGCTATGCAGTACTTGCTGGTCTGCCGCCCGTGTATGGTCTGTATTCTGCGATCGTGCCTGTGCTCGTCTATGCTTGGCTGGGTTCTAGCAACGTACAAGCTGTTGGGCCCGTCGCGATCACCGCTATTATGACGGCCAGTGGTCTACTGCCTTATGCTGAGCAAGGCACAGAGCAGTATGCTCTGATGGCGAGTTTATTGGCGTTGATGGTAGGCGCACTGCTGTGGATTGCAGGGCGGTTAAAGCTTGGCTGGATTATGCAGTTTATCAGTCGCGGCGTCTCAGCAGGTTTTGTGAGCGGCGCGGCAGTACTTATCTTTGTCAGTCAGCTAAAGTATCTGATGGCGATTCCTATTGCTGGTAGCAGCTTGGTTGGCTATTTATCTACCATGCAGCACTATGCCAGTCAGGTGCATCCGCTAACGTTAGTGATTGGTATTATCGCGTTTTCGCTGTTGGTCGCTAACCGCTATGCGAGTCAATGGGTATGGCGAACGTGGCTGTCATCATCGTATGCCAAATGGGCCGAACGTTTATTTCCACTGGTTTTACTGGGTATTGCTATCGTTCTGAGTATGCTATTGCACTGGGACTCGCTAGGGGTTGCGACCATTGGTAGTATTCCACAAGGTTTACCCAGCTTTACGCTACCGCATATGACCGATCTACAGGAAGCGCTCAAGCTCTTGCCGACTGCAGGATTGATGGCACTGATCGTCTTTGTTTCTAGCAGTTCCGTTGCCAGTACTTACGCACGCTTGCGTGGTGAGAGCTTCGATGCCAACCATGAGCTGACGGGTCTTGGTCTTGCCAATCTGTCTGGCGGGCTGTTTCAAAGCTTTGCGGTCGCAGGTGGCTTTTCGCGCACGGCGATCAATGCTGATTCAGGTGCAAAGACACCCCTTGCCAGCCTTGTGACGGTGCTGGTAATGATTGCCGCGCTGATTGCCTTTAGCAATGCGCTCGCACCCTTGCCTTATGCGTTACTCGGTGCAACCATCATGGCTTCTATCATTGGTCTGATAGATATTGCAACCTTGAAGTCTGCTTGGCAACGTGATCGCTTGGATGGGGCTAGTTTTTTGGCTGCATTCGTCGGTGTGCTTATATTTGGGCTAAATACAGGGCTGGTCATTGGTCTGATGGTGTCATTCGCCAGTCTCATCTGGCAATCGAGTAAGCCACATGTCGCCATCGTGGGACAGCTGGGCGGTACAGGACACTTTCGCAATATCAATCGTCACGATGTGGTGACTTTTGACAATTTATTGATGCTGCGTATCGATGAGAGTTTGTTTTTTGGTAATAGTGAATCGGTACATCGTCGTATTCTAAATGCCATGCAGCAATATCCAGCAGCGCAGGAAATTGTTTTGATTATGGCCGCGGTCAATCATATCGATCTGACGGCACAAGAGATGCTCAGTACCTTAAATAAAGAGCTTGCGCTGCAAGACAAGCGCTTACATTTTAGTTTTATAAAAGGGCCTGTCATGGATATCATCGGACAGACCCCGCTCATTAGTGAGCTGTCAGGGCAAGTTTATCTCAGTACATTAGATGCCGTCGATGCCTTAAAGGACATCTAGCTGCGTCATTATTTCTGTACCACACTTTCAATCGCTACTGTCGTCTATTGCACAATATCGCTATGATAGAGCCTGTGTTATGCTAAATTGACTGAACAGAGGCTAATGGTACATAAACACATATCATCCTATTTTTTCATTCTCAACAATGCTTGACCCCATTTTGATAATTTCTGCCACGACCTCAATAATAAATATATATTAACAACGATAACTGAAGCTATTTATGACTGATGACATAACGATTTATAAGCAAATTTATCCAAGCCAATGTATCAAAATTGCCGAGCTTGGCTATCGCTCAGTGCTCAATATACGTCCAGACGCTGAGATCGAAACACAGCCCAACAGCTGTGATTTGGCAACTGCCACGAAGGAAGCAAACCTAACCTATCATCATCTGCCATTCGATGATGAGCGCTTAAGTATGCTGACCGTGGAGCAGTTTGCTGACTTTTACCATTCGATGCCAAAGCCCATACTGATGTTTTGCGGTACGGGCGCGCGAGCCAAACTACTGTATCAAAGCGCATTGATGCAAGGCCTGCTATAGCCTCGCTTATCGCTCTCGTTGAATCGCCCATTATTTTATAACACCCACCGAACCAATAAAAAAGGAGCTCCTATGAGCCATGAAGTTAGCTTTACCGGACAAATCACCCCTGACCAAGTGCCTATGATTGCCGAAAACGGCTTTAAAACCATTATCAATAATCGCCCTGACGGTGAAGAACCAAATCAACCAACCAGCGCAGAAATCGAAGCCGCTGCTAAAGAAGCAGGACTTGCATACAAAGAAATCTCATTTGCAGGTAACGAGCTGAATCAAACTCACGTTGAAGCATTTGCAGATTTTTTTAATCAAGCTGAGCAGCCAATGCTTATCTTTTGCCGTACGGGTAACCGCTCAAACGGTATCTATGAAGCCGCCAAGCAAATGGATTTGTTAGATGACTAGCTTGTTATTAATCTAATAAAATTTGCTACCGCTAAAAATAAAAATGCCCGTCCAGATTTTGGATGGGCTTTTTTTTGGGATATCATTTGAATGATAGAGATATCACGCAAGTTATAGACTGGTTAATTTTCGACATTGAGCACATAATAAAATTTTATGGATATGGTTTGATAGGACTATATGATGCAAAAACCACTACTGATCATCGGCAATAAGAACTACTCCTCTTGGTCGCTACGGGCGTGGCTATTGCTAAAAGCGTTTAGCGTTGACTTTGACGAGCAGCTGATTGAATTGTTTGATCCCTCAGCCCGCCCAATACTTGAGGCGCATTCACCAACGGATAAAGTCCCTGTCCTTGTTTATGGTCAAGGCGATCAAAAAGTCACTGTTTGGGATACGCTCGCCATTGCGATGCATGTTAATGAGTATTTTACGGATATCAATATTTGGACGGGTATCAGCAAATCTGACACTAACGCTCAAACTGACCATCAAAATAGTATCAACAGCGCTTATTGCCAAAGCATCATTGCTGAGATGCATTCAGGATTATCAGGTATTCGTAATGAGATGCCGATGAATATCAGAGCGACTGCTAAGATACATCCAAGTGAGGCGTGCTTAGCAGACATTGCCCGTATTGAGGATATTTTTACCGATTGCTTAAAAGGACGTTCCACGGACAGCTATTTGTTTGGACATTTCACAGCAGCTGATGTCTTTTTTGCCCCAGTAGTGCTGCGATTACAGACCTACGCCGATGCGTCCAATATCACTTTGCAACCACTGACCAAGCAGTATTGTCAGACCATGCTGAATAACCCGCATATCAAGGCTTGGATTCAAGCAGCACTGCAAGAGACACGGATGATTGAAGAAGATGAAGCGGGTGAGATTGTCTCGTTATCGGGTGTTTTGTCAGCTAAATAATACCTTCCAGAAAAAAACCACTTCAGCTTGGCTAAAGTGGTTTTTTGTTTGATAAGACTTCGAGTATAACGTCTTACTGTTTTTGCTCTAATGCCTCTTTTACTGCTTTTTTGCCCCATGCACTCAGATCGAGATCTAATTTCTCATACTCTTGCGCATCGAATAATGGCTCTTTGACGCCTGATTTTAATTGACGGGCAAAATCGTCAAGTAAGCGCTTGGCACGTGGGAACAGCATAATCAAGGCAAGTAAGTTGGCAAGTGCCAGTACGCCCATCAATGGATCGGCGAAGAAGAACACGGTGGTAGCTGCTGGAGCGACTGCGCCCAAGAACAAGATCGCAATCACCACAACACGCAACACCAAGGTTGCCGTTTTAGTATTCTTCTTAACCAAGAAGTTAATCGCATTTTCGCCCATATAGTAGTTATACATGATCGAGCTTAATGCAAACAATAGTAGCGAGATGGTTAACACGTACTGTGACCAATCACCAAGCTGAGCGGTGAGCGCTTGCTGCGCCAGTACAATACCATCAACTTCAGCACCTGGCTGATAAACGCCACTGAGCAAAATCATAAATGCCGTGGCACTACAGACAACGATGGTATCGATAAATACTGATAGTGACTGCGAGATACCTTGACTGACTGGATGCGTGGCATAAGCGGTCGCGGCAATGTTAGGCGCAGAACCCAAACCTGCCTCATTAGAGAACAGACCGCGCTTCATGCCTTGCTCAATCGCCACACCGATACCGCCACCAACGACGGATTCAATACCAAATGCATTTTTGACAATCATTGCCATCAGTGCAGGCAGATCGGCGATATTCAACACGATGATAATTAGTGCCATCCCGATGTAAATCAGCGCCATTACAGGAATCACCACGTCAGCGACTTTTGCAATACGCTGGATACCACCAAAGACGATAAATCCACCCGCAACCACCAGTACCGCACCTGATATCCAGCGATCAATCCCGAAGCTTTCAAGCGCGGAACCTGCTACCGTATTACCTTGGAATGCGATAAATCCAATGGAAAAAGACAGTAGTAAAGCAATAGCATAAATGACAGCGAGCCAACGATAATCTTTACCTAAACCGTGTAAAATATAAGTTGCAGGGCCGCCGCGAAAGTTACCATCATTGTCTCTGCGCTTGTAAAGCTGAGCCAAGCTACATTCAACAATACTGGTCATCATGCCGATGAGTGCCACAACCCACATCCAAAAAACTGCACCGGGACCACCTAAAGAGATTGCAACGGCAACACCAGCAATGTTACCACCGCCAACACGTCCGCCGATCGACACGAGCAACGCCTGACGGGCAGAAATGCCGTCGTCTCCTACTTCGTCCGTCTTAAACACACGGAACATACGTTTAAAATATGTAAACTGAGCGAACCTGCCCACAATGGTAAATAATAAACCAAAAATAATTAACATAGGCACGAGTGCCCAGCCCCATGTTAGATCCCCGACTAGGGCAAAAAAAGATTCTATATATTCCATGCCTATTTTCCTTATAGTTCATGACGCTATGATAGGTTTTATTGGGCTTATTATCGCATCTAAGACCCGTATTTGTAACGAAAATGGCGCATTTGTAACGTAAATGATGACATTTTTCAAGAGAAATTGCTTTGTTCACTCATCAAAATGACTGGTTTTTAAACTTTAGGCGCTATTCTATAGAAAAATTCCTATAAAAACGCAAAAAAAAGCCACCTCAATTAAGGTGGCTTTTTCTTCTGATACTAATTCTGATACTGAAGCTTACTGCATAACCAAATATTCAAATGCTGCCAATGCTGCTTTACTACCCTCACCCATTGCAATATTAATCTGCTTAAATGGTACGGTGGTTACATCACCGCAAGCAAATATACCTTTGCGATCGGTGCGGCAGCGCTCATCAATCTCAATCTCGCCAAAGCGGTTTAAATCGACAAAGCCTTTGACAAATTCAGTGTTTGGTACGAGACCGATTTGTACAAACACGCCTGATAAATCACGCTCATGCGTCTCGCCTGTGCTGCGATCTTGATAGACGATGGACGATACTTTGCCATCAGTCGCCTTGATCTCTTGCGTCGCAGCGCCAGTGATGAATTCAATATTAGATTTTTCTTTGGCTTTATTGATCAATACTTGGTCTGCTTTTAACTCATCAGCGAACTCTAAAACCGTGACGTGCTTAACAATGCCTGCCAAATCTAGCGCAGCCTCGACGCCTGAGTTACCACCGCCGATCACTGAGATATCTTTACCTTTAAAGAATGGACCGTCGCAGTGGGCACAAAATGCCACGCCTTTACCGATGTTTTCTTCTTCGCCCGGTACGCCAAGCTTACGCCACTGGGCACCTGTAGCCAAGATAATACTGCGTGTCTCAAACGTCTCACCAGTATTTAGGTTGATGCTGTAGTTTTCTTCTTCTGTCTCACCGATGTCTTTCACACTGACATGCTCTTTTAGCGTGATGTTGTATTCAGCCAAGTGCTTGACGAAATTAGTCGATAAATCAGTACCGTTGGTTAAAGGCACAGAGATCAAGTTTTCGATGTCCTGTGTGTCTTTGACTTGTCCACCGATGCGGTCAGCAACCATGGTCACTTTCAGACCTTTACGCGCAGTATAAATAGCTGCTGCAACGCCTGCAGGACCCGCACCGATGATAGTGACATCTTGCTGCTCTAATTGCTCAGCGTCATCTTCCACATCTGCCAGCAAATCTGGGAACTGCTCTTGTAATTTTCCAATCAACTTGGCAGTGTCGATCAGACCATTGGCAAATGGTTTACCGTTCAAAAATACGGCCGGCACACCTTGGATTTTGTTTGCTTCTACTTGCTCTTGAAATAGCGCGCCATCAATCATCTCATTGCTGATACCATCGTTTAGTAGCGCAAATTGGTTCAATGCCTGAACCACTTCTGGGCAGCTATGGCACGATAATGACACATAGGTCTGGAACTGTAATGGCTTATTAAAGCGCTTGACTAGCTTTTGGATACCGTCATCCAATTTTAGCGTATGACCACCCGCTTGCAAAATGGCTAGGATCAATGAGGTAAACTCGTGACCACCAGGAATACCACTGAATACGATACCTGTGTCAGTAGTGTCTCCATCAACATGACTGACTACTTTAAAACTAATCGCGCTTGGCAGGCTGTCGTCAGTCGCTTCTGCATCGAAGTTAATTTTGTCAGTTGTACCAGCAATCTTGGTCAAAAAATCAATGAGTTCAGCGCGTTTGCTGTGCTCACCGCTACCCAATACAAAAGTAATCGGGCGCGTCATGTTTTCGCTATATGTCTTAACTGCGTCTAATAAATTCTGATCTATCATGTTTGTTCCTCATTATGACTGAATATGTAACGGCAACTGTCATGCTGCACGCCTAAATATGAAATTCTTACACTTAATAATTTTATAAAAAACATTGTATATATCGAGCTTTCGCTCTTGAATGACCCTATTATCAGGTGTTCGCAGCATTTGGGCAAGCTGAGAAACTCAAACCTTACGTTTTATAAAACCAATCGTTAATAGGTTTAATCAATTAAATACAAATATACTGGTGGATAATAGCGATAGTAACTGGGTTATTTTTTCGCTACAATCGAGAATAGTTCTTAAGTTAAGCCGTCTTTTTAAAACAATACGCGATTGCTTGTGACAAGCTTGCGTTTCATGACAAGGATGAACACATGAGAAAAACAGATACTTTCCACGATAATAGAGATATTATTGCCGAACTGAAGCTCAAAGACAGTCATTTTGCGAATATTTTTGATGAGCATACCGAGCTTGACCAAAAAATCAATTATCTCGAAAAAGATCTAGTCAAGCATGCTAGCCGTGAAGAAGAAATAGAACAAATGAAACGGCGTAAATTACATCTCAAAGACGAGATTTATAAGATTATTGATAAAAATAAAGAACAATCTCGCGCCTGATATAGTCAATCCTAAATAAAACAAATACATTATATATCAAGGTGGAACTGGTCTAAATTTTCCTTGCGTGCTGTGCCTACGCAGACAGAGGCTGCGAAAAATTTATCCCAGTCCCACTGTATCGTTTTTATACTGAATTCACTATACTACGCCTACTACGATTATGATCAATAAATAAGACTCATAAGATTGTAGCTAGCGCCATAAAAAACCCCATCAACATCAGTTAATGGGGTCTTTATTTGTAGAACTGATTCACACTAAAAGTATAAAAGTCAGCGCTACTTTATCTAAGGGATGAAATAGCTACTTAGATTTTACCAACTAGGTCAAGACTTGGCTTAAGTGTATCGCCGCCTTGCTCCCAAGCTGCTGGGCAAACTTCGCCATCGTTCTCACGAACATACTGAGCGGCTTTTACTTTACGTAGCATATCTTTTGCGCTACGGCCAATACCGCCAGCATGAATTTCTGCTACTTGGATCAGACCATCAGGATCTACTAGGAACGTACCACGCTCTGCTAAACCTGCTTCTTCAATCATGACATTGAAGCCGCGAGTGATTTTACCAGTAGGATCGCCGATCATTGGATACTGTACTTTGCCGATCGCTTCTGAAGAATCATGCCATGCTTTGTGCGTGAAATGCGTATCAGTTGATACTGAGTATACTTCAACACCCAAACCTTTTAGCTCGTCGTAATGAGCGGCCATGTCTTCTAGTTCAGTTGGGCAAACAAAGGTAAAATCAGCTGGGTAAAATAGGAAGATCGCCCAGTTGCCTTTTACGTCTTCTGAGGTGATGGTTTTGAACTCACCGTTTACGTATGCATCGGCTGAAAACTCTGGGATTGCTTGATTAATAATAGATGCCATGATTGGCTCCTCTCTGGTTAAGTAAATTAAAATTATTTATAGGGATTTTTTAACTAGCCCTTTAGCTTTCTGGGCTACCCGACAAACTATACGCGAATTCTACGGTTAATCCAGTTAAAAGTTTTTAATGTGATGTTTTGTTTTATTAAACTTGTTAAACTATGCTCTCTATATCCTATCATTGGTACGTAACTGGTAATTTGCTGCCTTATAGAGGCTTACTGACAGGATAAATTACATTAAAAACCCATTAAAAGAGAGGTTTTATGATTACTTTACGACAACTTGAGTTTGCCCTAGCCGTCGCCAAACATCGTCACTTCAAACGTGCTGCCGAAGATTGCAATATTTCGCAGTCTGCCCTGAGCTTGGGTATCGCAGAATTAGAAAAACAGCTAGATACACAGATTTTTGAGCGCAATAACAAGCAAGTACTGATTACCCCTATCGGTCAAGAAATCCTCACAAGGGCACAGCGCGTGTTCTCTGAAGTGAGCGATTTAACCACGCGCGCCCATAGCCATCAGACACCGCTGGCGTATCCGATGACCGTTGGTATCATTCCCACGATTGCGCCTTACTTGCTACCAAAGGTTCTACCAGCCCTGCGTGCTCAGTATCCAGAGTTCCGCATGACTATCGTTGAGCAGCAAACCGAGCGGTTGCTTGAGCAAGTGCGCTACGGTCATATCGATACGGCTATCATTGCGCTGCCGTATGCCGTAGATGGACTACACAGTTTTGAGTTTTGGAGTGAAGACTTCTTTGCCGTCTTCCCAAAAGACGATGTACATGCCAAGCTTGATACCATCAGCGCTGACGAGCTAGCTACTGCCAATCTCATGCTACTTGGTGAAGGGCACTGCCTAACCGATCAGACGTTGTCTGTCTGTCATTTTGACCGTGCACAGATGAAGTCAAGCTTCTCGGATGCCAGCCTAAACACGCTGATTCAAATGGCGCTTGCCAACATGGGCACGACCCTAGTGCCTGAAATGGCACTCGATCAGTTGCACCTGCAAAACCAAAATGCCGTCGCTGTACCTCTGGCTGAAGAAGGACCACACCGCCATATTGCCTTTGTCACTCGTCTGAACTATGCGCGTGTCGATGATGTCAGCCTGCTGGGAGATGTATTTAATAAAGCGTTTAAAGATGCGGCCAATACAAAATAAGGGACAGGCAAAAAGGGTTAACTATGAATGAATTGCCACCTATGAATACTCATCTGAGCAATCATTTTTACTTATGCTTGTCTGCTCTTAATAGTGATGTGACACCAGACGACGCACAAGCACTCTGGCAAAGTATCTTTGTGCATTATGGCGAATCACAACGGGCTTATCATACCTTGAGTCATATTGAGCAGTTATTGGTACAGTTTGACAGTATCAAACACAACCTATCTGAGCCGCATATCGTGGCGTTGGCACTGTATTATCATGATGTGATATACAACCCAACACGCGCAGATAATGAGCAAAAAAGCGCTGAATATGCCGTAGACGCATTGAATACTTGTCTAAGCCCAGAGCAATGCCAAGACATCTACGCATTCATCATGATGACGGCCAATCATCAAATAGATGAGTCGACAGATAGTATTAAATATAGTAGTGTTAAATACAGTGATGCGGCATACTTATTGGATATGGATTTGAGTATTCTGGGTGCGCCTTGGCCTACCTATCAGCAGTATGCAAACGCAATACGTCAAGAATATGCACACGTCGCAGATGACAACTACCGTGATGGGCGCACTGCGGTATTACAAGGATTACTAGCGCATCCCAAACTCTATTTGACGGATTATTACTATAGCCAATTAGAAGCGCAAGCTCGGGACAATATCAAGCGCGAGCTTATTTCGCTCGCAGCTTTATAAATAACTCACTATCTTGCCGTGCTGGATGTGAATTATAGCTCGTCTCCATAATATCAATATCAAAATGGCTTTGAAAACGCTGCTGGTACTCTTCTTTAGTGCCACCAAATGGTGGTTCCTCTCGTCCAAAGTCAGTATCAAATAACAAACCAACCAGTTTGCCTTGTGGCTTTAACAGATTTGCCATCTGCTGCACGTATTCATCACGGCGCGCTGGATTAATCGCACAAAAAAACGTCTGCTCAAGTATCCAATCAAATTGGTACTGCTCAGCTGACAAACTAAAAAAATTCGCACAAATTAACTGCTCAGAAGGGAAATCAGGATAACGCGCCGCAAAGGCTTCAATCGGGGCTGGCGCAAAATCAACCAACGTGACATTGGTAAATCCTTGCTCATATAGATAGCCTACCTCGTAAGCATTACCAGCACCTGGTACGAGTATCGCCTCATCCTTGGCACTTTCAGGCAGCTGGTCAATATAAGCTTTGAGCGGTGACGATACGTGTCCCATATCCCAGCCAGTACTGTTTTTCTCATAGCGCTCCTGCCAAAACTCAGCTTGATTGACGTTTTCCATCTGACATCCTTGTATATAAAATTGCATTTAAACGACACGATTTGTATCGTTATTTCTTATTATATCAGGCTTGTCGAAATTATTTATAGTTGATTCAGTTTAAAAGAGAGACAAGGCAACCAAGCGCAGATGTATATGTGATACTTCAAGTAAGGTTGACGCTGTGACTCTTTTATAGAGGATTGACTATACATTATTTAGATGGCATGTTTAATCCAACTGGCCTATCTTGCCTGCCAATATGTTATGCCATTGCTGATAATCTGGCATCGCACTCGCCACCGTTTGCCAAAATGCAGAGCTATGATTGGCATGATGCAAATGGCACAGTTCATGGACGATCACATACTTGGTGCATTCTATAGGATAGGCAGGAAGATAAACGGACAACCAAATTCGCTTCGCGCGCGTGTTGCAGCTGCCCCAGCGTGTGTGCATTTTTTTTACTCGTATCTCATTGGCGTAAGTGCCAACAATTGGCTGCCATTTTTCAAATAGCGACGGCATGACATCGGAGAGCTGCTGGCGATAGTATGCTATTTTTTCATCATGACTTAAGGTAAGTGCCTGTACTTTACCCCATAAATAAATAGGCTGGTCAGCAGTTGTAAGGTCTGATGGTGCGCCTTGTTTATGTTGATGCTGTTCTAGCACTTGTGGATGGTGGTTAATCGCCCAAGACACTCGCCGCGCCACCGCGTCAGCAGCTTGTGAATCACTAATATGCAGTGGTACAGAAACCATCAAGACATGCGGCTTTAAACGAAAATTGATGTTTTTGACACGCTTTTTGCTGATATGTAGCTCAATATCTGCCTGTGCGAGCTGCTGTCTAATAGTATCTAAACGGATTTCCAAGCTAATGTTTTATCTCCTCAATGACAGTAACTGTACCGATGGCTACATATTATAACGCTTGCAAATGGTTATCAAAGGACATCCTATGCAACTGGCTGTCTGTACTAATATGCTTATCATCTTTACCATTCAATTTTGAATCTGGCGAAACACTCACTCTTAGCGCGGTCAATTGCCCTTGCCCATCACTGATGATAAATCCTGACGGTTTAATATCATCTACGTTATTGGTGATTGCACTATTACTGGATAGGACGGATGCCCCTGCACAATCAGGCAGGCTCACATCGTCAATCAATTCTCGAGTATGTAAGTCATAAATTGCCGCACAGCCACCAATCGGAGTGGTCACACAAAGCAAATTACGGTCGCTATCAACGGCGACGCTCGCAATATATTGATGAAAGCGTTGCCATTGATTGTTTGGCATAGTCAGTGGCGTAAAGCTAACATCACCGCGTTGGTGAGTCAGTACCAATGGTACATTGATATGCTTTTCGCCTTGGAACTGAATACCGACCATCACGGATCCATCATTGTGCATCGCTAAATGACGTATGCTCATCTGATTGTGCTCGGGCGTCACTTGCTCCAGCAGTGTGCCGTCATGACGATTCAGGTAGACCAGCGATGGTCGCATAGTGTCTAAATTTAGCTCTTGACGTGAGGCCTGCTCAGTTTTGATGCCCCCATTTGCAATGACTAATGTTTCTCCATCGGGATGCATAATTAGCTCATGCGGGCCGATACCATAGGAGTCAAATTCTGCTAATTTTTTATAAGCGTTGTTAGCATCGTAAACACCGATTTTACCTGCCAGACTCACTGTGTCATTCTCAGTTACGTAAAGCAATTTTCCATCTAAGCTATAACAAGCATGACCGTAGAAATGACGATGTAAATCCGCTTTGATCGCATGCTGCACTTGCCCATTTGAAGTATCAAGCACCCAGAATCTTTCGCTTGGACGACGACCCATGACGACGACGTCACGTCTTTGTTCAACATTGCTATGCTGAGATTGAGTATCCGGTACATTAACAGGTACAGGCTGAACAACGATGTCATGGACACGCTCAGGCATGGTCGTCTGCCAAACGATCTGTCTATCAGCATCAATGCCTACCACACCAAAGTCATGCTCATTTTGACTCGATGAGGCTTGATCTTTTGGCATAGATGCAACACCGCTGACCCAGCGAACAGGCCGTGCGAGCATCGTCGTCGTATGCATAGTAGTAAGATCAAGCACGTTACTCTCATTATCATCTATGACATGATGATAAGCTTGCTGCCACGTCACCGCTGCTTGCTGACAAGCATAGCGAAAACGTTTAAGGTTTGGCGTTGAGCCAGTGGCCGGCTGCAATACTTGTAACTGCGCGCGAATACCCGCCACATAATCTTGTAGACTGGCATCAGGATGCTGCTGCTTACGATAACGATGGTGAATACCGACCAGAGCCGCGGTACCGACTGCCGTGAGCATTGACGTTGTCAAAAGCTCACGGCTTATTGAACTGGCTTTTGGCTCATTTGATCTGTCATGATGCTCACCTTCTGACACCGTATTATCTTTAGCAGTAAACATCACTTAATCGCCATCGGTGCTATTAAAGCCCACTCGGATACCGAGTGCTGGAATTAGCTCGCGTTTAATCAAGCGAGTAACGGTAGTGAGATGGTCATATAGCGCCTGCTGATCGTCTTTGTCTGCGGCTGATAAATCTTCTGGCATTTGTGCCAATAAAGTGGTCGTGTCAGCCAGTGCCGTCGATAGATTATTAGCGACTGTACTCTCATCATTGCTATTAAGTATCGCCGTCAATACGGGATCTGTCATGGCCTTATTGATGGCATCTAGTTTTGCATTGATAATAGCGCGGCTTTGACCAGCCGTAGCCGCTGGCAAATGACCTTTTGCTTTGCCGCTCAGACCAAGTGGCTGGTCAATAGCGTTAGATTTCATCGTTTCAACCAATGACAATAGCGAGTTAAACCACTGATTTAAGCCTTTATCGCTCTCTGCTGTTTGATCTATCGCCAATAACTCAGTCGCGTTTTGCTGCCAGTTTTTCTCGATGTTCTTTAGGCGTGTGCTCAATGCACTACTCGCACTAATCACGTAAGCGCATTGACCAGCATTTAAGCTCTCATTGGCAAACAAGGCTTCTTCTAGTCCTGGTACACCCTGTACGATAGCGCTCTCGCCCGCGAGCTGCTCTGGCGTGAGTGTTGGATTGGCAGCGATCAGGTCGGCCACGCCGCTATGTACCAAGCCGCGCTCATCAGGATAATAGTTGATGTACAGATTGCTCATACTGGCAGTCGCAGGACCAAAATTAATCATCTCAGCACTCGACCACGCTTGTGCCAATACTAACCACTGCGCGCGTAATGCTTGTAGCTCAGCGCCGCTGACGGGTGCTTGCTGACAATGTTTCTGCGCCAATTCATTTAATAGATCACTTTGCTTTGCGGCATCAGCATACGCAGGAATCACAATGTCCTCTGCCACATGCGTCAAATACGTTTTTTGAGTCTCAGGGCTGATATCTACCGCAACGATCTGCTCAGTGCTTTCCTTGCTGCTTTCTGCTGAGCTGTCAGTAGTCGAGTTATTCTGTGCAACTTCTTGACTATCTACTTCTGCAGATTTGTTGTCGTCGGCAGGTTTAACACAGCTGATCAGCAGCCCGGCACTCAATGCAGATAGCGCCATCGCCAAAGCGTGATTTATTTTCATAGATTTCTCGGTAATGTTATAGGTAGTAATTTATTGCGTTTTTATGCTGATTTTATAATAGTGACTGTATTACAGTGACCTTATTATAGCGACTTTAAGAACGCATTTAGCTCGGCGCGACCTTGCTTGTCTAATTTCAATACTTGTTGCTGTTGCTTTTCGGCTTCTCCGCCGTGCCAAAGAACCGCTTCCATCAGCGTACGAGCGCGTCCATCATGTAAAAACGTCGCTTGTGGATCAACCGTTTGCGCAAGTCCCACGCCCCAAAGTGCGGGCGTGCGCCATTCATAAGAATTGGCTAAAAACTCAACTTGAGCGTCTTTTGGTGGTAGCTTACCCGCGATAGTACGATCAGCAAGGTCATCTCCCATGTCATGTAGCAATAAATCGGTGTAAGGATAAATCACTTGTCCATGCTGCTCAAGATGATCGTCGTCAGTTTTTGGCAGCTGATATCTTGGCGTATGGCAGCTCTGACAGCCCATGTCATAAAAACGCTTTTTACCCGCCAGCACAAGCTTATCATCCGCATTACGGCGGTGCGGCACTGCCAAATTACGGGTATAAAACTCCACAAACTTGGCAACATCATCGTTCACTTCAACGGGCGGTTTGCTATTGCCTTGCTCATCAGCGCCTGTTGACGCATTTAAGCAGGCGGTCTGGGTCGGCATGCAGGACTCATGAGGACGAATGTTTGACGTCAAACCCATGTCTTCGTTAAAGGCACTTTGATTCTGGGTAATCAGTTTGGTTTGACCGGCTTTCCAGCCAAAACGTCCAAGCGCACGTTTGCCAGTCTGTGGATCCATCACCCAATTGAACTTACCACTAATGTCGCTATTACTCTTATTGTTTGCTTGTTTTTTAATATCGTCATCAGGTATTTGCTCTAGCAGCCCAAGTCCAATCATTGGGAGCGCCACTCGCGGTGATACCATCATTGCATCATCAAAAGCGCCATAACCAGGGTTGGTCAGATTAAAGGTTGGCGCACGTAGCGTCTCAACATGCCCATCAGCAAAAGTGACTGGCTTATCTGTCCACTGCACCGCAATTCTGGCTTCAGCAGGTACACCTTGGATACCCCGATCTTGCAATTGCCCACCATACATAGGGTGGACGACCTTTTCAATCAGTGAGTCCTGTAACTGCTGACGCTGCTCATCCGTCGTTGCTGGCATAGAGAGACGAAGCAATAAACTGTCCGCATCATCATCGGCAGTCATGGGCGCATGACCGCGGCCGTCTTTGATATGGCAAGACTGACAAGCCGCCACATTGAATAGCGCACCAAGCCCATCTCGGCTATCGGTACTGGCAGGGGCGACCACCCAAGGCTGCTTAAAAAATGCATTACCAATAAAAAACGAGCCCTTACGCGACGCTGCTAGGTTCGATGAAGGCTTAGAGTAGCTTTCAGCACTGGTAATACTGATACCAGAGTCACCACCCTGCTTGATCTCTTGCGGATCAAAACTGACCAGTTGCTGCATCGGCATGCCAGCCAGTGCTTCGATATTTTCGGCACGTTCAGAGGTGAGCGGTTGAGTTGTTTCACTGGTGCTTGCGCTACCCTCATTACCCGAGGTCTTATTCGAAACGCTATCAGCTGGTTGACATGCGCTCAGTGCCACCGTACCCACCATCATAAGTGCAAGTTTGGATGGCAAATTTTGTATTATGCTAGATGAGAAAGGAAAAACAGAGGATTTGATATAAATGGCTTTCATAAAAATTAAGTGCCTTGGTTTTAGAGTAGAACCAATATGTCGATGACGATTACATATCTAGTCATCGACTTTTATGGTTCGGAACACCGACCTATCGGCCTATGTTCCGAACTTTTGATAATTGCAAAAATACGTTGCCGACCGTAATCGACAACGTATATATGAGATCCAATCTATATTTTTATAAAAGTGAGCCTTGTTACTTGATAACAGTTGGCTCAGCATGATGAATATAATAAAAAGCCTTTAATCATCAAAAATGCGCTTAAAACTGTGACCCTGCATCTGCATCAAGATTATCAATACCAACGGCTTTTGCGGCATTTTCGATACCAGCGGTCAGCTCTTGCAAGCTATTAATACCCGCTTCTACCCAGCCGCGACGGATATTCTGCTCTTCAGCAGAAACGCCTTCTTGACTTGCTTGACCAACCGTTGCAATCATTTGGTCAATTTTGATGCCTTCTTTCTCACCCTTTTCAACCATGACGTTGAATGCACCTTCGACTTTACTAAAGTCAACGGCCAATTTATCAGCTTCCTCTACATGACTGCTGTCAACGAGATAGTCTTTAACACCATAGCCACCGACTGTTTTACCAGCGACTGTCTGGTAGCTACCATTAAAGACATTTTGGATACCGCGGGCATTATTAGCATAGCTCAGATGCGTCAAATCACTAAAGCACTCATGCTCATCTTCGGTAGACCCTGTGACAAAAGCGACCTGCATACGCTCAGAGGCCAACTCACCCAGTGCTAAGCTGCCCATTTGATACATGATCTGACGCAGTCCATTGTCGTATTTACGCGCCATCAAATCACTACGTAGCGTATTTTCGGTATCAGGCTGCCACTGAGCTTCCATTGCGGTCAAATCATCCACCAATAATTGAGTGGCGGCTTTTAAGAACTCACCGCGGCGCTCACAAATACTGGCATCTTCATTGACCGTATCACCGCTGGTACATTGTCCAGCTTCCGTCACATAATCAGTGACCGGGCGATTACCCGCGCCCTCTTTTACGCCATTGGTATCTTGACCCCATAACATAAACTCAATCGCATGATAGCCCGTTGTGACATTAGCCTCACTACCGCCAATCTCGTTCATGTCGGCAAGCAGCTCAGGTGTAATTGTACTGGTATCTTGCTTGGTACTACCGACCGTAATGCTATCGCTATTGATGATATTTTCTTGACTGTTGTACTCACCTTCATAGTCATCACTGACATAATCAATCAGCGCCTCATCTAGCGGCCAAGCGTTGATTTGACCTTCCCAGCTATCAATGCTATTGATCGCGCGCTTATCATTTGCCGTCACAAACCCTTCATCAAAACGGAAAATTTCCGTCTGTGAGTACGGCTGGCGCGCAGCTTTATAGGCAGATTTGGCCGCATCAAGGTTGGCTTGAGTTGGCGTCGCAACATAGGTATCTACCGCTGCTTGTAATGCCTTAGCAGTATCTAGCGAGTCTTTGTAAGCGGCGTGTGCCATGTTTGCATAGCTGATCATCAGTCTATCAATATGTGCTTTTTCGGCAGCTGATATTTCTGTATTGTCGCCTGTTTCTGTGCTTACAACCTCTGTCTGCGTCTCAGTAGCAGCAGTGTCTTCTTCGGTTTTTTTGGTACAGCCCGATACCATTAACAATCCTGCAAGTGCAACAGCTAAAGTAGTTGGTAAAATCTTACGGCGTGTTTCTGTGGTAATCGTCATACAAATCCTCAAAGAGATAGCAAAATTCGTTTTGGTTAAATGGCTTCCATCATATCGATTATCAAATCACGCCTTAATCAGCTGATTTGATCTAGTATATTTATGCTTATCGCATATTATCAAGCCTGTAACTATTCAGTAATAAAACACTAATAAATTATAGTGTTATTGATAATCGTTATCAATACTTAATTTTATGTTAATAATCATTAATCTTTATGATCCTTTATAAAATGTTATCAAATACTAAACGAGCACTATTCTATTTTGGACAGCAGACATTACATTATACCTGCGCTATCCTAACTATCGAGTTTGATGAACCAAAATTTAGCGCATAAAAAAGAGCCAGCATATTGCTGACTCTTTTTGCTAGATAAGTGCGTGAAAATCATTCGCACTTACCAAATAGCTATATGGAACTGTCGATTAGTTGACGCTTTGTGGTGCATTAACCGTTAGCTCAACACGGCGGTTTTGCTGACGACCAGATTCAGTGTTGTTAGTAGCAACTGGACGTGACTCGCCATAAGCAACTACGTTTACACGGTTAGCAGCAACGCCGCGAGCGGTTAGATAGTTAGCAACTGAGTAAGCACGGTCACGTGACAGACCCATGTTGTAAGATGCTGAACCTTGGCTATCAGTGTGACCAGCAATCGTGATGGTGTTTTGGTTATACTGGTTCATGGTTGAAGCAAGCTTGTCTAGCGTTGGCTTGAACGATGAGTTAAGCGTTGCATCATCAAATGAGAAAGTGATGCTACCTGGCATAACAAGGTCGATATTACCCGTGGTTGGGTCTTGGTTAACAGTCACGCCTGTACCAGCCATTTGCTGCTCAAGCTGACGAGCTTGACGCTCCATGTAGTAACCAACGCCAGCACCAAGTGCAGCACCGATAGCAGCATCACGACCAGTTTTGTCGCCGCCTGTTGCTTTTGAGATAGTTGCACCACCTGCTGCACCAACCAAACCACCTAGAGCCGCTTTGTTCAAACGTTGCTGTCCAGTGTTTGGATCAGTTGTACAACCGCTAAGTGCTAGACCTGATGCTACTGCTGCAATTAATAATGTATTACGCATGATATTTCCTCTATAAATTAAAAATATTATAAATCGTGCTTTATCAAGATTGTCCGTTAATCTTATTAAGTACTTATTTACTTTCGTCATTATTATGGCAATTACAATCTAACTCTGTGTAATATTTTGTCACACCTATGTATGAGAAGTGCAGATTAACTTTACGGTATTTCTTAGCATCTAAACTATCCAATACCTGTTCCTTGTTATCACTAGTCACGTTTACACTCGTACACTGCGAAACGTTTCTGCTAAAATTATGTGGCAAAATCTGTATGATCAAATGACCGTCACCTCAGGGTTCCATTCATCTATTTGCTCAACTGCTTGCTCTTTATTCACTAGATTATTGGTCAATCACCGAACGGGCAATTTTAGGAATATTTGATAGGAATATTTGACGGCATCAGATTGTGCAATATAAGCCTTATTTATTAATCAGATTGAACAAGAAGGATCACGCATGCGACTGACATCTACCATTCGAAAACTGCACAAACGCACGCCTAAACTGGGCAAGGCGTTTTCATTAGCGACAGCAGCAAGCGTTATCACTGCCAATAGCTTTGGTGGTAGTATTCCTTTATGGTTGATGGGTGTCGGCAAAGTCATCACGGGTGCACCTATTGCAGATAAAGCGGTCATCAAAATCGCGACTTACTGGATCAGCAGCAACAGTGCACTAATCGATGACATGCTGCCTCGCAAAGATTGGCGTATCAGCCTACCAGATGATATTCGCATCGATGGTAAATACCTTCTGGTCAGCAACCACCAATCTTGGGTCGATACCAGCATCGTGCAATACATTGGCGAAAAGCGCCTGCCATTGACGCGCTTTTTTACTAAATTTGAGCTGATCTATATTCCCATCGTTGGGCAAGCTTTTTACTTTTTAGATTTCCCCATGATGCGCAGGCATTCCAAAGAAGCCATCGCCAAAAATCCAGCACTCAAAGGTAAAGATATCGAAGAGGCCAAGCGTGCCTGTGCCCTTTTAAAAGACAAGCCGTTCACCTTGCTAAACTATCTAGAAGGTACGCGCTTTACCAAAGCCAAACATGCCAAACAGCAGTCTCCTTATACGCACTTGCTAAAACCACGAGCAGGCGGCTTATCCCTTGCGATTAACGCCTTAGGCGAGGATATCGATGGCATACTGGATGTGACCATCGTCTATCCTGATGGTGTGCCAAGCTATAGTGATTTATGGAAAGGCAATATCAAACGTTTGGGCGTGGATCTAAGATATATCGATATACCAGATGCGTTGTTTGAGGGAATTAAGCAAGGCGGCTATGAAAATGATGAGGCAATAAAAGCACAGATGTTTGACTGGGTTCAACACATTTGGCGTCAAAAAGATCAGCGCATCACCGACATGCTGGCCGATTTTGAGACAGCCCCTGAAACTCAAGTGGCTCAATAAATGACTCACTTACGCCGTAAGTCATCACATACCTTTTAAAAGACGCAGCACTCATAGTCCGATAAAGGACAAAATCTAGCCATACTGCCATAAGCGCTTGAGTAATCAATAACGCAGGGGTTAATGATGATACGTGAGCACTGTACTGATGATAGTCGCGTTGCAAATGATCATTATTACTTTATAAGTGGCTATGCATGATTTTTAATCATAGATGGGTTGTTTTTTGGCCTTATTCATTGATAATGTGATTAATCATGTACGCATCGATTTTTGATGGTTATTTTTAATAGCCGTCAAAAATTTACTCATTTCTTTGTGCCATTTATCATTTATAAGGTATGACTGTGCCCGCCTCTCCTACTACCAGCCCGCCTATTGCAACTGCACCGGTGTCGCCTCATCTTGCAAATAGTGAGCCACCAAGGCCAAACCGTCCAAAACCCAGTCGTTTAAAGCTCACTTATGATATCGTGATGCTTATCGCTATCAGTATTGATCTTCTGCTGATCAGTCTGGATGCTGTATTGATGAGCGACTTTAGTGCCAATGCTGCACAATGGCTGTCAGTCAGCGAAGGACTAAGTTGGTATCAGGCGACGTTGCATGAGCCGTTGCGTACCGCTGGTGGGTTTTTTACCATATTTTTGGTTGCTGAATTATTATTACGCTGGGCAATCGCAATCAAAGAAAAAGTCTATTATCGCTGGTTTTTCTTCCCTTTTGTCCACTGGTACGAAGTCTTAGGCTGTTTTCCGCAGCTACGTTTGTTACGGTTATTTAGAGCCGTTGTTATCGGACGCCGATTGTACCAGCTTGGCTACCAAGTACTCCCGCAGCCATGGATCAATCGTATTAAGTTCTATATTGACCTATTATTAGAAGAGCTCTCTGATCGTGTCATACTGACGACTATCCAAAATTTTAGGCAGGAATTGACCGACCCTGAAACGCACAAATCTTTTATCGAGTCAGCCATCACGCGCAACCGTGCTGAGATTGAAGCGGCTGTATTATCCATTCTGCGCTCAGAGCTTGCGCCAAAACTACAGGAGCTGACGGCCTCATCAGGTGGTGGCAGTCTATTAGCCAGCGAAATGGGCAACGCTATTGAAGAAGGTCTAGCCAATACTCCTGAGCTGCGACGCTATTTGCGCATGATTCCTATCGCGGGTAGCCTGATCGAATCACAACTGCAGCATGTCGGACACAACATCGGTGAAAACGTTGTTTATGCCTTAAATAAGCGCCTGCTTGACCCTGAGCGGCTTGACTCATTGATGGTCGCTATCGCCCGTGGTATCGCGCAAATAGACACCGATAATAGTGCACTTGATACTCTGATTTCGAGTATCATTGATGACAGTTTGACTGCATTTGAAGCACAAGTAAAAGTACAGCAATGGAAACACCAAGACATGCTCAATC
This sequence comes from Psychrobacter sp. C 20.9, assembly GCF_001921765.1. Classification (NCBI taxonomy): domain Bacteria; kingdom Pseudomonadati; phylum Pseudomonadota; class Gammaproteobacteria; order Moraxellales; family Moraxellaceae; genus Psychrobacter; species Psychrobacter sp. C 20.9. The sequence continues at coordinate 126,914 of NZ_MRYC01000007.1, read as the reverse complement.
TATAGTATGCCTACTAACATGACACGATAATAAAAATGACACCGTGAATACAGCGACAGAATTATTTTTAAGGGTTTATATATGACAGTTTCAGACAATAATAATCAGACTGCAAGCGCAGTACCAGCCTTAGCCCTATATGGCAAGATGCTGACCTTTTCGCGTTTACAGTTTAGTACCAGCGATCTGGGCGCTATTGAAGCCCAGCTTACTGAGACACTGAGCAATAAATCAAGCAACATTCCTATCTTGATCGATAGCGACGTCGAGCAAGATTTATCTGCCTTAGTAGAGCTATTATGGTCATGGGGACTACAGCCGATCGGTGTGGTGACAGGCCTACTTGATGATCAAGCGCGCGAGCAGCGCTTGGCCATCTTTCCTGCAGATGGTAAACGCATTGAACGTATCGTACCTAGCAAAACAGCCCCTACACCGTCCAATAAACCTAAAGAAGATAATCGCTCAGAATCAGCCAACGATACTAGCACCGAGAGTGCGGCAAATATACCTGCCACTGAAACCACCATCTCCAGTCTTCCAGATGAGACATTGTTAAGTGCTCAGCATATTACCAGCCTCATCTACGACCAGATGCTACGCTCAGGCCAAAGCTTAAACCATGTCGGCGGCGATTTGATTCTGACAAACAGTGTGAATAGCGGTGCTGAAGCCATCACTGACAACAGCTTACATGTCTATGGACGTGCGCAAGGTCGCTTGGTGGCAGGCGCAACAGGCGACAAAGATGCCCGCATTTTTTGCCAAGTCTTCAACCCTTCTCTGGTTTCTGTAGCAGGCACTTATTGTTTGCGAGACAACCTACCTGAGCACGTGATTGACAAACCTGTGCAAGTAAAGTTTGTGGAAGGTGAAGGCCTAGTATTTATCGTAATGGATGAAGCTTAATTATAGTCAATCCTAAATAAAACAGATACATTATATATCAAGGTGGAACTGGTCTAAATTTTCCTTGCGTGCTGTGCCTACGCAGACAGAGGCTGCGAAAAATTTATCCCAGTCCCACTGTATCGTTTTTATACTGAATTCACTATATTACTCAGTTAAAAATAATAAACGGTTAGGTGATTGTCTAGTAAAGTAAACTGGGTAAGGTAAGCTGTAATTATATAAGCTGCTGTGTCAGATAAATAAAACAAGATATATTAAATTAATCGTTACAATTGAGCTATTATTAAGTGTTGGTTCTAACGTTATTTGCCGTATATTTAAATAGCTATCAAACGGCTAAAAATTATCGCCATTAACTGTAAAATTTATAAGCAAAAGCCCTTTATAGCTCATATCTCATTTGTTTTTCTGCTTTAATATAGACTTGCTATAAATCCTTGTATATTTATGCTAGGCTAGCTTCGCAGATAGTACATATATAGTTAGTAGATAAATACCATGCAATTGTGCTATTTATATAAAAGATATCCCATTGATTCATAGGAGTGTGCCATTGTGGCGAAGATAGTTGTAATCACTTCAGGTAAAGGCGGTGTGGGCAAAACCACGACTAGCGCCTCTTTTGCCGCTGGTTTAGCATTGCGTGGCTATAAAACGGTTGTAATTGATTTTGATGTAGGTCTACGTAATCTAGACTTGATCATGGGTTGTGAAAACCGAATTGTTTATGATTTCGTTGATGTCATTACCGGTAGCGCACGCTTGTCGCAAGCACTTGTCAAAGACAAACAGCTTGAAAACCTGTATATCCTTCCTGCTAGTCAGACGCGTGATAAAGACGCATTGACGGATGAAGGTGTCGCAGAGGTCATGACTGAGCTGTCTAAACAGTTTGACTATATCATCTGTGACTCACCTGCTGGTATCGAGCGCGGTGCACAGTTGGCCATGTATCACGCTGACGAAGCCATCATTGTTACCAACCCTGAGATTTCGTCAGTACGTGACTCGGATCGCATCATCGGTATTTTGCAAAGTCAAACGAAAAAGGTTGAAGAAAACCTAGGCTCTGTACGTGAGCACTTGGTTATCACTCGTTACAATGCAGAACGTGCTGCTGCGAACGAGATGATGGACATTGACACTATCTCAAATGACATCTTAAAAGTACCATTGCTCGGCGTTGTGCCTGAGAGCCATTCTGTGCTCGAAGCATCGAACCACGGTGAGCCTGTTATTCATTATACCGACTCTGTTGCTGGTCAATGTTATGATGATATCGTCGCCCGTTTCTTAGGCGAAGAGCGTCCACTACGTCATATTGATGTGAAGAAAAAGAGTTTACTACAGCGCTGGTTTGGGGGTTAATGATGACTAAGAAAAAAGGATTTTGGAGTAGCCTATTCGGTACTGACGATGGCAGTAGTGCAGGCAGTGCCAATCTAGCTACCGAACGTCTCAAGGTTATCGTTGCTAGCGAAAATCGTCTAAATAACCGCCTAACGGTTGATCGTATCGAAAAAATGAAACGTGAAATTTTAGAAGTGGTCAACAAATATGTGAATGGCGTGCAGATTGATGATGTCAATATCAATCATCGCTCAGAAGATAGCTTAGATGTGTTAGAGATGAACATTAATTTACCTGAACACAAAAAGTAAATTTGTAATCAGACCTTTAGACCGTAAGCACTTTCATTTATCACTTAAAAAGCCCTAAGTAATGTACTTAGGGCTTTTTTGCATCTTTAAGTTTATTGGTACGGCATGCTGTATACAGCATTCGAGCATTGATCAATAGCAGATCATTTCATACGTGATATTAAATTGTCTTTTTTGATAAACTGATGATACAAGGCAGCACCAATATGCAGCGCTGTAAAACCGATGATCATTGGCCAAATAATATCGGTATGTAAATCATTATAAAAGCGGGCCAAACTCCTATCAGGAGTCACAAACACGGGTATTTGGAATAAACCAAAGATATCGACAGGACGACCACCATATACCGTCATCAATAAACCAGCAAGCGGCATAGCGATCAGAATGGCATAGAGCACAAAATGCGATAGCTTAGAGACCATCGATTGCCATTTTGGCATTGGTATAGACGGTGGCGCTTTGGTAAAGATGCGGTTGATAACTCGCGCAATCATCCAAAACAACAAGCTTATCCCAAACGCTTTGTGAAATCCGATATATAGATTGCTATCGAGATTTTCATGCAGCAGTATCATCACCCATGTGATCAATAATAAAACTGCGCTGATCCAGTGAAATATACGACTGCTGAGCGACCATTTTGATACGTTAGAATTATTCATGAGCGGCTCTATAGTTTTTATTAAACGTTATTTATAATTGATATTATATATAGGACAGCAACTCATTCAATAACAAAAAGTAATTAGCATTGCTCGGGTACTACCTATGAGGTGAAGCATAACTGAAACTTAGACGAGAATCTAGTTATCTAAATTCACCAAATGATGCGCAATTTTGTCCAAATCTGGTACCAAATAAACATTGTCATCAATCATAACGGTTTGATACAGATAAGCGAGCACAACGTTTTCGTCAGACTGCCCTTCTGTTTTATCAACACCAGTATCCGCAAACTGCTCGGGAAGCTCTGTATCTTTGACGTCGGAAATACGAGCTTGTAATTGGCGCAACTCACCTGCCGTTTGCAAAGCAAATCGATGCTCGGTGGTATTGCCCTCTAGTACGATAATTTTCTCTGGTGTTCTATCTTGCGGTAACAAGTGAAAGACAGCAAGATTTTGCTCTTGCCACTGATACTTGGATATACGCTCTTGATAATCGTCGACGCTCAAAATCAAACTGCTCGGAATAATCCAATCGGGTTGGTTAGATGCTGGCACGATAGTCACATCGAGCATACCATTGTTCGTGGTCAGTAAACTTACCGCTTCAAATGAGTGTTTCAAAATTTGTTTCATACGTCGCTCACAATCAGTTAGCGTGAATGGCTTGCTGCCCTTTCACCAATATAATCAGTCAGTTTTTTTGCCAAATCTGTCGGACTACCAACGAAACCACAATACCCTGAGTCAATAATAGCCTGAGGTTGACTCGGACATGCACTCAGACTAGGGTCTTGCGCCCACAACTGGCTGTTGTTGTCTTGAACCATATCCAAATACTGAGAGCCATCATTGCCCATACCCGAAAATATAATATTGATTAGATCGCTACCATAAACATCACTGGTGTTTTTTAGAATCTGACCAATAGCAGGCTTATATTCACCGCTCCAAGCTTGATCTAACAAGATGACCCTACCAGCTGAATCACAGACTATTTGCTTATCAATAGGGGCTATGAGGCAATGCCCTGCTCGCAAACGCTGCGAGGACGCGATAACCTCACAGCGCCAATCATTATGGCGATTGAGTATCCGTGGTAACGTACCAATCATGGTCTGATTGAAATGATGCGCCAATAAAATACACACTGGCAGTGTCGCTGGCACATTGTCTAAAAATTCTTTTACCGCACTAGGACCGCCCATAGACGCACCCAAAAATACGACATACTGCCAGCTTCTTTCAGTGTCATCGCCCTTGTATTCGGGAGTATCGATCAGGGCTGGTAGTGCTAAAAGCTTTGCAAGTTTACGTTTTAACTTACGCTGCCATTTACCATATTGCTGTGCCTCATTGAGATACGGTGCTTGGCTAAAGCCCACCAAGACAGCCGCTGATTTTGACGCGATTGTTGCGGTTGCTACACTGTCGTCGTAATCACTATCTATCAGCCAAATATCAATATCTACATTAGACAGCTCACTTTTTGCTTGCCACTGTGCTCTTGACACACAACCTACAAGGGTAAAGCCGCAACTACGTACGGTATCTGAAAAAGCCAAGCGCTGGCGATGATCCTCTGCCATCACCAGCACTTTGATATCATGATTGCTTTTTTGTCGCAGTGCTAAAACACGTGCATTATCCGTCATTAGTTAGGCTAACCTCTTCACCTAGTAGTCTTTGGATTTTTTCAAGCAACTCTTTTTCTTGGAATGGCTTACCCATATAGTCATTTACCCCAATCTCTAGAGCACGCTCACGATGCTTTTCGCCAGTACGTGAGGTAATCATAATAATTGGGATATGCTGCAATCGACTATTGAATCTGACCTGAGTCGCCACCTCGAAGCCATCCATACGCGGCATCTCAATATCTAGCAAGATCATATCTGGCGTCGTGTCCTGTAATATTTCGAGCGCATCGATACCATCTTTTGCAACCGCCACATTGAACCCTTGACGCTCCAAGAAACGAGAGGTCACTTTACGTACGGTCACGGAGTCATCGACTACTAACACCGTCGACTTGGACTCTATACGTCCTCGCTTGGCACTAGCAGATTTCGAGCTGTTCTTCACCAACTGCGCATTTCGCATTAGCGCAATCAAATCCAAAATGAGCATTACCGAACCATCGCCCATAATAGTAGCAGCTGAAATACCTGGTATATTCGATAATTGCTGGCCTAGAGGTTTCACAACCACTTCGATACGCGATCCTGCAATTTGATCAACTTGTAGTGCGATGTTTTGTCCCGTACGGTTTTTAATAATAATCAGCGGCAAACTGGTGTTGGTATTGACGACCAGTTCATTCAGTTTATTACCTGATAGAATCTCATTTAGATAGCGAACTCGGTATTCCGTATCTTCAAAGTTCAGTGTGGCAGCATCTGACTGATAGTAATCATATAGCTTTTCTGGGTTGACACGCACCACGCGTTCGATCTGTACCAATGGTATGGCGTAGTAGCGATCTGCTGCGCGCACGACCAAAGCATCAGACACAGCGACGGTCAATGGCAAACGCATCGTGAAATTAGAGCCTTTGCCAAGCTCTGAAACAACCGAAACGGAACCACCTAGCTGACGGATTTCACTGATCACAACGTCCATGCCAACACCGCGGCCAGAGATCTGTGTCACTTGCTTACTGGTACTCAGCCCAGCATTAAAGATATATTGCATGATATCAAGATCAGAGAGACTGTCATCGTTTGCATCAATAAGACCTTGAGAGATAGCTTTATTGCGTACCGCCTCTACATCGATACCACGGCCATCATCTGATAGTTGGATAACAATCTCGCTACCTTCTCGATGGACTTCAAGCGTAATATGTCCACTACGTTCTTTGCCTGCTTTGAGGCGCGTCGAGGTCGTTTCGATACCGTGATCGACAGCGTTTCTTAGCATATGCTCAAGCGGTGAAGTAATGCGTTCTAGGATGGTTCTATCCATCTCATCATCAGCATTAATGATGCTCAGCTCAACGGATTTGTTCAACTCATTAGCGGTCTGACGGACAATACGTTCAAGACGCGGTGTCAAACGCGTGAATGGCACCATACGCGAGTTCATCAGCCCATCTTGCAACTCAGTCTGTGTCCGCGATAGCTGTAGCAACAGGCTTTCACTATCACGTGTCTTTTCTAATAAAGTATGGTTAATATCAACCAAATCCGAGGCAGATTCTGTCAATGATTTTGATAATTGATTCAGTGAAGAATACTGATCCATCTCGAGAGGATCGAAATCCTCATTATCAATCAGCTCATCATCTATTTGTGACAAAATCTGAGCTTCAAGTTCAATCTCCATACGGCGTAACTGATCTGCCAGTCGCTGTACCGTTGTACCCATCTCTTCGATACTGTTGGTCAAGCTACTAATACCCATATCAATACGGGCGCGGTTAATCGCTGACTCACCAGATAAGTTAATCATATGCTCAATCAGACCACCTGAGATACGAATCATTTCATTACTACTAGTGCTGTCATCCTCCTCATTAGTGTTACTGAACATAGATGGCATCTCGCTGATATCTTTTGCAAGATAGTGAGAATCTTGATTTTCTTTGGCAATCAAAATTGCTTCGCGCTGAGACTGTAGAGATTCTTTAGGGACTTGTTTGAGACTATCAGGATTTCTCCCAAACTGCTCTAACGCCTCGATTAATAGTGCAGGCGTTGGTGGATTGACATTTTGTTGAAGAATAAATACGGCATCGGCAAGCCAATCATGACTGGCAACTAGCAACTCTAATACTTTCTGAGTAGGGGGACGACGGTTACTCACAAAATCCGTATAAACCGACTCCATTTCATGAGCCAAATCAGCGATACCGGACGCAGTCACCATTCGGGCACCGCCCTTAATCGTATGCAGATCTCGCTGAAGTGCTTGTAATGCTGTGGTATTATTTGTGTCGTTCAAGAACAAATGCAGGTATTTATTACGATTGGTAAGCTCTTCTGCCTCTTCTAAGAACACCGATAATATGTCTGGATCAGGCAACCCATTAGCCCATGATTGCTTAATCATGGTATCTAGGCTGAGCAATTCTGATGTTTCGGTATTGCTAATGGCCTCATCCGCCATTACGTTTTGAATGTCTGGTTCAAAATAGTTTTTCGGTACTGGTATGATCAGCTCTACCGTTTCTGGTAAGGTTTTTTCCCTTTCAAGTACTTTTAACTGCTCAATAAGCTCTGAGGTGAAAAAGGATTTTTTATGATTCACGATATGCATCACTTGTTGCGACATCGTGTCTTGCACCATTTGCATAATCTCAAGCCACTGTGCCGTCGGCTCTCGTCTGTTTTCTACAAAAGACTCATAAACACTTTCTGCTTCGTGAGTTAGATCACCAATACTACGAATACCAGCCATCCGTGCGCCACCTTTAATAGTGTGCAAATGACGCTGTAATACTCTTAGCGAGTTGATATTAGTAATATCGTCACGCCATTTATTGAAACTTTCATCTAGGGCGTTATCAAGTTCTTGAGCTTCTTCTAAGAAAATCTCTAATAGCTCAATATCCGTATCAATCGTTTCAAATTGGATTTCAGGTGCTGAAATAGCTCGAACGACAAAGCCTTCGTCGTTATCGTCAAGGTTATCATTTCGATAGATACCTTGTAGCTCACTCATTACCTGCTGGTCTATTTTCAATGACGTACTACCAGCTAGGGCATCGAATAGCCCAATCAACTGGGCATGACCTGATAGCAGAATAGATTGGATATCTCTATCCCTCGCTTTATCAATATTATCACTCAGGTAACTATAGGCATTACCTAGCTCATTCAGAACGGTAATGAATTTTGGAAATGCTTGAGCTTTATCTATTAAACAAGTGATTTGTGAAATTTGCTGCGCGATATAGTCTTGACTGTGTTCTTTTTCAGCATGACCAAGCGCCTCCTCTAACTCCCACTCAGCATCTAATAACGTGTCGATATTATTATCTAATAGCTCTTCTATCGTTGGTTTGCTATCAGTAACAACGGTCGCATCAGCATCACTAATGACATACTGCTCAGCCAGCATTGCTTGCAATGACGCTATGTCTTGTTCTTGCTGACTGTGTGAATCTTCTACTATGACACTACGCTGCTGTATATTTTGTTTGTAGCTACTTAAATAACCATTTATCAGCTTGGCAGATTGCGCTAAAGCCTCTAGATGTTGGGCACTCATCGCTATATCTTGCTGATGCAATAGCTCCAAACTGTGCTCTATCGCTGCGCTAACTTCGCTGATAGCAGCCAAAGCACTGGAGCCAGATGCGGCTCGTAATGTGTGAAATGCACGTACTATTTCATCCGTTATCTCAATCAGTTGCTGATCTTGATTGTCGCTGACAAATTGATCAATGTGATGAAGTAACTCTTCTGCTTCATCAATAAATATCTTACAAAATGCTTTTTCTTCTTCGCTTTGAGGCGCTAAAACAACAGTTGCCTCTGCCATTTTTTCGTTGACAGAATGGAAGGTCTGTAGCGTCATGTCTATCGCTTCATTAGTCTCATCATAGGTAGGATTGTCTTCGTCTATGCTAGTTATCAATACGGGCTCTTGCGCGGCGTCAGCTTCAGAATGGCTTGTTGCTTGCTCATATAAGCGAGAGTAACTAAACGCATCACCCTGTTGCTTACTATAGGCATTGGCGCAGGCAATCCATAAGGGCACTAAAGCTGGGTAATCTTGGCTGTTATTTTCAAATGCTACTAACATTTCAGGATAAGCGGCCAATACATCTGACATCAGCTGACCCATATCACTTGAGACAACAACACTATGATCCAATACGCGATTAAGCATATTCTCTATCGCCCATGCTAGCTCGGCGGTGTAGTTAGCGCCCACCATGCGACCAGAGCCTTTTAGAGTATGAAAACCGCGACGGATATCTTTTAGAGCGGCAAGGTCAGTCGATGCTAGCTGCCAACCTTCATATAAAGGTACGATTTCGGCAAGTACTTCCTCGGCCTCTTCTATAAATATCTCTTTAATATCAGGATCTGCATCATTCGCATCGGCTGCTAATTGCTCGGTTTCTTGCATAAACGGGATAAGTACTGCTGGAATCTCTAAACCAGATAGCGATTCTGGTATATTTGTATTATTGCTTTCAGAATCTGCTCCTTCAGCACCATCAACGCTCGAAAGTAATGTTTCTAACGATACATCATCCATTGAATCAGAGTCATTGATACCTAACGCTACTTCAGCTGATGTTTCAGTGATTCCAGTCTCAAGCGTATCTAAACCAGCATTGACAGGCTGCTGCACCATTAGGTTACTACTTTTCAGAATAGTAATAGCAGGATCAAAGCTCGGTGATTGTTGTGCGGCAAAATCTTTCAGTAGCACTGGCAAACGTTCCGCCGTCTCTATTACCAGACGTACGACATCGTCTGTTACAGGGAGTGTTTTATCCAACAGACGGTTAAGTAGGTTTTCTATTGACCACGCCATCTCACTGATGCTAAAGGCACCAACCATGCGACCTGAGCCTTTTAAGGTATGAAAGCTTCTACGGACTTCGGTCAAGGGTGTTAGATTTTGTGAATCCTGCTGCCAAATAGGAAGAAAATCTTCTAAATCAGTAATGACGTCGTTCACTTCTTCGATAAAAATATCACGAATCTCTTCATCAACTTCAAAGTTGTCAGGCTTGAGTTGTTCACGAGCACGCAGCAATGCATCACTCTCTACATTAGGATTAGTATCAGTGGTATCTTGCGTTGCTATCACCGTTTCATTATCTGAGCTGGTCACAGGTGCGATCTCACCACTATCATCATAACGAAGCACATTCATCGCGACTGGCTTTTGCGTCAGCCATGTATCGTTAGTTGTTTCTGGTGATTTCGCATACGCATTAAGAAGCTGTGATGCTTTCGCTGCATAATCATTTGCCTGCGTCAATAAGTTTTGATCAAAGACTTGCTGCGCAAGATAGTCGAGTAACAATTCAATCGAGGTCAGACTCTCTGCCAAGGCTTGGGTCACATTCCAGCTAAGTACAGCAACCTCATGAGTGAGCAGTTGTGTGAATATACTACCTATATTTTCTATCGTCTCACTAATGACTGGCAGTCCCATATCATCAAAAGCATGGGCAATCTTGTCAAAGTCAGCAATGACTGGTAAAGACTGGATATCTTGACGTTGTATATACTCGTTAAAGCTTTCCTTGATCTCTTCAACGGCAATACGTAGCTCACGTAAGTCACTGTCAGTAGAAACTGACTCATGCCTATCTTCATCCTTTACATCACTGCTATCAAACGCTTCAGGTACAATAGCAAAAGAAGCAGCAGCGCCAATTTTGAGTGATATTGCCTGCTCGGTATCATAAATAGCACTATATAGCTCTTGTAACTTGCGCTCGATGTGCCATTGCTGCTGCGTAAACTCTGTCTCTGATAAGCGTGCTTGCTCTAAATCTGTAAGGATCGATTCAACTTGCGACGCATATTGCACCCAACCTCGACTCTCAAGCTGGCTCTTTATATATCGTAGAGGATTTATTAGCGTATCTGGCTTATCTAGATTGAAGATAAGAGTCTCAATCTCACTGAGCAATCGCGTTAAAAAACGTGAGGTCGCAGGCCCGTGCTGTGATATCTCATTAAGGGTAGATTGAGTTCGCTCGCTACTATTCTCTAGGTAGATGAGCTGAATATAGACACTGTTGATTAAGCTTTTGACAAGGCTTGACGATAACTGGGCTGGCTGATTAGAAGATTCTATGACGCGATCAAGCTGACCTAATAGTGGCGCATAATATTCAGGTAACGGCGCTTCATTATGAGCAAGATCACTCAGCCACAACTGAGTCAAATACCATAGGCGCTGTAACTCATCGTCTTGAGTGGTCTGCCATAGATATTGGCTAACTTTTTCTAAAACTTGTAGAATAGGTGCCTGATTGATATTGGCAACCAGCAATTTTTGTACTTGCTGTCGCCACACCAGTAACATCTGCTGATAGTGCTGATCTTCTAAATTGGTCGTGACGCTACTCGTGGGTACTGCGATCTGAATGCTATTGACAATATCTTCATGAACCATATCTTCATGAGTGTCATCATTGTTTAGATGCGCATGCTGGGTATCAGTAGCATCTATAAATGCATCTGCTTCCACACCTCGTTGCGATAGTATCTGGGCAAGCTCATTAGTAGCCTTATTTATTAGAGCACGGTTGTATTTGCCTAGATGCGTATATTGATTGAGCGCATGTTGCAATAACTTATGAGAAAACTTGCCTATTTGACAGTCTCTAGCAGACAGATTGTGACTAGCCCCCAAGCTCGCCATAAAACTCAACTTATTGGCAAGATCTGCTAGTAGAGGCAAGCGAATCATAGTCAGCGCACCACTAACTTGATAGTAGTGCGATGTCATCTGTTGATAACTGTCGATATCAGCACCTGATTGCCAGCCATCAGATATCTGTGATAATTGCTGATTGAGCAGTGGCGACAACCACTCAAGCGTCACTATGTCATTGGGCTGCTTTTTCATAGGTTTATCCTAACTCGTCTAGGCACTAATTTAGGCACTAATTTTTTGCCACACATTCACTTGTGGGTGCGCAATACGGCGCATATTCGAAGGGCGCCAAAACAACGCCTCACCTGGAGCCAATATAATATATCCCTCTACCGCACACTGCTCTGATAGCCATGCCAAAATATCACGCTGATCAAACTTGCGAAAATACAGCAGCATGTTTTGGCAGATAATCACATTTTGGAGGTGCGACGTGGGTGATTTTTGTTCAATAACATTGTGTAGAGCAAAGCTAACATAAGGTCGTAAAGCTGGCGCTACTTGCCAGTCAACATGAGTACTGATAGACCTGTCTACTTTACTAGAAGCGTCAGTCATACTCAGCTCATTGCCTGCATTCTTGGTGATCAAAGGGTAAACAAACTGCTGACAATTTTGAGGAATTAATGACTGCTGCCGTTTATCATATTGTCCTAATCGCGCGTTTGTAATCGCTTGCTCGCTCACATCTGTTCCCAGTATCACATGATTGGATAACTGCGCTGCTGTCAGACTCATGGCCAGTGACCAAGTCTCGTGCCCACTTGCACAACCAACGCTCCAAATGCGAAAGGGCTTACTCCTGTCATCTGCACACTTGTCTATTGCATATCGTGTGATGAAATCGATAGAAGGTTTATGACGAAAAAAGCGACTCTCATGAATGAGCACTTTGTCTAATAGCTGCTTACGAATCTCATTATTCTTTGGTAATTGATACCAGAGCTGCTGAGTAGTGAGTCCATTTAATGTTGCTGTGTGGTCAATGGCATTGGTCAACCACTGCAGCTGCATATTTGGCAATATAAAGCCAATCTCTTGTTCTATATATCTCTGCCATTGCTGTAAATTAGCACTATCGCCCTGTATCATCTCATCACCCCATACAGGTTCAAATGTATTAGATAGAGCCTTTTCTGCTTGTATATGATTGTTCACGTCGCCTGCTATTATTAATGCTGCACGGTGTCAGAACCTATACAGCATTTTAATTAAAACCTTATACAAAAAGACGTATCAATATCGATTCAATATTCAAGCTAAAAGGTTAGACAATTTCTGATAAGGTTTGTTCAGAGTTAATCATTTCATCATCTAACAATTCATCATCGTTCGATACTTTAAAGCCAGTAACAGATTCTTGTAGTGCGGCAGCCATTTCACTCAACTCACCAATAGAACGTGCTGTGGCCAACGTACCAGATGAGGTTTGTGAAGTAATATCTTGAATGATATTCATAGTATGAGAAATATGGCCAGCAGATTCAGCCTGCTGTAATGCAGCATTTGAGATGTTCTGAATCAAGTCAGCCAACGTGTTAGAAACGCTCTGTACCTCTTCTAGTGCTTCACCAGCATCTTTTGCCAAACGAGCACCACGTACTACTTCAGATGTCGTCGATTCCATCGACATAACCGCTTCGTTGGTATCCGCCTGAATGGTTTTTACCAATGTTTCAATCTGTTTGGTCGCATTCGCTGAACGCTCAGCCAGACGCTGAACCTCATCAGCAACAACTGCAAAGCCTCGACCAGCCTCACCTGCCATCGATGCCTGAATGGCGGCGTTCAATGCCAGAACGTTGGTTTGGTCTGCAATATCGTTAATCAAGCCAACGATATCACCAATCTCTTGAGAAGACTCACCAAGGCGCTTGATACGTTTCGATGTCTCTTGAATCTGATCACGAATAACGTTCATACCTTCAATCGAACGCTGTACAACTTCTGCCCCATTATAGGCAATGGCAACTGAACGCTGAGCAACCGTCGCAGACTCTGACGCATTATTCGAAACTTGGTCAATTGACACGGTCATCTCATTAATAGCGGCTGATACACCAGCAATTTCTTGCGCTTGATGTTCAGAAGCTTCAGCAAGCTCCACAGCGTTCATCTGCGTTTGATCTGAAGACTGTGCAACTCGGTCGGCAGTACTGTTAATAACCAAGACCAATTGACGTAATTGGTCAATTGCGAAGTTGACTGAGTCAGCAATTGCCCCTGTAAAGTCTTCTGACACGGTAGCATTGACCGTCAAATCACCTTCTGCCAAATCCCCTAACTCATCAAGTAGGCGTAGAATAGCGATCTGGTTACGTTCATTTTCTTCTTGAATTTGACGAGCTCGTTCAGACTCTGCTTCTGCTTCTTGACGGCGGCGTAAGGTTTCTTTTTCAATCAGCAAACGCTCCGATCCACCACGTTGCTTAAGCAACTGATACGAGGCAAACATAATACCCAAAGCACCGATAGCAAAGACAAGTGCTGGTAAAACAATTGTTTGATTAAAGTTAGTAAAGTCTTGACTCACCGATAACACCGCGTTAGCCAACCAAACGACACAGACCACACTCAGCAGAATAAAAAATCCTAATAATAGCTTCCACGTATTATTGGTCTCTTTGCCTTCTACAGTTGTGTTGCCTGTACCAGCTACAGGTTTTCTTTTAACATCACTCATCTTGCGTATCCCTTTCAAACAATCGTCAAAGTCTTATCGTGACTGACTTTGACAATCTTGTTGTTATCAAAACAATGATTAGCAAAGCCTGTATAAATACTGACATCCCACTGTATCGTGTCAGCCGCTATTAATCTGTCGTTACCGAATAAATAGATGTTTTATTGTCGATTACTATATCGCAGCATCTGAATACTGCAGATCTTGTGCCAGCAAGCTTGGCATGAAAACGTACCACTCCTGCTCGTCTTTCAAAAACTTACCATGGTTATAAGGTGCAAATGGTGAATTGGAATCAATCGCTTCTGGGCGGTATTGTTCCTGAGTGAACTGTTCGATACCAAGCACTTGATCGACCAGTAGCCCTGAAAAGTTATTATCGTGATCGATCACAATAACTTTGCGCTGGCTTAGCTGTGGCAAGCGGCTTGGCACTTGTAAAAAGCGTGACAAATCCGTCAGAGGTAGTAGTCGTCCGCGAATATTGGCAATACCTAGCATCCAAGGCTTTACTAGAGGTAAGCTAGTATATTCTGGCATGGATAATACCTCTGATACCTGACCCATAGGAGCAACTAAGCGCTGCCCACCAATCTCAAATACCACCCCCTGCCAATCAAACTCTTGACCACCGCGGCGACCACTTTTGCGCGCACGTGCCAAGTCTGCTAGACGCAGAAGCTCAATAAATCCTCTAGAGGCCACAAGTTACTCCATCACTTTACGAATCATATTGACCAATCCATTTTCATCGACTGGTTTATTCATATACTCTTTGGCACCTTGACGCTTACCCCACACTCTATCGGTTTCTTGATTTTTGGTACTAATCATAATGACAGGTATATGAGCGGTGGTTTTACCACGAGTGATTTTTCGTGTAGCCTGAAAACCGTTCATTTCTGGCATGACCACATCCATTAAGATGACATCTGGCAGGTGATCAGCTGCCATCTGACAGCCCTGCTCGCCATTTGATGCTTCTAATACTTGAAAATTATTTTTGGAAAGCATGTCGCGAAATTTCGCCATTTCTGATGGCGAGTCGTCAATGACTAAAACGGTAGCCATAGGATTTTCCTTTATTTTCTAAAATATCTATGAGGATATATTGTTGATAAAACGACTGAAAATAATGCCCAACAACTTATTCGGGATTTATTTTTATGCTAGTCACTTAAATAGTGAGTCATTATTTTTAATCTTAGCAATCACTATATTTGAGTCTATAGAGCTGATTAACGGTACTGGTTAATCGCATCAAAAAGCTCATCTTTACTAAATGGTTTGGTCAAATACTCATCAGATCCGACGATGCGGCCACGGGCTTTATCAAATAAGCCATCTTTAGATGACAACATAATCACGGGTTTATTAGCATAATCAGGGTTATTTTTTATGAGTGCACAAGTCTGATAGCCATCTAAGCGCGGCATCATGATGTCGACAAAAATAATATCTGGGTTGTTATCAACAATTTTTGCTAAGGCATCGAAGCCATCTATAGCGGTTACGACTTCACAACCCGCTTTTTGTAGCAAGGTTTCTGCGGTACGGCGAATGGTTTTTGAATCATCAATCACCATTACTTTTAAACCTTCAAAATTATTTTCCATTATCATTATCCTATGAACGACTATTTATTCGTAACGCTCTCTGTCTATATAAAGCTCTAACAATCATCTTAAGTCATGATATCAGTCAATATGAGACCAATACAAAAGACTGAGACTTCATTAGACCTTTTATGACAGGAATACCTTTTATCAGTGTCTGCCCATCAAACACAGCGTCAACATGAGTTACTATACGCACTTTGCTCGTAATAAGCTCATAAAATTGAGTGCGATTCTTAGCTTTTTAGGCCTAATATTTTACTTCTATAACCATCAAGCAAAGTCGTATTATCTCTTAAAACACTCAAAAGTTTTTGAACTTACTTACTGTCAGTGACAACGTCATTTAAACAACGAGGCAACCAACTTTATGATATTCCTGCATTATATAGAATCAATAACCACATTGCTGAATAATTTTCTTTTGTGATAAAAATGTATCACAGTATTTCGTTATGTTTGTTTTAGCACAGTTATTGATGCTTTTCCAGTCATTAGCGAATTAATGTTCTAACTAATGAGTATCATAAACCGCTGTTCTTATTTAATAAGTCGGCAACCTCATCTATTTTCTTATGACAAACGCTTACGCTACTTAAGATTAGTAAGTATGGCGCAATTGTTCCACCGCGTATCTATTCACTATATAATGAAACGACGACTATAACGGTGACTGCTATGACAGCCTTTAAACATTCCAAAAAAAGCCTCTACTTGCTCAGCGTTTTATTGCTTGCTGCTTGTCAACCCTCACCATCTGAGAATGAATCAGTCGCTCCTGAAAACACGGCAACGGCAGACTCCCCCGTTGTCATTACCAGTGATAGTGTCACGATCACACCAGAACACATACTCAGTATAAAGTCTTCCCGTTATCAGCCAAGTCTAGGGCTGCAAGGTAGCATCGAGCCTATCAAACAAACCAGATTTGTTGCAGTACATCCCGTCAATATAGAAAAAACGTTCGTTAGCGAAGGTCAATGGGTAGAAAAAGGTACGCCTTTACTAGTTGTCAGGCGTTTGGCGGCGGTGAGTGATCCTACCGTAAAATCAGACACATCTACAGAAGCCAACTCTTCTAAAGAAGAGATAGTGACAAGCACTACCAATAATAAGAAACCAGAGAATACACCAAGTATTGACGACAATTCTGACTCTAGCTCTACTAAGGCTTTATCTTTTGATAATGATGCTAATGTAAATAATACTAGCAATGATAAAAAAGAGTCGTCAGCAGCAAACCTTGTCACAGATAATAGTGACAACACCGATAGTAATGGTATAAAAGCTGCTACTAAAAAACCGAACCCACAATATAATTTGGTGACGATAACTGCTAGCTTTTCAGGTCGTGTAGAAAACCTATATGCCACAACTGGTGAAAAAATGGCGGCGCGCACACCCCTATTAGAAATTAGTGACGAGACCAAATTGCACTTTGCGGCGACACTACCCATTCAAGCGGAGCCTCAGCTTTCAGTTGGTCAGACTGTCAATTTTACGACCGAAGGTATCACTGACAAGTTTACAGGTCAGGTCAGTAAGCTTGTGCCTACCAGCCAGCCAAAAAAACTGTTGGTGTATGTTAACGTCATTGACAATGAAGCCAGCCGTGACAAGCTACAACCAGAAATGAAGGTCACGGGGCGAGTCAATTATGGACAAATAGACGTAGGTACTATCGTGCCTAAGCGCGCCTTACATGATGTTGACTTAACAGAGTTACAAAAACCGCCATATATGCCGCTTAAACCGTTGACCGCCAATGTCTGGATTATTGGCCAAGACCAGCGTTTGACACGCCAGCCTATTGAGGTTGTTGAGTATGATCCGACCACGCAACAATATTTGATTGCTGGTGTGAGTAACGATAGTTTAATTTGCTTGGCTGACTTACCTATTGACTCTGAAGGCAAAAAAGTCATCGTGTCATAGCCATTCACGCTGACAGTTACATTTGGTAGAAACATTAACAAAGCCTATCTTGTTTTGTAACAGCATCATTAGGCAATATAGTCGTACTATATATAGCACTATCCGAGTATTTAGGACTATTTTTATCATTACGTATTTTTATCATCATGATAGTTCAGTACTCTAAAACACCTGAAAACTTAGAGGCTCAGAGGTTTAATGGCATAGAATGTAAAAACTATTGATACTTCTATCATAGTTAAGCGACTAGCACACATTAGACCTTTGGCAAATTATAAGAACAATTAGAGGATATCCTATGAGCAAGCAGATTTTATTGATTGAAGATGATCCAGATTTAGCAGAGCTGATCAGTGATTATTTGACCATGAATTACTATGACGTCCATCATGCAGGTTTGGGTCAAGAAGGCCTTGATCTGTTAGATACCAAAGAGCGTGATATCGATTTGGTCGTACTTGATTTGATGCTGCCTGACATGGATGGTATGCAAGTATGTCAAAAAATTCGTGGCAACAAGAATAATATGACCAATAAAGTGCCTATTATTATGCTGACCGCAAAAGGGGATACAACTGATCGCGTGTTAGGTTTGGAGATGGGTGCTGATGACTATATCGCAAAGCCTTTCGAGCCGCGTGAGCTTCTTGCCCGTATCCGTGCGGTTATCCGCCGTCATGAGCAGCCAAACCAAGCAGATAGCCAGTCAGATAGCTTAACCTTTGGTCGTTTGAGTGTGTTCCCTGACAGTCACGAAGTTACTATCGATGATGAACCTGTACGTTTAACGACACATCAGTTCCAATTACTACACTATTTTGCTACCCATTCTGGCAAAGTGCTAAATCGCGAGCAGCTTTGGCAGGCAATGCCAAACGACGACAGCTCAGACAACATCGATCGTGCCATTGATGTGCATATTTCACGTTTGCGTGCTTTGATCGAAGACAACCCACGTCAACCAAAACGCATTATCACGGTGCGCGGTGTTGGTTATCAATTTGCCACTGATCAGGTTTGATCATAAAAGATGGATTAATCGATAGAGAGCATATTAAGCTCAGTCGATATTAGTGTCCAATAACAGAGATTGTTTAATGCAGCAATTGGGTTTTCGTTCCGTATTTGCCAAACTATTTGCCAGCGTTATGCTGGCACTTATTTTATTTGCAGTTGCTATGGTGCTATTGACCCAACTGGTGCATGACAAGGACGCAGGAATCCGATCAGAGATATTGGCCACGCAGATTTTGGGTCAGATTGATCCCTTTCTGCATGAGTTAAATATCTCTATCAGTAAGGACAATCGCCTACAATCACGATTTATGCTAGCTGTTGTCAAAAAAAGCTTCGATATTTTTGATGAGTCACTACAGGCCAAAATGGGCTTGTACGACAGCGAAGGTCGGTTGCTCATGCAAACCGATAATAGCGATTTGCCGCTAGAGCTACCACCTACGCCATCTTTATTTTCACGTGTTTTTCCTTCGTTTGCAGATACATCCCCTACTAAGCAGGCTCAAGTCTATAGCAGCACTGGCTATACTCTGCTATATGAGTCGCGTTTACCTCCTAAAAAGCCCGTGCTTTCTGCAGCGCTGAATCTGTTTACAGGTACGTTGTTGCTGCTCATTATTATGGCAGGTGTTCTGTGGCTGATTGCCCGTACCATGACATGGCGTATCGATCAGTTAAGTCAGCAGATGGCTCAGTTAGGCGACGGGGATTTTACGGTTCGAGTGAACGCGCGTGGTAATGATGAAATTGCCTCATTGGCGCGTGGGTTCAACCAAGCAGCGCAAAAGATTGAGCACCTCGTTGATGCCAACAATTTATTATTGGCGCATGCTTCTCATGAGTTGCGTACGCCTATTACGCGCATTCGCTTGCAGATTGAAATGATGGATATGTTGGCTGGTGCGCTACCATCTGACACCAAAGCCAAGTTTGATAAACGCGCTCATGCCATCACTCGCGATCTATCAGGTCTCAATGATTTGGTCGAAAGTATATTGTTGGTCAGCCGTCTAGACGCAGGTCATGCCTTGCAGCAAATTGAGAACTTGGATTTATACGATTTGGTCAATCAAGAACGTCAGCACTATCCTGAAGCCACGTTGATTGGTGAGCACATCATGATTGATGGTCAATCATCAATGTTGACTCATCTCATTCGCAACCTTTTGACCAATGCCATGCTTCATGGCAAGCCGCCCGTTACCGTGTTACTGTACGGCGTTCAGACTATCGAAGATGCTGGGACTGTTCCTGATTACCTATTGCAGACCGTGCTCTCTAGCAGTTTCACCGATTATAATAGCTTGTTGGATTTTGACTCTCATGAAGAGCCGCTTGATACCAATATAGATGAGCAGGAGTCTGCTTCACCCGAAAATGCCGACTCTACTCTGAGCAATAAAGACAAAATTGATTCAGTCGAGCCAATAGCTGTCTTGCCAGCACCGCCAATCTACAAAAATGGTGAAAATCTAACAGTCGATGAAGATGTAAATGCTGACCTTAACTTTATTAAAAACATCCCAAGTTCTGTAAAACCTAATGCTCATATTGCTAGCACCGATTTAGATAAAGTGATTTGGAAGGCCGTTCCTGATTCTAAAGACACTTTAGACTCTAATAAAGACGCTAAGAAATCCGTACATAATAATCTTATCGAATCTACAGATGGAACAATCGACAATCGGGCGCATGCTCTTGAAAACGATAGCAATAGAAAAACTGACAAAGTAGCAACTGATACAACTATCAGCAAAAATGGCAGCAAAGATAAAGCGAAAAACAGTGCTAAAGCCAACACCCAAAATAATAACGAAGCCGCAGCCACACCGCGTAAAGAAGGCTTATTTGCTAAGCATCTAAAAAAGGCAAAAACTGAGCCGGTGCGCCCACTCCCGAAATACGCGGTGCTAGCGGTGATTGATGAAGGCACAGGTATTCCTGAAGAAAAACGCGAAGAAGTGTTTAGTCCCTTCGTACGGTTACAGCAGAAAAACAAAGGTTCTGGTTTGGGCTTATCTTTGGTTTCACAGATTGTCACCGCGCATCAAGGGCGGATCACTACTGATACGCTAAACGGTCATACTCGCTTTTTAGTCGCCATACCCGTTGAACATGACCCTCATTACAATCAGCATGAGTAGTCAGCTATATTTGAAAACACGTTACTTTGTTGATATTACTCCCACTGATACCCCTCAAACATTCCTTCCTTAATAGCTATTCATCATAAGTCAGTCACGGATGTGCATATCCAAAGTGACTGATAATATGCTATATTACCGCCCCTTATTATACGGTTATTGACTATTGTCGTTTTGATGGGCTTCTTATCTAGTAATAGAAGCATAACAACACACGATGACCATTAAAAAATTTATTGAATTTTGAGCCCTCCATGAATGACATGATTGTCTTAAACGATGTGACCAAAAGGTTTTTAAGCGACCGATCAATCAAAGACAAAGACGGCAAACCACATTGGTTTACTGCTGTTGAGCCGACATCTCTGACTATCAAACAAGGCGAGATTTTTGGTCTAATGGGCTATTCAGGCGCAGGTAAATCTACCTTGTTGCGCTTGATTAACATGCTTGAGCGTCCAGATTCAGGCCAAGTGGTGATAGACGGTACTGACTTGACCACGCTATCTGCCAGTGAACTGCGTATTGCTCGTCATAATATCGGTATGATTTTTCAGCAGTTTAATCTCATGTCTAATCAAACGGTTTTTGACAACGTAGCATTTAATTTAAAAGTGTCAGGCTATCCTAGCCGCGATATTCATAAACGCGTTATGGAATGTCTTGAGATTGTCGATTTAACTGATCGCGCTGGACATTATCCTGCGCAGCTATCCGGTGGGCAAAAGCAACGTGTCGGTATTGCCCGCGCGATTGCCCCGAGTCCAAAAGTATTGCTGGCCGATGAGCCAACCAGTGCGCTTGACCCTGCAACGACTCGCAGTTTGCTGACTTGTTTGCGCGATATCAATGAGCAACTTGGTGTGACCATCGTCATCGTAACCCATGAGATGAGCGTCATTCGCAGACTCTGTGATCGCGCAGCATTATTGCATCAAGGTCAGCTATTAGAAGTGGCCGATGTACGAGATGGTCTGATTCAGGCAACTACCCCGATTGGCAAAGGCTTAGTCGTTGAGGACTAATGAGGCAGGAGAAATAGATATGTTAACTGGTACTGAATTATCCGCCTCTATAGACAAGCTGCTTACCCTACGCAAAGAGATTGTGAGCGCGTTTGTTGATACGTTCGTGATGCTTGGTATTTCAACCACGGTCGCCATCCTTATCGGTGGGCTCTTTGGCGTATTCTTGTTTTTGTCTAGTGACCGACAGTTT
Source organism: Psychrobacter sp. C 20.9 (assembly GCF_001921765.1). NCBI lineage: Bacteria > Pseudomonadati > Pseudomonadota > Gammaproteobacteria > Moraxellales > Moraxellaceae > Psychrobacter > Psychrobacter sp. C 20.9. The sequence goes on along the minus strand of NZ_MRYC01000007.1, from coordinate 104,699 downwards.
TTGCAAAACAAGACACTGTATGGCGTACTTGGCGCCATTACCAACTTTATGCGCGCCTTCCCTTTTGTAATTTTGATGATTGCGATGAGTCCGTTTACCAAAGCTATCGTCGGTACTGGTATCGGTCCTATCGCCGCCTCTCTCGTCCTTGCGATTGCAGGATCGTTTTATTTTGCGCGTTTGGTTGAGCAAAATTTGCGTGAAGTACCGCGCGGTATTATTGAAGCAACTGAATCGATGGGCGCCAGACCTTTTACCATCATCAAAGTACTGCTCAATGAAGCGCGCTCAGGATTGGTACTCTCGGTCACTATTCTTTGTATCAGCTTACTCTCTTACTCAGCAGCGGCTGGTATGATCGGTGGTGGCGGTTTGGGTGATCTAGCCATTCGTTATGGCTATTATCGCTATCAAACTGAGGTAATGATTTTTATCGTGATTGTATTATCAATCATGGTCGTCTCGATTCAAGCCTCTGGTAACTGGCTCGCCAATCGTTTAGACAAACGTTAAACCGCTTTAGAGAATACTTGACATTACGAGCGACTAGGTTTATTTTTGGCAACACTCAACCCTTATCTCAGCGCTTAAACAAGAGCAGCATTACTATTCATAATGTTGCTTTTTTAATGTTCAGACGATAAACGCTTTACTCAATTTTATTCATTATTAAGGACATATTATGAAATTAACAGATATCAGCCGTCAGTTAGCTACCGCATTTGCCGCTGTTGGCGTATCAGGTTTGGTCTTAGTCGGTTGCAACAACTCATCAGCGCCAGAAGCGAACCAAGAGCCAGTAACCGAAGGTGCCACCGCAGAAACGACTGCGAGTACTAGTGACATCGATCCTGAACACACCAAAATTGTTATCGGTACGACTGAAGGTGATTTTGCTGATATGGTTCGTAACCAAGTAAAAGGCACACTTGAAGCTCAGGGTTATGAGGTTGAGTTAGTTGCATTTACTGATTATGTTCGTCCTAACCTTGCCTTGGCAGAAGGCGACTTGGACATCAACATCTTCCAGCACAAGCCATATCTTGATACCTTCAAAAAAGAGAACAACCTTGATCTCGTTGAAGTATTCCAAGTGCCAACTGCCCCGCTTGGCATCTACTCAGGCAAAAAGTCTAGCCTAGATGAAGCATTCAAAGGCATGAGTGTTTCTGCGCCGAATGATCCAAGTAACTTTGCTCGTGCGTTGGTCATGATGGACGATCTTGGCTGGATTAAACTAAAAGACGACATCGACCCACTGACAGCGTCAAAAGCTGACATCGCTGACAACAGCAAATACGATATCGACATCGTTGAGCTAGAAGCGGCTCAATTACCACGCGCGCGTGATGAAGTTGACTTTGCAGTAATCAACGGTAACTATGCAACTGACTCTGGCATCAAGCTGACCGAAGCATTGTTCCAAGAGCCAAGCTTTGCTTATGTGAACTGGTCAGCGATCAAATCTGCTGATACTGGTAAGAAATGGGTTGAAGATGTCACCAACGCCTATAACTCAGAGGCTTTCAAAAAGTACGCCCATGAAACCTTCCCTGGCTACAAGTACCCAAAAATCTGGGGTTCTGACACTAGTGCAAGCATTGATACCGCAGCTAAAACTGACAGTACTGAAACGGTAGAAACAGAAGCCGCTGCTCAGTAAGACACTAAAATCATCAGTGCCCAGTCATACGGGTACCTCAATGATTATCGGCGCTCATCACTTAACCCTGGTGGGCGTTTTTTAATGTCTTCGTTTTGCTGATCTTACCTCTTTTTAAGCTTCCTATCATCCTAACAGGTTATCGAGTTCACGTTACAGCCTGTTTGTCCTTTGTAGGGATGCGTCACACGCTCTTCCACTTTGCTCTAGTTTTTCTTATAGTAAACAGGCTTAGTTGTTAGATTAACTAAACAACTGCCTATATTGGCTAAGTTTTACTACTATTCATTATATTAAAACCTCTGCTTGAAACGATGTTTCATTCAAGACATATAAGACATTATAAATAAAATAAGGATAACAGCATGAGCGCTAAAAATTATAATATTCGTACCGCAGGACAAGCAAATATTCCCGTTTTAGGACTGGGTACTTGGCAATCAACTGGTCAAGACTGCGTAGACGTGGTTAAAAAAGCCCTAGAAATGGGCTACGAGCACATTGATACCGCTCAAGCTTATGGCAACGAAAAAGAAGTGGGTGAAGGTATTAAGCAATCCGGCGTGGCGCGCGATAAATTCTTCTTAACCACCAAAATATTTCCAGATGACATGAAGTTTGAGCCAGAAAAGCTTAAAGCTGCTGCCCAAAAGTCATTAGAAAATTTGGGCGTGGACTATGTCGATCTATTGCTACTACATTGGCCAGATGATCGTGTACCATTATCAGAAACCATTCCTGCCTTGTGTGAGCTGCAAAAGCAAGGGTTGACCCGCCATATCGGTGTGTCTAATTTTAATATTGATCACATCATCGAAGCCAAAAAATATGCGGATGTACCAATCGTTGTGAACCAAGTAGAATTCCATCCGTTTATCAAGCAAGATACCTTGCAGGCATTTTTGAATAACCATCATATTTTGCTAGAAGCTTACTCACCACTGGCACGTGGCGATGTATTTGATAACGATATCATCAAAGAGATTGCAGATAAGCACAACGTCACGCCAGCACAGATTTCATTGGCATGGATCTTATCAGACAAACACCGCGTTGCCATCCCAAAAACGTCTAACCCTGATCACTTACAAGGCAATTTAGACGCCATCAAAGTAGAGTTGAGTGCAGATGAATTAGAAAGAATCGGTAAGCTAGCCAGTTCTGATGGTCGTAAGATTGAGCATCCTGATTATAGCCCTGTATGGGACGACTAATCATTGATTGAATAGTCTCAGCTCAAGAAAAGGCCACCGATAATCGGTGGCCTTTTTTATATATGGTTAATACTTATGATAATTACTGTTGCAGGGTTTCAGTCTCATGAATTCTTTCGGCAGGATTATATTGTTCAGAAGAAGGTACTGCTACCCCATTACGATTGTTTTCTTTCATGGATTTAGCGACTTCTGGTGGCATATAGTTTTCATCATGCTTTGCCAATACTTCACCAGCGACAAAGGTATCCCCTTGCATTTTACCGGTGGCTACGACACCTGAGTTTTCGGCAAATAAGTCTGGCAAAATACCTTGATAAGTCACAGGTACGGTTGATTGAAAGTCAGTAATCGCAAACTCAACATTCAATGGATTGTCTGCTGCACGCTGCACACTACCTGCAACCACCATACCACCAGCACGAATACGCTTGTCTTGAGGCGCCTCACCTTGAGCGATAGCGGTCGCATCAAAATAATAGTCGGTTTGCTGCCCGATAGCATAAATAACCAATATGACTGCTACAGCTGCACCTGCCAGCGTAAACATCACCCACATTAGCTTTTTCCGACGAACTGCATTCATACCTCTACCTCGTTGATGAGTCTCTGTTTTAAATACAATTAGCCCATAAAACAGAAAATATTAAAGAAACGACGATTAGAAAAACGCTTGCAAGAAACATTGTCAAAAAATCTTTCTAATCGTAATCTTCTAATGATCATATGATAGCATTTTTCGGACAAATCAATAAGCCCTATAGCTACTCGCGAGGTCATATTTTTGTCAATAAAAGCATATAGTTTCTTACGCTAAAACCCTGATATTAATATATTTTCTCAGTCAGATTGCTTGGTGATCGGTGTGGATTTTTTGGTCGTGCGCTGTGCCTGACGTGCTTGTTGAATCGTCAGCTGCTTGATAAGCGCTTGTCTTTGTCTGCGACTATAAATAATAAAGGCCAGCATCACACCGATGGTAATCGCCCAACATGACCATACAAAGACCCCATGCTTACCCATGGCGACAAACTCAGATATGCTATAAAAGTAAGGCTGCATAGTAGGTTCCTAGCCGTTATTTGTGTTGAGCACGAATGTATTCTTTGACCCACGCTTTGCCTTGGTCACGATGTAAAATCAGCGTATTGGTACGATAAATCGCCATTGTCGCAACCAGCAAGTAACTGCCAATAATCATGAGCAGCAGCGGCATCCACATGTCTGCTGACATCTTTGGCGCTTCGGTCAGGCTAAAGGTTGCCCCTTGATGCAAGGTGTTCCACCACTCTACTGAGTACTTGATAATCGGTAGATTCACCGCACCAACAATAGATAAAATAGCAGCCGCTTTACCACGATTGGCCGTGTGCTCAAAAGCAGCAAACAGCGCCATCACCCCTGCGTACAGAAACGCTAATATCAGCATTGAAGTAAGACGCGCATCCCATACCCAGTAGGTCCCCCATGTTGGCTTGGCCCAAATAGACCCTGTGAGCAAACTGATCACACAAAGCAAAAACCCCATCGGAGCAAGTGCCTGCGCGACCAGACTGGCCGTCTTAATCTTCCACACCAAATAAATCACCCCCAAGACGGCAAGGGAGAAATAGATAGAGATAGCAAGACTGGCTGCTGGAACATGGATAAAAATAATACGGTAGCTATTGCCCTGCAAATAATCAGGCGGCGCAAAAGCAAGACCCCATACGCTACCAATGAGCAAACAGAGACTGGCTAATATCGCGAGCCACTTGACCCAAGGACTAAAAATCTGAAAGAACTGCTTGGTGCCTACGGTGGTCAAGAAGCCCTGCCAAATGCGCTGCCATAGGCTAGGAGACGAGACGTTATTCAGGTTGGGCATGGGAATAAACCTATTACACAGCTTACTGGTCATGACCGACGTGGCCTACAAAAGCACACTATCAGCTCACCTGCTGGCGTTAAACACTGGATAGAATCTACAAAGAGCTGTTTACGTATTCAATTGACTATTATAGCAAAATTGCCCGTTTTCAACACGATGTTAATACATGGCGTTCAGATAACTGGATTTAGACGACTGGGTTTTTTAATATCTGGCAAATACATTAGTCAATTGAGCCATGACATTTTTAGGGTCAGCGCAATGACCCATGGCATCACTAGGACGGATATAATACTTCCTGCCAGCAATAGCGCCAAGATGGGTAAGCCATTCAGGCCAGTGGCAAATAAATCAACCGCGCCTGTAGCAAAAATTAATACAGGCAGCTGCATTGGCAATGCAATCAATGGTACCAGTACCGCTCCATTTTTTAATGACAGTGTTAAGCTACTGGCGACCGCTGATAGCATCAAAAGCATCGGACTGCCTGTCACGATAGACGCCATCAATATCCACGCTTCAAACCAACTCAGCTGAAATAGCGGCACAGCAAGCAGACTAAGCAATGCCACAATACCACTGCTAAAAATCCAATGAATGACCAGTCTAATCAATACCCATAACGGTAGTGATGCTTTGGCGACGACCAATTGCGCAAGCGTACCGTTATCAAGTGCAGGCTTGAACAAGCCATCAACACCCATCACCAAGGACAGCAATGCAGCAATCCACACGGCTGATACGCCAAGACGCTGCAAAAGCGCAGGCTCACTACCGACCGCTAGTGGAAACAAGGTGATAATCACTAAAAACAGTACCAATGGGTACAACCATTGTACCGCCCCTTGCTGCTTAACTTGCCATTCACGGCGCCACAACTGCATAAACCCAATACTGCGCGGCGTTGTGACAATAACATTTGATTTTTTATTCGCGGTTATGGTTGTGCTCACTTGCATTGGACTGTCTGTCATTATTCATCCTTTTACCGATACTGATGGTACTGATAGCAGTCACATTTAGACCATGTAATCTGACAAATCGAGCATTTGATTGGCGACACCTACTGCCTGATGACTGGTCATGAGTATCGAGCCGCCAGCCTGCGCAAAGTCGCATAACCGTTCTTCCATACGTGCCACCATATCGACATCTAGCGCGGTAAACGGCTCATCAAGTAACCACAGCGGTGTGACAGCTGGCGTCAATAAATACAATCTTGCCAGTGTGATGCGCCGTGTCTGACCAGCGGATAGATGACTCGAGCTGATCGTTTCAAACCCTTGTAGCCCAACCCAAGTGAGTGCATCGTCAATATCGGTAGCGCTAGGCGTGATGCCATATAAATTCAATAAAAATGTCAGGTTTTGTGCCACGGTTAGATTCGGATGGATACCCAACTGATGCGAAACATATAAAGGTTGAATAGGCAAACACGCTTGTCCTTGATAAGTAAACTCTCCTGACAGAATAGGTAATAATCCTGCCAGCTGCATGAGTAACGTGGTCTTTCCGGTTCCATTTGCGCCAATCAGATGACAAATACTACCCGCTGACAAGTGCAGCGTCACCCCTTCACAGAGCGGTATCTCGCCGCGCTGAACCGTCATCTCATCAAGCGTTAGTACAGGCGTATCCAAAACCGTCATCAAAACCTCTGGTTATTTATCAAGCAGCAGTCAATATTCATCACAAACAAAGGTAATGTTCGTGGCATAATACCCTATGCTCACCGCAAACACACAGTATAACAAATTGTCGATTACTCTTACTTCAAAAAGTACGACCTCAAAATATGACTTCAAAACCTATGCAGACTTCACAAGATAGCCAAAATCAAATGCCAGATGCAGAGACTAACAGTGTCAATGTAGACACCAACTTGTCAAAAGCACCATTAACCAGCCGCTTGACGATAGACAGCTTGATTGACGCGCAAGTTGATTTTATGCAGCAGTGGTTGCACAAGCAGGCCGAGCCTTTATCGATGGAAGCTTGGCGCTGGTTTGGTGCTCAGCCCTTAAGCAACTACATCACCTGTGACCATTTACAGCATTTAATGAAAGACTGGCTGTTAAATCAGCCAATGACTGAGGTGATGCGTACAGATATCCGTGATATTTTGCATACCATTATCTATCATCCAGTCAATGACAACGTGCCTTTGTCTGAGCTGGTCGATGACACCCAAGTTCAGACTCTTGCTAACTATATTGGTAGCCATGAGCAGCAGCGTAACGTCCTCATTCATACGCTGGTGGGTAACGAAACCTTTGCCGATCTGTTGACCCAAACGCTCTATCACGCTATCAATGATTTTATGGAGACCACGCTTGATAAAGCGGGCGGCGTTGGTAAACTGATGAAGCTTGGGCGCAGCTCGTTTGAGAAAGCGACCAATAGAAACCTCGATGAAAAATTGCAAACGTATTTGCATCGCAACATCAAAGACTTGACGCGCAAAGCTGAAGCCAATGCACAAGAGCATTTGTCAAATGAAGAAGTGGCGCGTCTAATGGTCATGGGCTGGGATCGTATCAAAGACCAACCAATCAGTGAACTACAAACCTACTTAAGCGATGAGCCTGATAATAGCAGTATCGACCATATCGAAGCGGGTATCCAGCAAAGCTACAACCGCCTGCGACTGTCACCGTATTTGCACAGTTTGGTATCAGCGAGTATTGATACTTGGTATGCCAATCATCAATCCGACACGATAGCTACCATTGCGGCGAGTTTGCATATCAATGAAGAGGCTATGGCGCAATGTAGCAGCGCTCTATTACCTATCGTATACGACGCCATTGAAACGCCTTGGTTAACAGCTCATATTCGTGACATGCTAGAAGCATTCTATGCACAGCCTGCTATCAAAGAAGGTTTGGCTCTCAATCACGATTAATCTATAACTTTTATTTGTTAGCATACTATTATGAGTCAAGCCAATAAACTCAGCTTATGGCAAAAAATCAAACGATTATTGACGGCTTCCGCACCGCAGTCAGTAATCGATGGTATAAGCGAGCCAGCACAGTCATCACTTGCTGACAGCGACATTGATAATTCCACCTCTAAAACTGCGCCCAAAGACGATACTATTCAAAGCAACGAGAAAGCGCAAGCAAATGCGTCTCACCTTAAAACTGACAACCCAAGTTCAGAGACACAAAATCATAGTGACACGCCCATTGTTGACTGTCTAAAGCAATACTTCAATGACAAGCAATGGCACTATACGCACTATCGTCCCAAAACCGGCGACAGCCAGCAATCGCATCATTTATCCCTAAGAATGCGTCATAAAAAAATAGACTGTGGTTATCTGTTTCGTGTTCAGGAAAAAAATAAACTGTTAGCAATCTATGGCATTTTGCCATTTTTGATACCAGAGAGTCATCAGAGCGCTGCCCTACTACTTATCACTCAGATTAACTACGATATGCTCATTGGCAACCTAGAGATGGATGTCAATGATGGGGAAATACGCTACAAAAACGCGATCGATGTCGAAGCGGTCGGTATCGATACTGAAATCATTGAGCACTCACTACAAAGCGTTGTTGCGATGACCACGGTTGCAAGCGAGCTGTTTGGCGATTTGATTAATAATCAGGACCCTGCTGAAGACATGCAGACATTACTGACAGAGCTGCGCCAGCAATCAGATGCACGCACATTCTTTTTACCGACGCAGTTTGTTCAGTAGTGCGCCAGTTTGTTCAGTCATATAGTTTACGCCATAAGGCCGCCCTTAGCGGTCGCTCATCTATCTATTTGCATATCCAAAAAATCATCAATACTAAGCTAGAATTCTTATGCTAAAAATTGCCTACTCTGACGTCTTTCGTTACTCTGTGCCCGAAAAGCACCGCTTCCCTATGCAAAAATACATCTTGATTCCTGAGCGCTTATTGATTGAGGGCACGATCAGTCAAGATAACTTTTTTGCCCCTGCCTGCTTAAGCGAAGAGGAGATTTTGACCACTCATACAGCAGAGTACTGGTATCAGCTCAAAACCCAAACACTACCACGCAAAGCCGCTCGGGCGATTGGGTTTGAGATGACACCGCAGCTGGTGGAGCGCGGTCGTTATATTGCCCATGCAACTTATGAGTGCGCGCTATATGCTCAGCAATATGGGGTGGCCATGAATGTTGCAGGCGGCACCCATCATTCTTTTGCCGATCATGGAGAAGGGTTTTGTGTGTTCAACGATGTCTGTATCGCTAGCAATTTATTATTAAATCGCGGACAAGCGAAGAAAATTTTGATTGTGGATTTGGATGTTCATCAAGGCAATGGCAATGCCAGCATTATGAAGGGCGAGCCACGCGTTTTTGTCTTTAGCATGCATGGCGCCAAGAACTATCCGTTTCGCAAGCAGGTATCAGACCTAGATATTGAATTGGAAAACGATACTGGTGATGACGAGTATTTAGAGATATTAAAAGACACACTGCCACGCCTAATTAGCGAGGTTGCGCCCGATATGATCTTTTATCAATCTGCTGTCGATGTACTCGCTACCGATAAGCTCGGCAAACTTGGACTGACACAAGCAGGTTGTAAGGCGCGTGACGAGTACGTATTGCAGCAAGCAAAAGCTGCCAATATTCCGATTGCCATCGTCATGGGCGGCGGCTATTCAGAAGATATCGAAGATGTGGTCGAGGCGCACTGCAATACCTTTCGCCTCGCCCAGCAGATCTTTTTTGATACCGCAGCGGATTAATGACTGGATAAGTAATAGGTATAAAAGAGCTGATATTAAAAAGCTGGTATAAGAGAGATGGCGAGGATGATATGGCAAAAATACTGATTGTAATTGGCATCGTGTTAGTGGTTGTCGGGGTCATTTGGCTGGTTTTTCCCAATGCCTTTTCGTGGTTCGGCAATCTGCCAGGCGATATCAAACACACCTCAGGTAATACACGGGTTTATTTTCCAGTGGTCACTATGGTAGTTATCAGTGTTATCGCGACCATCGTGTTAAATTTATTCAATCGTTAACCTGAAAAACACTCCCTATAGTCAACTTACTTTAAACCGAGTCAGTGCTACTGGGAGGTTGTTTGTGCCGCATCGAACGATAGCAGCACGCAAGCAAGATTTATACCAGTAGCCCGTAATAGTTGATGGTTTGATTCTGTTTATTACTGACCATACTACAAAAACGCCATCACGCCTTGCCAGCCCACGCGTATTCCAAGCACGACTAGAATCAATAAAATAAGCTGACGAAAACGCGCTTGTGGCAAATAACGACGTAGACGAATTCCGACTAAAAGCGTAACAATAGATATCACACTGAGCAAGGCAATCAGCTGCCACTCACCGCTACTCAATGCCATGATAGGCTCACGCAACACGATAATTTGTGCCACTTTGCCTAAGAAATAACACATGTTACCCACTTTGGCGATGGTGTTTTTATCGTCACTTGCAGAGAGCAGATACATCATCAGGATGGTCGACATCGCATTGGTTGAGCCGCCAATGACGCCTGCACCAAAACCAACGGCTATCAACATGGGCTTCGTATCTGGTAAGCGGATTTGTTTGCCGAGCAAGCTACTCACGACGTAAAAGGCAATCACAGCCGCCAACAACAAAAGGATATAAGCGCTATCGACCCATAGCAGTAGCTTCGCACCTAGAATACTGCCTAGCAAGCTGGTAAGCGCAAGCAGCCAATAGCGTCTGCCATAGTAGATAAAGTTTTGCCAAATGGTGCGCTCACCACCTGCTAGCCAAGTCATGACATTAACCACTAGCGAGGGGAAAATCACCAATACAATGGCATATGGCAATGGGTACATGCTAGCAAGCGCGGTAGTCGTGACGAGCGTCGCGCCAAGTCCGCTAATACCGTGTAGCAGCGATGCCAGCGCAAAAATGAGCGTCAGCACTAGCATCTGAGTGCTATCGTTACCAGCTATATTGGTCATATTGTTTATACCATTTGAGGCTCAGCGCCTATATTTATACCACTAGCTGTTTTGACGTTGAGCGATTGTTTCACCAATAATACTGGCTAACTGCTCAGCGATTTTGTCTTTGCTGGCTTTGTCTAACGTTATCGCATCACGCTCATAGCGCTCAGAGAAAAATACCTGCATGGCATTATCGTCACTAGCAAAACCAATATCTGCCCGTGAGACATCGTTACAGGCAATCATATCTAGCGCTTTTGCGGCGAGCTTACCACGCGCATAACGCTCGACATCCTGTGTTTCTGCGGCAAAACCAACGACAAACAGTTCTGGATGAGCAAGAGAAATTGTCGCTAGAATATCAGGGTTTTTAACCAGACTGAGCGTCATGGCATCTTGTGTTTTTTTGATTTTTTGCGGTGCGGCTTCTTCTGTACGATAATCTGCCACGGCTGCGGTGGCGATAAAGATATCTGCCTTTACGAATTGGTGTTCAGTATAAGCCTGCGGTAGTCCATGCTCATCACCGCAACCACAATCGCTATGATGGTGCTCATGAGTGTGAGAATGATTATGTTCATGTGCGTGTTCATGTGCGTGCTCATGAGAATGGTCATGCTCATCTTCAAGATCCAATTGAAGCTCGCTATGCGTACCATCCACACATTGCTGGGCAGCGATCAGCATATCTTTGGCAGACAGCACATCAATTCGTGTGACATTAAGCGGCGTGGGCAATGCCACTTTACCACCAGCGATTAGGATCACCTCTGCGCCAGCCGCCACACAAGCGCGCGCTAAAGCAAAGCCCATTTTTCCTGAAGAATGATTGGACAAATAGCGCACAGGATCGATTGCTTCTACTGTAGGTCCTGCGGTAATGACCACTCTTTTACTTGCTAATAATTGCGGCGTCGTGTTCATTGCTTTGAACAAGAGTACCTCATCTAATAATTGCTCAGGCTCAGGCAGCCGCCCTGCACCCACGTCACCACACGCTTGCTCACCGCTAGCTGGCTGGATAATCTGATAGTTCATATCACGCAGGGTTTGTACATTCAGATTTACCGCAGGATGCGCCCACATCTGCTGATTCATCGCAGGAGCAATAATAACTGGTGCGGTTGTGGCAAGGCACACTGTGGTCAACAAATCATCAGCCATTCCCATAGCCAGACGTGCGAGCGTATTGGCGGACGCAGGGGCAATGACAAATAAGTCCGCCCATTTAGCCAGCTCAATGTGCCCCATCCCCGCTTCTGCCTGCTCATCGAGTAATGAGACATGCACCTCGTTACCCGTCAACGCTTGCAGAGTCAGCGGTGTGATAAATGCTTGTGCGCCTGTCGTCATAATGACGCGCACATCAAAGCCTGCCTTAATCAACAAGCGGGCAAATATAGCAGATTTATAAGCGGCGATACCGCCGGTAATAGCAAGCACAATATTGGACATAAGCGTGGCATCAATAAAAAAGTGAAAAGATAAAATTGCGCTTATAGTAACAACTATGAGATAAATTGGGTAAAATTTTCCGTATTTAACTCAGATAACAACTAGCAATTTATTCTTAAGGAGTGGCAATGGCGATTAAAGACTGGCATGAGGATGACAGACCACGCGAAAAATTATTGAAATTCGGTGCCGCTCATTTGTCTGATGCGGAGATACTGGCCATATTTTTGCGGACGGGTACGCAGTCACAGTCAGCGATTGAGCTCGCACGTCATTTGATCGATCAGTTTGGCAGCCTAGCTGAGCTGCTTGCCGCACCGCAAAAAACCGTTCTTGCTTGTCATGGGATCGGTCCCGCCAAGTACGCTCAGATATTGGCATCGCTTGAGATGGGCACACGTTATCTGGATAGTAAGCTAAAAACGGGGCAAGCACTTGGGCGCTCGCAAATGGTCAAAGATTATATCAGCACCCAGTTACGCGGTGAGCATCGTGAAGTATTTGCTGTCCTCTGTCTGGACAATGCGTTGAACCTGTTAAACTTTGAAATACTGTTCACAGGCGGCATCTCATCGTGTTCCGTCTGTATCAAGCATGTACTCCGGCACGCACTAAGCCACGCGGCTAGCCAGCTCATTATTGCGCATAACCATCCTCATACCGATGCCAAGCCCTCAGCTGCTGACAATCTATTGACCTATGAGCTAAAAAAAGCCTGTGACTTATTAGATCTCTCACTGGTTGATCACATCATCGTTGGACGTAACGATACTTTATCTTATGCCGAAAGCAATCTGATACCTTTTGGCACCGACTAACACGAGCGGCTGGGCGACTTATCAATTTTGATAGTTGCTCACCCCTTAAGGATCGCAGCGTTTTAACGATAATCTTTGATACATATTATCGACACAGCGTAGCACTTTGGCTATTGATAGTCATCAACATCTGTTTCATATTAGTAGCTTGTTCTATGGCAGCTGACGCAGTACGCTTTTGTTTTAGCCGTATACAGTACAAGAGTCTGCTAGCAGCACCAAGGTTATTTATGCTGCCAACTATTATATGGATAGAACTGTTTGTTATAAAACACAACAATAATCATAACGGTTCATATCTTTTTATTTTCTTATATTTCACACTTTTTATTTAGTATCCCACAGGAGATAGTCATGGCAATTGGCTTGTTTATTTTGGCAGTCATCATTCAATTAGCTGTGGTCTTGGCCATCTTTTTGCTGTCCTTATCACGAGTCACGGGCAGTATTGTTGCCTTGATCACCGTCATTGTTACTGCCATTATTAGTCCATGGTCGCTCCTCTTAGGGGTGCCCATCGCGCTGCTTTGCTTGGTTTTACTCATCACTCCACTGCGCCAATCACTCATTACCAAACCTGTCTATAAGGCTTTGGGTGGTGCAATGCCGAGTATGAGTGATACGGAGCGTGAAGCACTGGATGCTGGTACCAGTTGGTGGGAAAAAGAGCTGTTTATGGGAGCGCCAAATTGGGAGGCTTTTGCCAATTACCCTTATCCAAAGCTCTCAGAGGAAGAGCAAAGCTTCATTGATAACGAAGTAGAAACGCTATGCGCTATGCTCGATGAATGGCAAATCCAGCACAAAGATAAAGAGCTGTCACCTGAAGCGTGGCAATTTATCAAAAGTAATGGCTTTTTGGGGTTAATTATTCCAAAAGAGTTTGGTGGTCTAGAATTTAGCTCTTACGCGCAAAGCCGCGTGATGAGTAAAATCGCGTCGCGCTCACCGACTGCGGCAGTGACCTGTATGGTACCCAATTCGCTCGGTCCTGGTGAGCTACTAATGCACTATGGCACGGACGAGCAAAAACAGCGCTGGCTACCGGGTCTCGCCAAAGGTGATGAAGTACCTTGCTTCGGTTTGACTGGACCTGAGGCAGGCTCTGATGCAGGCGCGATTCCTGACACAGGCGTGGTCTGTTATGGCACGCATGAGGGCGAGCAAGTACTTGGTCTGCGTATGAACTTCTCCAAACGCTGGATTACGTTAGCCCCTATCGCTACTGTCGTGGGTTTGGCTTTTAAGATGCATGATCCCGAAGGGCTGCTTGGTGATCCGGACAAAACCGACTACGGTATCACCTGTGCACTGATCCCCGCCAATCATGAAGGCGTGGTCACGGGCCCACGTCATAACCCAATCGGCTCGCCATTTATGAATGGTACGGTCGATGGCAAAGATGTTTTTATCCCCTTAGATTACATCATTGGCGGTGTCGAAAACGCTGGTCGCGGCTGGCGTATGCTGATGGAGTGCTTGGGCGTGGGTCGTGGTATCTCCTTGCCTGCTCTATCGACCTCAGCCAGTGAAATGACCTATCTGTCTGTCGGTGCATTTGCAAAAGTTCGCGAACAGTTCAAAATATCAGTCGGTAAATTTGAAGGTGTACAGGACGCCACCAGTCGCATGGCAAGTAATACTTATATGTTAGAAGCGTTCCGTCATTTGGTAACTTGCGGGTTAAACCAAGGCGGTACGCCATCAGTCATGACTGCAATGGCAAAATATTATGCGACCGAGACCATGCGTAGTGTGGTCAATGATGGTATGGATGTCGTTGGTGGTCGTGCCGTACAGATGGGCCCACGTAACTTCTTAGCGATACCTTATCAAGCGATTCCTGTATCTATCACTGTTGAGGGTGCCAATATTTTGACCCGCTCGCTGATGATTTTTGGTCAAGGCGCGATGCGTTGTCATCCTTATCTATTCGATGAGCTGCAACTGCTACAGAGTGAAGATAAAAAAGCAGCGACTGAAAAATTCGACACGCTTTTCTTCAAACATTTAGGCTATACCTTCAACCGCGGGGCAAAAGCGTTTATCGCAGGTTACGTCGGTGGTAGTGATAATGCGCCACGTTTTGCTGATGCCTTTACTCGTCCTTATTACAAGCATATCAACCGCCTAAGCGCAAGCTTTGCCCTAACTGCGGATATGGCGTTAGGACTGTTAGCAGGGGATCTAAAACGTAAAGAGATGCTGTCTGGTCGCTTAGCGGATATTCATAGCCACTTATTTATCGCGACGGCTATTTTGCAATTTTATGAGCATGGTAGTAAATCAGAAGCTGAGCGTTTACATGCTGAAGTGGCGCTACAAAACAGCCTATACACGATTCAAGAGGCCTTTGTATCTTTCTTTGCCAACTTCCCTAATCGTATGGCAGCCAATGTGGTGAGCTTTGTGACTTTCCCAAGTGGACGTATCTTTACGCCAGCAAGCGATGAGCTAAAACGTCAGCTGGGTGATACCTTTATGGATGATTTTGCTGCCAATCCATTCCGCGATTATCTCAAAACCATGGTTTATTACAATACCGACCCAGATGATGTGACAGGCCGTATGGAGCATGCTTATCAGACCTTGGTTGAGATCGAACCACTGTGGCAGAAGTTTAAAAAGGCAGAACATCAGGACAGCTTTGAAGGCCTGACCTTCGAAGACCACGTGGTACATGCGAGCCAAAACGGCGGTATTACTGAAGAAGAGGCAGAAGTGCTGATTCAATACAATGCCATGCGCTTTGATTCATTATTGACCGATGTATTTGACAAGCACCTATCAGACGCTCAAGAGCGTGATAATCCGCATACGCTCGAAAACGCTGTCAATCAACTAACAAATTATGCAGCGCTAAAAAAAGAAGCAAAAGACAAAAGTAGCGTATCGACTGACGGTGAGATGCCAGCCACGCATGCGTTAAACGATACGACAAATACAGAACCACAGACTGGTGATGCCAATCCCAATCACGGCTATGAGAGCGATGGTGATGTAGAAATGGTCAGTGAGCAAGATACTGTAAAAGAAATCAAGTCACAGGCAAATTTTGAGAAATCAAATCCTGAAGCCGAAGCGCTTGATCATCGCTACCGTGATGCAGAGTCACACCTCAATGAGCGTATGAGTAACAACCACAGTCGCCACATTGCTCCACCTGATGAGGTCGACGAAAGCGCAAGTGACAAACATCTCCAAACCTTAGATGATCAGACGCATCTGCCGCGCGAACGTGAAGAAGATGACAAGGTATAACTAAAAGGTCAATTCAAACGCGTAAACTCATGAGTGTCGTGATTATTCATGACGATAAATATAAAACTTCAAAAGCCAGACTGTTCACACATGACAGTCTGGTTTTTTTGGGGTTGCCAAAATGCAAACGTATTTTATGACATCAAAGTGATAACACTGGTTTAATATCAATAGTTTGATATATCCATTTACCCTAAAAACTCTTTCATGAATATATTGTTTCATATCAGAAACAAACCGTTTACAATAAATCATCACTATTTTATGGGCACATAGTTGTGACAGAGATTGTTCTCTTGGAATAAAATGATAAAAAAATCTTGCAGTGCCCTTAACTATTCTTTTATATTGTCCTCGAAAATGTGACATCAAGCGAAAATCACAAGAACTTAATAGTCATAACACGCATTATAGTTAGATTGGCAAACACGGTCACATAGATTTGGGTGACGCTGACTATAGCGCTGTTATGCACACAAAGGATATGGATATGTGGAAAAATATGGGACTGACAGGCAAGATTATCGTTGCCATGGTGCTCGGTATCATACTGGGTCTATTTTTAAACTACTCAGGATTGAATGGCGAAGGCAGCTTCGTTAATACTTACATCACAAATGGTGTCTTTGCTATTATCGGCAAGCTATTTGTTAACTCGCTAAAAATGTTGGTCGTACCTTTAGTACTTATCTCACTGATTTGCGGTGTGTGTGGCATTGGTGATATCCGTCTGCTAGGACGTATTGGTACCAAAACATTTATGATCTATATGATGACAACCGCGCTTGCTATTGCAACGGCGATTGGATTGGGTGTGCTATTTGGTATCGGTAAAGGCATGAATATCGAATCTGAAGCCACGTTTGAAGCCGCATCAGCGCCGCCACTGCTTGATGTGTTCTCAAACATTATCCCATCAAATCCCATCAGTGCGATGGCAAATGGCGACATGCTATCGATTATTTTCTTTGCCATTCTAATCGGTATCAGTATTTTGATGGTGGGTAAACCTGCCAAAGGCTTGGTTCAAAGTCTAGAGCTTATCAATGAAGTCATCCTAAAGATGGTAACCATCATTATGAACCTAGCCCCTTATGGTGTATTTGCACTGTTAGCCAAAGCAATGTCTGAGCTAGGCTTTGAGTTAATTTTGTCACTGCTAAGCTATATGGCAGTATTGGTTGGTTCTTTGGCCTTCCATTTCTTCGTTACTATGATGATTGTACTAAAAGTCTCTTCAGGTCTATCTATCAAGACCTTTTTGGCAAAAATGCGCGAAGTACAAATCTTTGCATTTAGTACATCAAGCTCAAACGCGACCATTCCGATTACCTTGCGTACCGTTACCAAACGTATGGGTGTAAACAACTCAGTTGCTTCGTTTACCGTTCCTTTTGGTGCCACCATCAACATGGATGGTACAGCCATCATGCAAGGGACAGCGACCATCTTTATTGCCAATATTTATGGTATTGATTTGGGCGTGACCGAATATCTAACCGTTATCTTGATGTCAGTACTGGCCTCTGTCGGTACGGCTGGTGTCCCTGGTGTCGGCTTGATCATGCTGTCTATGGTATTTGCTCAGGTCGGTCTGCCTATCGAAGGTATCGGTCTGATCTTGGGTGTGGATCGTATCCTAGATATGCTACGTACTGCGGTCAACGTTGGTGGTGATGCGGCAGTGACTGCTATCGTAGCAAAATCAGAAGGTAAAATGGATCTGGCGCTATACAACGATCCTAACGCTGGTGCTAAAGACGTGTTTGACGGTCATATCGATGAAGACAACGAGCGTGAGTTCTCTAAAGTCATGAATGATGGCATCATGGGTAGTGAGTACGATGACGTTGATCGTCGCCACTAATCATCTTTGCTAGATAGACACTCACAAAATAAAAAACCCAGCCTAAGCTGAACCGACCCCCATGAGTTGGACACAACTCATGGGGGTCAGTTCAGTGGCTGAGGTTTTTTTGTGGTAGATCACGTGTGTGGTTACTCTCATTAGCCAAACACATATTTGGTCAACATTGCCAAACACACCAGCACAATCATCGGACGAATCAGCTTACTACCGCCTTTGACGACCATATGTGAACCAAAATAGGCACCGATGGTTTGTCCCACCATCATTGCCAATCCCACTTTCCACAACACATTGCCACCCAAGATAAAGAATATCAATGAGCCAATATTGGTCGATAGGTTCAACACTTTTGCGGTGCCTGTCGCTTCAATAATCTGACGACCACGCAATGCCACATTACCCAGCGCAAAAAACATCCCTGTGCCGGGTCCAATATACCCATCATAAAAACCAATCAAAGGTGCCACCCCTTTTTGCCATTTACCCTCTGATATGCGGGGAGCCGCCTCTACCTCACCAAGCCTAGGAGCAAATAAGGTATAAATACCGATAGCGGCAATCAAAAAAGGAATCAGTTTTTCGAGCAAATCAGGTGGTGACATCTGCACCGCAATGGTACCCAAAACTGAACCGATAAACGCGGCAATAATAGCCACTTTAATACGCTGCGGTTTGACGACGCCCTTTTTTATCATGGTAATGGATGCGGCCAATGCGCCAGAAGCAGCTTGTAGCTTATTGGTGCCAAGCGTGAGCACTGGCGGGATATTGGCCAGTAGCATGGCAGGTATGGTCAATAGTCCGCCACCACCAGCAATCGCATCAATAAATCCTGCCAATGCTGCGACAGCCGCAAGCATCAAAATAATCTCTAGTGAGAAGGTTAAGTCCATAATACTGACCTACAAAATATGGTGATAAGAGAAAAGGAAGCCTCAGATACTAGGCTAAAAACTTACTAATGACACTACTATCGTTGGTAATAGCTATTGTTGATAATAGTAGTGATGAGACGATAAATTCCCTGAAAACTTCTTAAGACATGAAATAACGTCATAATGCGTCGATCATTATAGATATAAAACCGCAAAAAAAGCCAAAAACGTCACAAAGTCTGCTAGATTTAGCCAATAGTGTTCCAAATCTCTCATATAACGGACAGTTTGTTAAAAAGATTTAACGACTTACAACTATTTTGCTCATCGCAGCGCCTTTATAATGTCACTATCATTGAGACGATATAATGGGCTAATGGCGTTATTTCAGCGTATTTTATTGTCTATATTAATAAGAGTGTGAGAAACTGTTTTTGTCTGCTTGCTATATCGTCATGAATAGTAGCGTGGATATTTGAGATTATTTAGTAAATTGTACTTAGGAGATGAGGATAATATGGCAATACGAAGGATTAAGGCATTTTTTGAATTTGAGGCAGCAGGTGGTATCGTCTTAGCATTGGCTGCCGTTGCTGCAATGATCATTGCCAACTCCCCTCTTAATGTTTGGTACGAAGGTTTTATTCACGCACCAGTTGCCATTCAAATTGGTGAGTTTGCCATTGCCAAAGATGCTCACCACTGGATCAATGATGGTCTAATGGCCGTTTTCTTTTTCTTGGTCGGGCTTGAGCTCAAGCGTGAAGTATTGATTGGTGAGTTGTCTAACGTCAAGCAGATTATCCTACCAGCTGGTGCAGCACTGGGCGGTATGATCATGCCTGCAATTGTTTATCTACTCTTTAACTACAATGAGCCTGAGTTTTGGAAAGGTTGGGCCATTCCTGCGGCAACAGATATTGCTTTTGCGCTTGGTATTTTGAGCCTTCTTGGCAACCGTGTACCCAACTCTCTAAAAGTCTTTTTGGTCTCTATTGCTATTTTTGATGATATCGGTGCGATTTTGATTATCGCTCTGTTTTATACCAGTGAGTTGTCACTAGAGTCGTTAGCTTTGGCTGGCCTATGTCTGCCATTCTTGTACCTTCTTAATCGTCGTAACGTCACTAGCATCACGCCTTATCTACTTATTGGTATTATCATGTGGATTGCAGTGCTCAAATCGGGTATCCATGCAACATTGGCCGGTGTGGTCTTAGCACTATTTATTCCTATGTTTGACCGCACTGATCCTGAGCACTCTCCGCTTGAAGAGCTAGAGCATGACCTACATAACACCGTCGCCTTTGGTATTTTGCCAATATTCGCTTTTGCCAACTCAGGTATCTCACTCGAAGGCGCAGGTCTTGCTGAATTATTCCATTCAGTACCACTAGGTATTGCCGCAGGTCTGTTTATCGGTAAGCAGTTGGGCGTCATGATTATGTGCTGGTTAATCTTTAAGCTTGGTATCTCAACCATGCCAAAAGGTATGAACTATAAGCAAATCTACGGCGCAGCGCTATTGTGCGGTGTTGGTTTTACCATGAGTTTATTCATCGGTGGCTTGGCGTTCGCTGGCGACACCACTATGTTTGATGAGCGCTTGGGTATCATCATGGGTTCTATCGTTTCTGGTATCGCAGGTTACATCATGCTCAAAGTGAGCTTGAAAGATAATGTCAGCGGCACATCAGTCGATTTGACTCGCTCTCATTAATAGCAAAACGAGCGACTTATGAGCCTATTAGCTTATAAGTCGCTTTTTATTATCTGCAAAACCTTTTAATGAAAAATAGGTATTTAGCCAAGGTTGATTATTGTTAATGAACCGTCAGCAATCATTGTAATGTGGGCAGACGAGAACATCCAATACATCATGCCTGCCCTATCGTTAGTGCGAAAGACGCGCGTGCAAGACTGCTGTTGTTATCTGATGAAATACGTGACCTAAAATCTCGTATCAGTACGATACAAAGACAACGAGAGTCATTGAATCCATCAATTAACGCTTATAAGTGAGGGTTATGGATCGCTCTTACGATACGAATGTTGTTTTATAGCTGACTTATAAAGGTGCTTGATCATATGGATAAGAAAATCAGCAATACTGCAAATATCTCAATCAATAAGACGCAGCATCCATCAACAGCGTTGTATTTGCGTCATGGGCGTACGACTGCTATCGATGACCATAGTGATTTGCAAGTGTTAAAGCGGATTAAGCGATATCTACTGCCAAAAGACTTTGCTATCTCGCCTACGCTACTAGAGGAGATAGTCGCCGGCTACGATATTGGCGATCCACTCACAGATGATTTGGCCGCTAACAATATCCGCTTTGCAAAGCCCCTACAACAGATTATCAGCGGCGGCGATGGTCTAGACCTAAATAGCGATCTCGCAACCAATGCCTCATTTAATGCACTAAACGAGCAATTTAGCAGTCATCCTGATTGGTTCGATCCCAAACTCGCTCAAATCGGTGCGGTCGCCTATCGACGCTATCCACTGATGCTGATTTGGCTACTGCGTAATGTCGCGCTGATGGCAGGTTATAGCATCCCAGCCCTATCACTACCACTCATTCAGACGGGCGCGTTGATGCACGATGCGCTACCACGGCTCATGCGTACCTATGCCTATATCTTGGCGGTGTCTGAGCATCCACAATCACATATGAGCATGCGCAATCACTCTCAACCTATCGATCAAGTATTGGCGATTGGCTCTGAGGGCTGGCGACAATCCATCAAAGTACGTCAGATTCATACATTGGTACGGCAAAACTTGCTCAAAGGTAAGGGCAATGCGGCAGCTGGCGTGATACCAAACGCCGAGCAACATCACAATCCTGATGGTAGCTGGAATACCGATTATTGGGGCGTGCCGATTAACCAAACCGATATGATTGCCACCCATTTACAGTTCTCGTTGTTAATTATGCGTGGCCTACGCCTGCTCGGCGCCCGTATTAGCCCTGAGGAAGCGGAAGGTATTTTGCACTTATGGAATCTTGCCAGCTACTGGATGGGCGTTGATTTAGAGCGTCTGCCAAAAGATGAAGCGGCTAGCTGGGAATGGCTGTATACCTACTTATCAATACAGCAGCTAGACTTTAAGACGGGGCAGCCACTGGCAAAAGCCTTGCATGATCTACCGCGTCAGTTGATGGGCGAAGACAATCGACGTGGACGCTTTGTGGAGATGGTCAATGCCAGTGTGACACGCACCTTAGTCGGTGATGACATTGGTGACGGCTTAGCTTTACCAAAATCAAAGATACGCTTTGGCGTATTGTCTTCAGTGCCGATACTTTTTGCGCTTGATACTGCGCGGCAGCACAATGTAACGGTTGCCCAAAAATTAGAAGCATTTCGTGCCAAGCGCCAAGACAATATGAATTGGTGGCTTAAAAAGAACGATGATTATTATAAGTAGATGATATCTATCAGCGTTTGTTTTCTACGCGGTAATACCATTCTAGCTGACGATCAAACCCAGTTTCTAGCAAATTGGCAATGACGCGCCCTGTCAGTCCCCACACCGTCTCACCATCCACTTGCCAACTCGGCGTCAGTATGGTCGCGGTCTGTTCTTGCATTTTATATTCTACCGCATACTCCACCGTTGGCTGGTTGACTAACGACTCTAAATCCGCCCAAAAGATACGCGATATCTCTCCCACTTCAGGAACTAATACCAGACCTGGGGCGATGAGCGCGACAATTGGACGTACACTCATACCGCTTTTGGACGTTTGGATCGGTAGTTGTCCCAGTAATTGCACTTTATTAGGTGGCAGCGCCGTCTCTTCACAAGCTTCACGTAATGCGGTCACGACGTTGTTGCCATCACCTATCTCATGTTTGCCGCCTGCACAGGAGACCTCTCCCGCATGGCTGTTCATATGAGCGGCTCGGCGCGTCAATAATATTTTTGGTTTACGTTCATGAGTGATCGCGACCAATATCGATGCATCAGCAATGGGTGTCTGATATAAGCTGTCCAAAATACGCGTACTTTGTGAGGTGTTGCCACTCTCGTACATCGCTGGACTCGTGAGCGCATTCAATGTCTCGTGTTGTACTCGCTCGGCCAGTTTTCTAAGTGTGGGATGACGAATAAAGCTTGGGACAGCGACGCTAAACTTATTAAAAAAATCAATATTTTCGGGTACGGTCATTATCAAATCCTATGAGTGGTCATTTTCATATTACTCATGAAAATACCGGTGCCAGCATAACAGTATAACCTGTCGCTAGTATGGCAGCCTTTTTTATTAATCAGATTATCGCTTTTGTAGATGTATCTCATATTTACGCTATTTCCGACAAAGTGCGATTTATTGATGCATCAGCTGACTGCTATACATATATGTGGTCACTATGATAAATATAAAACGGCTTACCGCTTGTGTATAAGCTTTGTTATATAGACTGAGCCTCTATCCAAGTGAGCCTTTCAACTAAATGTCTATTTTTTTGCCGCGTCTTTACACCTTTCTAAATCACTCAATATCTCATACTGTCTGTTTCAGACGGTGATCGCTTTATTAATTAAGATTTTTTCAATATCCTTTTTGCTTGGTACTTATCAATGATAATAAGTATCATAACTGCATCTTTAAATTACCAAACATTAACTGAGTAATATTTCAAAAAATGCATTTGGGTATTATGATGGCTGCTAGTAAGACTATGCTGATATCATGGATTCTCCTGACTCCTCTGACCTGCTATCTGTCTGTTGGGCAGATAGCAGTAGTCATCGCCGCTGGTTGCTTGCTGAAGGACAGCGTTTGCTCGAACATTATGCCAAAGCGCGCGTGCCATCAGGGTTTGCTACTTTGGGTCACGATGGGAGCATGGTAGATGACACAGCAAAGAGCATCATCACTGCGAGGATGGTGCATTGCTATGCGCTAGCGGCACTAATGGGCATACCAGGGGCGGCAACACTTGCTGACCATGGTATAAACGCGTTACTTGATGGCCCATTACGAGACTCGGTACATGGCGGTTGGTTCAGTGACGCTTCCTCAACTCATGAAAACCCATCACGCAAAAACGCCTATTTGCATGCATTTGTCGCGCTTGCTGGCGCGTCTGCTAGCATTGCTGGTCGCCCGCGCGGTTCAGAGCTCATGCAAGCTGCGATAAATGTTATCGATGAGCATTTCTGGCTAAAAGATGAACAATCGATGCTACCTTCCTTTGCGGCTGACTGGTCTGATCCTGAAGATTATCGCGGCGCCAATTGCAACATGCATACGACCGAAGCCTGCTTAGCACTGGCAGATGCCACGGGTGAAACGCGCTGGCTAGACCGCGCACTACACTTAGCCAAGCGTTTCGGCCATGATATGCCTAGTACTTACGATGGTCGCCTACCTGAACATTTTGATAGTGAGTGGAATCTGTTGCCCGACTACGATGCGAATGAACCTTCTGATGACCTGCGTCCTTGGGGACTCACACCTGGTCACTTTGCAGAATGGGCAGGACTGCTGCTCAAGGTTGAGTCTGCTTGTATCGCGCATGATTATGACATACCTGATTGGCTGCTACCTGATGCCGTTGCATTATTTGATAGCGCTATCGATCGCGGCTGGGCACCTGACGGTCAGTCCGGCATGGTCTATACCATTGGCTGGGATGATGAGATTTCAATACCAAACCGTCCTTACTGGGTACAGGCTGAGATGGCTAATACCGCACTGATGCTATCGCGCCGTACGGATGACCCGCGCTTTGAGCATTACTACCGCTTAGCTTGGGATTATATTGCCAGTACTTTGATTGATCTTGAGCACGGCGGCTGGCGTCATGAGGTAGATGCAGATGGCAATTTAAGTACGGTCGTATATCCGACGCGCGAAGATCTTTATCATGACTTTCAAGCCACTGTAACGCCATTAATTCCTATTTCTGCGTCGGTAGCTGGTGGACTACGCACACAGATGCTCGAAACAAAAACCCAATTCCTATGTAGGATATACTCGATAATATAAGAACGCTTTGATGGCAATTAAAATGCGCTGTCAGAGCGTTTTCGTTGTAATCATAAAAATTAAATAAAATAACTTTTTCGTTAAAAGTAAAAGGATATCCTCAAAAGTATTTGTCACTATCGCTGCTGTATACAAAAGCAAACATCAGAACGGCAAAAAAACTTTTAAGATAAGTGGACACACAATATTCATTAATAAAG
This sequence comes from Psychrobacter sp. C 20.9, assembly GCF_001921765.1. NCBI lineage: Bacteria > Pseudomonadati > Pseudomonadota > Gammaproteobacteria > Moraxellales > Moraxellaceae > Psychrobacter > Psychrobacter sp. C 20.9. The sequence goes on along the minus strand of NZ_MRYC01000007.1, from coordinate 79,523 downwards.
GTAGTTGGTATGAGCTATTGTCTCCAATGCGGTCATAAAGCAGAACGAAAAATCCCACCTACAGATAATATGCCGCGCTTGGTGTGCCCCAATTGTCACTATATCCACTACGAAAACCCAAAGGTTATCTGTGGTTCGCTAGTCGTACACGAAGACAGAGTACTACTGTGCCGCCGAGCGATTGAGCCGCAATATGGACTATGGACGATACCTGCAGGTTTTATGGAAAACGGCGAAACCATGGCTGAAGGCGCCGCACGCGAGAGCTACGAAGAAGCTGATGCCATCGTACTGAATCCGCATCTGTACTGCATTTATGACCTACCAGATATTGGGCAGATCTATTCTATCTATCTCGCCGATCTAAAAGATGGTGCGTACGGTATTGGCTCAGAAAGCCTTGATTGTGCGCTATTTAGTGAAGAAGATATTCCATGGGATACGCTCGCCTTTGAGGCCATTCGCCTTACCTTAAAAAACTATTTTTCTGATCGTAAGCAGTATAACGAGTTGTCAGAATTCCCGATCCATCAAGACAAAATCGGCAAAGATTTGAGTATCAAACGGTACTAAGCAAATACTACATACAAAAAAGCCAAGCATCATGCTTGGCTTTTTATATTTAACTTTTAATAAAGAACAAACCTAATTGTCTTAGCTCTTAATTCTACATACTTCAAAACCAAGACCTTTCACCGTCTCTTCTTTATCATAAGGTGCTAACACGGCACGTACATGGTTTTGACCTTGCAGATATTGCTTGGCAACACGCTGCAAATCATCAATAGTCACGGCGAGGATAGCGGCACGCATTTTACGTTGCCAGTCAGCACCGCGATGATGCAAGTTGGCAAAGCACGCTTTGATTGCTTCTCCTGCAGGCGAGCCCGGTTTATCCATACCGGATATAATACCCAAAATGGCTTCTTCTAATTGCTCATCGGTTTGTGGCTCGTTTAAGATCCACTCGATACTGGCCTCAAAATGCTCAAAGGTTTCAGCGCACTGCGGATCGCGGTAACTAAAGAATTTAAACGCACATGCATTGGCGTCATAGCCTGCACCGCCGCCATAGGCACCGCCGCGCTCACGAATGGCACTGTGCAAATAGCCATTACGTAGGTAAGGCGCTAATACCATGAGTGCCGCAGTATCAGGATGGTCAGCCGCTGGTACCGTATAAGCGCTGGCATTATGGTAAACGTTGGTCGGTACTAACCACGCTAAATCTGCAACATCAAGAGCAGTCCCATGCTCGCTCGCTTTGACTGCGTCTTTTTCACCATTTAGAGCAGTGTCTAAATGCAGATTTGCAAACTCACTTGGAATGTTAGCTTCAGTGTTGATTACATTCTCAGCAGCTTGTAGTGCTTGGCTATCTTTCCAACTATCGACGATTAAGCCACTCAAGCGTTCCGTTTGCTCGGCTTCACAAATGATGACGGCATGCTTAGGTAAGCTGATCAAACGTTGATGCAAATCCATCAAACTGGTCGCTAATTGATCCCACTGCGCATCATCAGTACTGGCATGACCCAAGAACGCTTTTAGTGCGTTTAGTGCTGGTAAACCACTACGCACATATTCTAGCTGCGCTTGACGACTCATACCGCGACTGGCGGTTTGCATTGCATATGAGTGACCAGAACCTGCCAAATTAGATTGCCAGCTGGCTTGACGCTGCTGCAAGATTTCTTTGATGCGATCATGCTCAGTAAAGATGCTGTGTTCCATCACTTCTTTGAGCAAATCAATCGCTTCAGGTTTGCGGTTGAGCGCGCGCGTTGCCACGACAAAGTAGCTGCTAATCGATTGACTATCATCCACGTGGGTACGCTGGCTGATACGCGCGGTCACACCCGAAGAATGCGCGGCTTGCTTGGCCTGCATTTCATGGGCGCTGAGCGAGTCTGTGCCCAGCTCAGACAGCAAGCTCAGATAGATAGGCAACAATGGATGATTGATCACCTCGTTCACAGGCAAACTGCTGGTGTCCTGATTGCCAATGGCTTCAGTGAGCGGTACGATCACCTGATAGTAATAGATACCATTGGTGCCCGCTTCATATTCAAATAGCGTACTATCTTGCCCGCTCAGACGCACCTGCTTTTGGGTGCCTTCTTTAAAGCTAATATCGGTTGGTACGTCTTCTAGACCTACCTTTGGCAATAAGCTCAAATCATCAGGCGCGGCTTGGCGTGCGGCCAGATCTAATGCTTGCTTGTGCAAGATATCTTTATCATCAGCGCTCAAGTCCATCGCGATGGTATCTAAACGCACTTGCTCTGCTGCAGCAAGGCGCGCTGATTTTTCGCTGTCTGGCGTCATGGTCACGCGTACACGGTGCTGATTGTCCAGCAAATGCGTTTTGATTAAGTTCGGTAGCCACTGCGGATCGACCACTTGCTCGCGCAACCACTGTAGATGCTCATCCACTTCCCACACATCGATAGGGTTACCATCATGAATGGCAGTACTAAAGCCCTCTAACATCAGGTTTAGACCATAAGGAATGCTATCACCGCCGATGTGACGCTGATCAATTTCAATCTGATGCAGAATAGTTTCGATCGTTTCGTCATCAACTGGTGAGTTTGCCACTTCAGTCAGCAAGTCAATAATGCCCTGCTCGACCGCTTCGGCATGCTCTGGGTTAGAGCCGCGCAGTCCCGTATAAAAGACCATTTCATAATGGCTGTCATCCAGCCCTAATAGCGGACTTGGCGCTTTGCCCAGTGGATGGCTGTCCAAATAAGCACGTAGTGGCGAGCCTGAATGCTCAATCAGTACGCCTTCGAGCAAACGTAATGCCAAACGCTGCTTAGGATCAGTGATCGACGGCAACAACCAAGCGACCACGTGATGGGTCTGATCTGGACCGGCTTCATCAGCAGTGTACGTGTCAACTGCACTAATAGGTGCAGACAAACGCTGCTCTGGACGCGATACGTGTTTTTTACCTGCTTCGAATTGAATCAAAGCATCTTCGTGTATTTTCGCTTGCGTCTCAGCAACAGGAATATTACCAAAACTCATGATGACACTATTCGATGGGTGATAGTGACTCTCATGAAAAGCTGTCAGCTCAGTATGCGTTAAGTCAGGAATCTGAGCAGGATCGCCACCTGAATTGTAGTGATAGGTCGTCGTTGGGAATAGATGATGCGCAACCGTATGATAAAGCTGATCAATCTCACCACTCATCGCGCCCTTCATTTCGTTAAAGACGATACCTTTAAACTGTGGCTTATCATTTTCGTCCAGCTCTACGCGGATGCCTTCTTGCGCAAAATCAAGCGGGTGGATATTGGGAAAAAACGACGCATCAAGGTACACAGCAAGCAAATTAAAATAGTCATTTTTGTTTTGCGTGGCATACGGATACGCCGTCCAATCGGCTGCGGTCATCGCATTCATAAACGTGTTTAATGAGCGTTTTATCATTGAAAAGAACGGGTCACGTACTGGGAATTTCTTAGAGCCACACAATGCGACGTGCTCCAAAATATGCGCCTCGCCTTTTGAGTCCATCGGCTGAGTACGAAAACCCACCAAAAACGCATTTTCATCGCTTGGGTGCGCTAAATGATAGTGCATCGCGCCTGTCTTCACATGCTGACTGATCAGCACATCCATCGATAGCGCCTCAATATGGCGATGCTCAATCAGCTCAAATGCTGGATGCAACGTGAGATCAGCAGTAAATGGGGTATCAGTCATAGTTATCCTTATCGCTTACAATGCGTATCGTGTGCCCTGACTATCAGGGTAAATAGAGTGGTAAAAATTATTGAACTATCAGTCGTAAAAATGGCTATTAAAACATTTTGACTTACAATTTCTGAAAAAACTGAATGCTAAAACCCAATACTGGCTTTTGAACTCAATTATGCAGGTATTTATAGTGACTATATTGGCTAAAAAAGAATTGGCTTAGCGCTATTAGTGGGGTTTGGTCGTTGATAAGTCAAGTCAGCAATCAGGCAATACTCTATAGCGTAGTCAACATTAGCGTAGTCAACATTGATATCTTGATGACCAAACACAATTCCAACAAAAGCCATATTCAAATGATGGTCATATCGCTTAACAGAGACCGTTTGCACTGCTACCATGAAGTTCACTACCAATAGGAGCACCTCATGAGCTACCAACACGTTTTACTGGTTACTGACTTATTATCCGATGCAGACAATGTTGCTCTAAAAACCAAACGTATACTCGCAGGCTCTCCTAAGGCCAGACTGTCTGTCCTGCATATTGTGGAAGACGATATGGTGCGCTTTGGGTATGAATTAGTACCTTCCTCTAGCCTATCAGGCGATGTCCATAATGAAAAATGGCAAAAAGCGCGAGCTAAGCTGGCGCAGTTTCTGGAGCGCAACGAGCTAGAAGCAGTCAACTCTGAGGTGACAGCTGCCATTTCTAACAGTAAAGGCATTGTTGACTACTGTCATGAAAAAAAGGTCGACTTACTCATTATTGGGCGTCATGAACGTCACGGTATCGCGGCTTGGTTAGTCGGTGCAACAGCCGATAGTATCTTGCCAAACGTCCCTTGCGACAGCCTAGTCGTCAAGCTTGATGAACCAGTATCAGAATAAGGGGTCTGGCTCAACATTCGAGTTAATCTGTATTCGAGTTAATCTGTTATTTGTTAGCGCTGCACTCGGGTGTTGTTCTATATCAAAGTCTATGTCACAAAGATAGACAAGCATTACTTAACAGCGCTCTATAGTAGTGCTATAGTAAATACTATCTGACATGAGGAAGACGTTATGAGTTACGAACATATTTTACTGGTCACCGACTTACTCTCTGATGCGGATATCGTCGCGCAAAAGGCCAAGCGCATCGTTGAAAACCGTCCCGGTTCTAAGTTGTCTGTACTACATATTGTCAAAGATACCATGGTGGGCTTCGGCTACGAGCTGGTACCCGCCTCTAGCCTATACGATGAGATTGATGACGAACGCTGCCAAGAAGCACGGGCAAAACTGGCGCAATTCCTTGAACGCAACCAGCTCAATGCGGCAACGTCAGAAGTCACTACCGCTATCTCTAGCAGTGAAGGTATTGTCAGCTACTGTCATAAACACGACGTCGATCTGTTGGTAATTGGTCGCCATAAGCGCACGGGCATTGCCGCATGGATCAGTGGCGCGACAGCAGATAATATCTTGCCTAACGTGCCTTGCGACAGCTTTGTAGTAAGGCTTGATAAACCGGTTTCGACGTAGTAATTTGCTTTGGCTATATGGAATTATCAGTTAACAAAAAGCGCCCTATCATGATTGATACGGCGCTTTTTTATTCCTCATGTTTTGACATTACCTCAGTTAATCTTGTTGGAGAATATCTATAAACGTCTGCCAAATGGGGCTTTGATGACGGGCTTTGTGCCAGACCAGCCACCATGTCCGCGATAGATCGATTCCTGCAACGCTTACTTGCACCAGCTTATCTGTTGCAAGCTCTGACTCAATCACGTGCTGTGATAGGCAGCCAAGACCAATGTCTGCACTCACCATATGTTTGATGGCTTCTGATTGGTGTATGGCCTTTACCACTTCTGCATTGGGTAGATACTTTAGCAACTGCTCATCGATAATCTGCCGTGTGCCCGACCCTGCCTCACGTACGAGTAGCGGCAACTGTGCTAGCTGATTAATAGTCAGCTGATAGCAGCCCTTATCTTGGCTATAGGTAGCGACGTTCTTTAACCATTTACTATCACGTTTGGCAAATATCATCAGCGTATCCGTTCGCCATTCCCGCTGCTCAATGGCTTTCATGTCTATCGGACGCGGCATCCCTTCTACTAAAGCAATATCGATATTGAGCTGCTCAACCTCACTCACCACCTCCTGAGTATTGGCAATATACATATCGACATTGGCATCTGGTAGCGCCTCATATAACTTACCAAGCAATGATGGCAGCACGTAATTGCCAATCGTGGTACTCGCCCCGATATGTATCTGCCCCGCCTGATATTGGTGATAATGTTCAAGCGTGAGCGATTGCCCCAAGATAGCCTGTGCCTGTATATAAATAGGATGGGCATTGGGATGCTGATTAAGCCTGCGACTGACGCGCTCAAACAATGGCATCTGTAATCTAGACTCAAGCTCTGTCAGCGCACTGCTGACCGCCGACTGTGATAAATGCATCTCTTCACTGGCACGGCTGGTGCTACCTGTCTGGTAAATACTGACAAAAACAGCGAGCTGCTTAAGTGTAATCTTTGGCAATGTCTGTACAGATTTTTTCATGTTATTGATGATGCCTTATGTCATTTTTTAGCCTGTCTTATTCGCTATACATATCTTTTTTTGCTACTCATGCGCGGTATACCTATTTCTACCGTAAACACTAACCTAAAATATCGATAGTTTATATCTTATTAATCTGTTTTTATTATAAATATAGTCAGCTTATACTGTCTACTCATAAGCTTATGCTTATTTTAATATCAGTAATAGGATATGCCTCTTATGCATACACTAGCCAAATCAGTCAGTCGCTCAGTGAGTAACTACATTCCAAGCCAACGCCACTTGGCTGGTTTGGCTGTGGTACTGATCGGTGGTTTGTTTTGCTTATGGTTAAACACGAGTTTGAATATGTGGTCAAACGGGCGTATCGTTGGCTTATCGTCTTTAACGCTCGCGATCTTGTTGGGTATGATATTGGGTAATACCATTTATCCCAAGTTCACTGAGCGTCTAAACGGCGGTGTTTGCTTTGCTAAAGGTCAGATTTTACGCCTCGCGATTATGTTTTATGGATTTAAGCTGACTATGACGCAAGTTGCGAGCGTTGGTATGCCAGCGATTATGACCGATGCACTCGTATTGACGTCGACCTTTCTACTGACCTATTGGCTAGGTACTAGATGGTTAAAAGTCGATAAAGAAACGGTGATTTTGATTGGCTCGGGCGCAAGTATTTGCGGTGCTGCTGCCGTTATCGCCGCAGAGCCAGTGGTCAACGCGCAAGCCCATAAAGTCACCATTGCTGTGGCAACGGTCGTGGTATTTGGTACTATTGCGATGCTGCTCTACCCTTTTTTATATCAGCTTGGTTGGTTACGGCCTTGGCTCAGTGCCGAGCAGTATGGCATGTACACGGGCTCAACCGTACATGAGGTGGCGCAAGTCGTGGTCGCAGGCAATGCAATCAATACTGAGATTGGCGATACCGCTGTCGTGACTAAGATGATACGCGTTATGATGCTCGCGCCTTTTTTGCTCGTATTATCATTTGCGCTAACCAAAGATCGCCCCGTAGATAATGCCGCTATAGACGATGAGGACAGTAAAAACGAGGCAGCGTCATTTATGAGCCGCGTAAAGCAAGTCAAAGTGCCATGGTTTGCGTTTATTTTTATCGGTATCGTCTTATTACATACTTGGGTGCCAATGTCTGCAAGCATTGAGCGTAGTATGGTGAGACTAGATGACATATTGCTGACGATGGCGATGTTTGCGCTAGGTTTGACTACTCATCTAAGCGCGATTAAGCAAGCGGGCGCTAAACCTTTGATTTTAGGAGCGGTGATGTTTGGCTGGTTAATACTGGGCGGTGGTCTGATCAATATCGGTATTAGCTTTATATAATAAGTCAATTGCTCACGCTTATTCACTTACCTCAGCACCCAGTACAAAAATACCTCTAACTATCCATATAGTCGGAGGCATTTTTATATCTGTCGTTTCATTTAATACCAAATCACAGACGAAAAAAAACGAACCCGAAGGTTCGCTTTTTTACATCTTTTCATCTGTCTGTCTATAAAGACAAATTAGATAGCAACGATGTTATGTGCTTGTGGGCCTTTTTGGCCTTGAGTTACAGTGAACTCAACTTCTTGGCCTTCAGCCAAAGTTTTGAAACCTGAGCCTGAGATTTCGCTGTAATGAGCGAAAACGTCTGCGCCGTTTTCTGGAGCGATGAAACCAAAACCTTTAGCTTCGTTGAACCACTTAACTGTACCTTTTTGAACGTCTGACATAGTCATAACCCTGATATTTAATTTATTTGTGGTCTAATAGACCGATAACGCTTGCAAATAGCTACTGAACGATAAATATTAAAACGAAGGATTATAACTAATACTACGAGGTAATGATTTGGTGCAGAACTGCTCTTAAGCTTGGATGTATTATAGGGGGAACATCCTAGTATCGCAAGCCTTATCTCAGGTTTTATGTAACTGGACTTAACTATTGCCCTATACATTGGCGACTTTATTTGGCATTTGGCAGACGAAACAAATAGACGGCAACCCCGCTACAGACCAGTGCTACCAGCCATGCCACCCATGTCATATCAGCGGGCAGACGATAAAACAACATAATAGTTGACGCGGCCATCATGACCGTTGCCAAAACCTTGGCATACAGCGGCACGGCATGATTTTCTTCCCAATCACGGACGTATTTGCCGAAGTATTTGTGATTGATTAGCCAAAAATGAAAGCGCCGCGAGCTACGCGCCCAGCACCCTGCCGCCAGTAATATAAAAGGCGCAGTCGGCATGACGGGCAGTAATATCCCAATAATACCTAAAATAAAAAATACCCAGCCAAGCGTCACAAAGGTCCAGCGTATCATTGGACTTCTGGATTGGTTGGTCTTAGGCCTATGATAAAACGTTTTTTTATTATGGGTCATATAAGTGATGTCGTTGGACGGTGCGGTGAATGATTTTGGTAGCCATCAAAAGTATTTACATGGCTACTTGTATAAGTAACCAAGCATGCAATATCACCAAAAATTGTACAAGCCCATTTATACAAGCTTTTTGCTATCGATCAGTATCGTTGGTTAGTGATTGGGTAAGTACCAATGGCAAATACTGCGCTTTTCTATTAACACGTCGATTGCAAGCGCTTATAAGATTGAAAGCGCTTATAAAAAGCCGTCAAAAATGAGAACTGTTATAAAGGGCGGTTAACGAGCGTCAGTCATCACCTTTCATTGTCATTTCTGATACGCTTGCATCACCGCTTACAAGTCGTCTATGATGATGCAGTAGCTATCGATAATAGCCATTAGTAGTACTGATCAAAAATAATGTAATACCACTCAATCTTGTCGGGGTGCATTGATTTGACGCTGTAAACACAGTTCATATCATCGCTGAGATAGACCCGTGAACCTGAAGCAGTTAGCACTGACGTAGGAAACAAGCGTGACACGTTTTAATAAATCTCTTGGTGATGTGTGCTTATGATGGCGCATCTAATCTCAGGATTTTACCTTGCTTGTTTTATTTAAACAGCATCAGTCTGATTGTTTTCTATACCCAAAAAGGAAACAACCATGCAGTCGACTACCAAACTTACTCTCACTCTCGAATGGTTCTTGAACCCTGATCACCTGCCTTTTATCGCGGGTGTGACGACGGGCGCGTATGAGCAAGCAGGGCTTGATATCACTATTATCGAGCCAGACGATCACTATGATGGCTTTGCCGAATTACAAAATCAAAGCATTGATCTGCATGTCAATGAGCCTATCCATCTGTTTGAGCATTACGCGCCTAATCTACGCGCGCTGGGCTGCTTTTTTGAGACCGACGGCGGCATATTGATGCAGCAGTCTAGTATGGACAAATTAAAAAACAATCAACCTATCCGCATCTGTACCCCTGCCGCTGAAGAAAAAACCAATCGTATTGGCTTTGAGATATTGGCGCGTTATGCCAAGAAAAATGGCTTTAGTATCAGCCGTGATAATGTGACTTTTATACAAAAAGACTTTTATCATATAAAAAACCTGCAAGAAGACCCAAGTCTCGATGGTGCATGGTTATGCTTTTATAACTTTGAGGGCGTTGAGGCGACTCATGAAGGGCTGGACTTTACGTTTATCGATCAGCATCTGTCACCTTATCCGAATTTTTCGGCGTTAGAAATTCTCACGACGGATGAGATCTATAGCGCGAAAAAGGACGCGATAGATACTTTTATCCAAGTGACCAATCAAATGACAGAGCTGTGTAAAAATGATCCAGAGACTGCCCACCATATGTATTACAACTATAGTAAAACTGAGGCGGACGCGCTGATGGATGCCATCATTGATAATACGCTGGGTAGATTGATCACGCCGATTACGCCTGATGCGAGTAAGTGGGAAGAGCTGCGTGAGATGCTGGCAGAGATTGATATCGTGACGTTAACTGATGAGCAGTATCAATCGCTGTGGACGCTGTAGGCATTTTAGAAGTTAAGATATTTTGAACCATAAAAAACCGCCATCGTGTTTGCTATGGCGGTTTTTTATTTAGCTGTAATCGAATAATGAGGTTAGCGCACTAATACTTTTATAGTGAATTGACGATACCTAGTTGCTTAGCTTCTTTTAGCCAACTTGGGAACTCTTCTAGCATATTTTCATACAAGGCTTCTTCGCTAATGTCATCCAAGTCATCAAGTTCAAAAAAGTCGCAATTATCAATCACGCGCCCTGTCATGTCGTCTAGTTTTTTTAGAATGCCATAACCACGACCACCCAAGCCCACAAACTGCCAAAATATCGGCAGTTTCGCCGCTTCCGTCATAACTCTTGTAATACCGCGATTGTCATTCACCCCGCCATCACTGATAAATAGCACGTAGATAGGCACATCTAAGCCGTCTTTTTGATAAAACTCCGTCACGGCTTTCATGACCTCTGCTTCGTTATTAACGCGTGGACCAAGTGCCCATTTGCGCCAGCCGCCATGAGCGTTGTCAATAAAACCATCATAGTTGCTCAGTCCAATCTCGCCCAAATACTGCGGATCTCGGGCAAACGCCCAACAATCTAGTGCTTGGTCATCATCAAAGTTCACTGCCAATGGCAATATGCGATTGACTACCTCTTGCACGCGGCCTTGTTTATATTGTCTGTTCATTGAGCCTGAGGCATCTAACACCAACGCTACTTTTGCGGTTAATTGCTGCAATTGGCGTTTCTCAAGCGATACCGTGGCTTTTTTGGCCAGATTAACCAGTTTTGGCGCTTTTTCTAGCATGACCTTCTCGAGCGACGGTTTTGCTTTAACTGGCGTGGCGTTTACGTCAGCTGCTGTCGAGCTGCCCTCTTCTACGTCACCACCGAAATGCTGCACGATGGCGGCAAGTCCACCATTAAAGCCTTGTGCGACGTTAGATACTCGCCACACGCCACTCTTACGATACAGCTGCATCAACATACTGGCTTGCTGCTGGGCGAAGTCTGCTGCTTGATACGCTGCCTGTGCCTTTTGCGATTGCTGCCAAATGCCAATCTCTAACGACTGGATTTGATTGAGCGGTGTATCGGCTGATAATACAAAAAACAGGCTGTCAATATTAGTAGCCAGTTTAGACAAATTGACTTCAAACTCGGCTTGGATGCCTTTATTTGCTGTTGGCTGCGACTCGTAATGGGTGAGCTTGATTTGTCCGCAAGGTGAGGTTGGCTGATTATAAAACACCATGTAATCATCATTGATCAGTTTGCCTGCTGCGTCTAAGGCAAAGCAGCTGATGTCCATCTCTATCGGGCTTTGGCGGGTAAATTTGAGCGTGATGGGTGTGGTCTCGTCAATAGCAAGGTTGCTTAAAGGCGAGCGTTGTCCGACGGTGAGATGGTTCATGGTGTTCCTTAACGTTGAGTATGTCGTTTAACAGATACAACAATTTGCCAAATTAGTATGCCAAACCAAATGTAGAACAATAGACTAATAAACTCAAATCCACTCTTAGATCCAAGAAACCTACTAAAAGGTAGGAAGTTTTTTGCTATATCATTTAAGAATATCCAAATCCATTCCAATTTTTTCCAAATGAAATAATCAAAATTATCAAAATACCAGTCATGTAAATATAGTAATATCGTATACGAAATCAGGCTAATAATTAACCAAGTAATGGCTCTTATATAATTTCTGCCGAACTCAGATATTAGATCATTCACGTTATATACTAACTTATCCCAGAAATTCCCTTCTTCCTTCAACTCATTTTTAAATGCTTTCATCTCTTGAACAAAAAACCTATTTGCTTCAAGAGTATTACCTCTAGAATCGAATGAATATTTTATAATTCTAAATGTTTCTCGATTAGTATTGTATGAGTTAATATATGATTTCAAGAAATTAGGCTGCTCTCTTAAATCTACATTTTCAAAATCTAAACTATAGAAAAAACTAGTGTTCTTAAAATTTGAAGCGTTCACGAAAGTTACATATTTGAATTGATTTGTATGCTCGTCAGACTCTAAGAACTCTCCATCTGCTTTGCCAAACTTGACTTCCTCGAAATCTGCTACATCAAGAAACTTGGTCCTGGTAAATTTTGCTCGAACAAATGAACTATTAGAAGCGTCGAACATGCCATCTATGACTACATTTATACAATTTAAAGTAGTGATATTGGCTTTCAGCATCCAAAACCCTACCAAAAAATTCGTATTTTCAATCCAAAGATACGAGATATGCACACTATTTAGTTTAAATCCTCCATCGAAATTGCAATCATATACCTCCAGAGTAGATAGTTTCAATTCTCTTTCATCTACATCTACATCTAAAAAAGGTTCTTTCTTAAAAACTGAGTTTTCTAATCTAAGTGAATTTTTAAAATCACAGCCTGAAAACAAACTATCTTCAAAAATACTATTCATTTCAATGGGTGAAACTCTTACTGCAGACTTAAACTCACATTCAGCAAACAAGCAATTAGTAACTTTTCGGAACATTTGAATTGGAGTTATATCAAATGAGTTGTAAAAAATACAATCATCGAAGAAAATAGCCACATCATCTAGCTGCCAATTATCTATATATAAATGACAATAAATTAAATGAGCACTGCTGAACAAATTTAATAATTTGAAATAATCAAAATCATCTCGATTGTCTCTATAAGGAAAATAGATATCAGAAATAGTTATTTCGTTAGATTTATTAGATTTACGGATCAAATCTCTTAATTCTATGTCATTTAAATCACCCTCTCGAATTTTTTCTCCAATGTTTATGTTAGAGCCTAATACAAATGGCTTAGGTGAGGAATTAAGTACACTCTGAAGATTAGGAGAAGAAGTCAATGGTTTTGAATCAATCAAGTCTGCTATGTAAATCTTCAATAAGTCGTAAAACTCAGATAAAACACCTTTTAACCTATCATCTTGATAGTTGCTTTTTATACAATGAAGAGCACACTCTTCATGAGGTGCAAACTTATTGTTTGTACAACCTTCAAAGGTACATGTCATGTCTCAAAACTCTCTCGTTATTTACTGCTGATAAGTTAGTAAACCATTCTAATTTCGCTAGCCATCAGTTATATCACAGAAACAAAAAATCTCGACACTAATCGAGCAATAAAAAACGCCATCACAGTTGTGATGGCGTTTTTTATTACTATAGATATTTACGCTTTATTTACAACGCCTTTAACTGCTTAATCTGTGCATTCATCGTATCGAGCTGACCTTCTAACTCAGCCAGTTTCGTTTTCTCGCTTTCGACCACTTCCGCAGGCGCTTTACTGACAAAGCCCTCATTACCTAGCTTACGCGCGATACCATCAGCTTGCTTTTGTAGCTTTTCATACGCTTTGTCCAGACGTGCCAGCTCAGCCGTTGGATCGATTAGCCCTTTCATCGGCACGAGTACCCGTAGCTGACCGACCATACTCGATGACGATAGTGGCACTTCATTGCCTTCTTTGACGATATCCAAACTCTCGACTTTGGCAAGCGCTTTGAACTGGTTTTTGATACGTGATAGACGCGCTTCTTCATCGGCAGAGACGTTTTGTAGCAGCACTGGCAGACGTACCGCATTGCCCAGTTTCATCTCACCACGGATGTTACGGACGCTCGCGATTAGCTCCTGTAGCCATGCCATATCCGCCTCAGTCTGCTCACTGATTTGGCTGGCATCAGTTTGTGGATAGTCAGCGACCACGATGCTGTCAGTGTTTTTGCGACCCAGTAGCGGCGCGATGGTCTGCCAGATTTGCTCAGTCAGATACGGCATGATTGGATGGGTGAAGCGTAGCGCAGTCTCTAGTACGTGCAGTAGCACATAGCGGATTTGCGCTTTACGCGTATCCGATACCGAGTCATCATTTAGGCTGGCTTTGGCAAGCTCAACGTACCAATCACAGTACTCATTCCAGATAAACTCATAGATATCTTGGCTGACCATATCGAGACGATACTGAGCGAAATGCTGATGAATGTCTTTGATACTAGAGTTGAGGCGACTTATGATCCATTTTTCTGGTAATTCCCATACGTCAGGATTCGCCGTTTGGTCAATAGGCTTGGCAGTACCTTCACCATCGACACAGTTCATGAGGACAAAACGGCTGGCGTTCCAGATTTTATTACAGAAGTTACGATAGCCCTCGACACGCTTTAGATCAAAGTTGATATCGCGACCCGTACTGGCAAGTGAAGTAAAGGTAAAGCGCAGCGCATCGGTGCCATACGCTGGGATGCCTTCTGGGAACTCTTTACGCGTTTGCTTCTCAATCTTGGCCGCGTCTTTTGGATTCATCATGTTACTGGTGCGTTTTTCGACCAACGCTTCTAGCTCAATACCGTCGATAAGATCGATCGGATCTAAGACGTTACCTTTTGATTTTGACATTTTTTGACCATTACCATCACGTACCAGACCATGCACATAGACGGTCTTAAACGGTACTTGTGGCGTGCCGTCTTCGTTTTTCACGAAGTGCATGGTCATCATGATCATGCGCGCCACCCAAAAGAAGATAATATCAAAACCTGTCACCAGCACGCTGGTTGGGTGGAAAGTCTCCATCACGCGTGGATCAGCGTTGACGTCTGCCCAGTCAAGTGTACTAAATGTCCATAGACCAGAGCTGAACCAAGTATCGAGCACGTCATCATCTTGGCGCAGTTTGACATCATTGCTTAGGTTGTATTTAGTGCGTACTTCCGCCTCATCTCGGGCGACATAGATCTCACCCGTCGCATCGTCATACCATGCAGGGATACGATGTCCCCACCACAGCTGACGGCTGATACACCAGTCTTGTAGATCGGTCATCCACGCCATATACATGTTTTTGTACTGGGCAGGGACGAACTCGATGCTGCCGTCTTCTACCGCATCAATCGCAGGCTTGGCAAGCTCCTTGACCGCGACATACCACTGATCGGTCAACCATGGCTCAACGATCGTACCGCCACGCTCAGCACGTGGGGCTTTAAGTGCGTAGTCCTCGATATCTTCTAGCCAGCCCTGATCGCCTGCTTGCTCAACAAGGAACTTACGCGCGGCAAAACGCTCAAGTCCGGCATACTCGCTAGGCGTAGTCTCTAGCTCTGGCTCACGTGTCTGCAAGTCAGGATAGACTTCCATCGCAGGCAAGATATTGGCGCGCTCATCGAGGATGTTAATCAATGGCAAGCTATGACGACGACCTAGTTCATAGTCGTTAAAATCATGCGCAGGCGTGATTTTGACACACCCCGTCCCAAAGTCGCTCTCGACATAGTCATCAGCGACGATAGGCACGACGCGACCCGTAATCGGTAAAGTAATGGTTTTGCCGACCAAGTGTGCATAACGCTCATCGCTAGGATTGACGGCGACCGCCGTATCACCAAGCAACGTCTCAGGACGTGTGGTGGCGACGACCAGATAGTTTTTGCCATCTTGAGTGGTTAGGTCTTTATCGGTGAAATGGTAGCGGAAATGCCACAAGCTGCCTTTTTCATCGTGGTTTTCGACTTCTAAATCTGACAGCGCAGTTTGGAATTTTGGATCCCAGTTAACCAAACGCTTACCACGATAAATGAGGCCGTCGTCGAACAGGCGAACGAATACTTCTTTTACTGCATTGGACAGACCATCATCCATGGTAAAGCGCTCACGCGACCAGTCAACCGAGCTACCCAAACGACGAATTTGGCTAGTGATACTGCCGCCCGACTCTTCTTTCCATTCCCACACTTTATCGATGAAATCTTCACGTGTCATATCACGGCGGCGGATGCCTTGCGCCTCCAAGCGACGCTCAACAACCATTTGGGTTGCAATACCGGCATGATCCGTACCTGGTTGCCACAGCGTATTATCACCATCCATGCGGTGGAAACGTGTGAGCGCATCCATGATTGCATTGTTAAAACCGTGACCCATATGCAGAGAGCCGGTGACATTTGGCGGTGGTAGCGCGATAGAGAACGACTCATCTTTATCAAACGTTGGGGCAAAATAACCGCTTTCTTCCCAGCCTTGATACATGCCTGCCTCGACTTGTGCAGGGTTATAGGCGTTTTCTAATTGATTGAGTGCCGCTTGAATAGAGGCAGTTAGGTTGTGGTTACTCATAATGGCATTATCTTTTATTGATTGAATGTGATCAAAGTTAATTGAATTAAAGAGAATATAAAAATTAGGAAAATAATGAATAGAGTGATTTTAACGCAGATAGTCAGATTTTGTTAGATGGTAAGGCAATTTATAAAGCCTGAAGGTCATTTTTCATGCCGTTATCGAACAATTAATAACCCCAATTGGTTAAACACTCAATAGAACCTACCACAGTCATACGTTAAAATAGCATCGATAGCGTTGTATCAGCTCTATCCATATACCAGCCGACCAACAGTGAGTCACCCTTGTCCCAAAATAACACACCTAACCAAAGCCGTCGTCAGGATGCTCAGGATATCCTACCAGATAGCGCGCGCGTGAGTACCACCAGTCATTCATCTCAGGATGATGATGCAAGCGAGCATCATAAAAAAGACAATATGGCGCACAGTCATACGCTACAGCACAGCCACTCTCCAGAAGACAGTCACGCCAATCCTCATGTGGACAGCCATCATCCAGACGACCATATAAAAGCCACCGAAGAGCTGGATAATGATGACCTGCCAGAAGAGATCAGCGAAGAAGACAAGGAAACCATCAAAAAAGTTGCCGGTGATGATAATCTAAGTCAAGCAAAAAGCTACGCCAGTATCTTGGTCGAGCAAGTCATCCATGCCAAAGAAACCTTTGAACGCTCGCTTGGCTCACTGTTTACCAGCGCCTTTACGGCTGGGCTTGAGATTGGTATTAGCTTTTTTGTGATTTTATCGGCGTTTGCCTTACTTAATGATGTGCTGCCGAGTCGCTATGCGATGGTACTATCATCCCTGCTCTATCCGATCGGCTTTATTATCGTGGTGATTGGTCAGTCGTTATTATTCACTGAGCAGACCTCCCTACTCAGTCTACCTGTGCTAAACAAGATTGAACCACTGCATAAGCTGCTGCGTCTATGGGGCATCGTTATCGCTGGTAATATCGTCGGTGGCTGTTTGTTTGCTGCCTTGATGATTGGCTTAGGGCTGCATATGCATCTGTTTACCGACCATGCTATCGATGCTTACGCTGAGCATATATTGGGATTTGAATGGTGGGTCATCTTTGGTAGTGCGGTACTGGCAGGTTGGATGATGGGCGTGGCGGCATGGCTAGTCACATCTGCACGCGATACCCTTAGCCGTATTGTTTTGGTTTCCATTATCACTGGTAGTATCGGGTTTTTGGGCTTACACCACAGTATCGTTGGCAATATTGAAGTGTTTTCAGCATTGCTGTATGGCAATACGGTCAGCCTATGGCACTATTTGATATTTTTAGTCGTGGTCTTGGTGGGCAATACGGTCGGCGGCGTGGTATTTGTCGCGGTACTCAAAAACCGCACATTCTTGTTTGAAATTGAAAGAGTCAAAGAACAAGCAGCCGAGGCACGAGCAGAAGTAGATAGGCGCAGATTTTAGCGTTGAACAATGCTATCCGTATTGAATCAACCCACACACTTTAAGAAACTATGATAAATATAAAAGCCCACAATAACTCTCATCATAAAAAGTATATTGTGGGCTTATTTTATTGGGTCGTGCAATGCGTACTTAGCAATGCACTGCGGCTTACATTCTGATTAAACTACATTCTTCTTGCAGCCAACACGCTATTTTCTCTTTCGACTCTATTTGCTTTATTGTGTTGCGCGGTAAACACTCTGACCATGATACCTGCGGTTAAGAACATGATTAGCGTATAAATAGCTGGAGTCAACGACATCTTATAGTTAGCGAGCAGCGTCAATGCCATAAACATCGACAGCGTACTGTTTTGTAGCCCCACCTCCATCGTGATTGATCTTCTCTGCGCAGGATTTAGACCGAACCATTTACTGGTGTAATAACCAAGCGCCATCGTCGATACGTTCAATATGAGCGATACAGGGCCAGTGGCAATTAGGGCCTCTACGATGATGTCTCTTTGTACATAGCTCAAGAAAAGTACCAAGAAGCTCAAAAAAATCACCCCAAAACGGGATACCATTACCTGTGCTTTATCAGCAAAGTTAGGCTTATAGTTTTTGATGAGCATACCAATACTAACTGGCAGTATCGTCAGAGCAATCAAGCTGATCATGGTCTTGGCGACTGGCAACTGAAACTCACTACCGGCACCCATGAAGTACACGAGCGAAAAACTCAGCACGATAGGAATGGTAAATACGGTGATAACACTGGCGATCGCCGTCATCGTGACCGAAAGCGCGACATCCCCTTTTGCCAAATAAGTAAATAAGTTAGATGTCGTGCCACCAGGACACAGTACTAGCAGCATAACGCCAACGGCATACTCAGGCTCGAGTGACATGAAAGTTGCCAAGGCAAAACCGACCAATGGCAAGAATAGTAGCTGATTGGTCAATCCGATTGCGACTGCTTTGGGATATTTGACGACTCTTTTAAAGTCATTGGTAACTAAGGACAACCCCATTCCCATCATGATCAAAAAAATACTAATGGGAATGACTTTTGAATTGACAAACGTGACTAACTCCACACCTTCCATAACTACATCCTTGTAGATAGAACCCTTACACGGGCAGGTTTATGACAACGTTATGATGCTCAATCAGCCAATCCTGCTGATATCTTGGGTAAAAGCCACCGACATTGTCAGCGTTTTTATACGACACTTTGTACACAACACTTTTTGGAATCATCACTACTGACATACACCCAAAAAATGTCGAAACATTGAAAGTCAGTATATCGTTGTAAAAGTGTATGTATTTGATTTTTCTGACTACTGGTCAGTCAGCGTTGGGTTTTGTGCTGCGACAACCACAGAGGAGAATCTAAATAGCAGTGCTACGAGGTATTAAGAGATGCTAGGAAGTGCAGAAGGTACACGTGCAGGCGATGTGTGTGTAGCAGAAACGATAGGTATGTGATCAGTACTGATGACCGCCGTGCCATAAGCAATGGCTTCTACCATACTGCCCAATTGGTTGATGTTAGTGACTTCTAGACGTACGCCATAAATATGGGTGTAGCCTTTGGCTTTTGCTTGTGTACGCATACGGACGATTGCCTCACGGCGCGCGCGATCTAGCAGGGTCTCATAGGTGGTTAGGTTTTTGCCAAAGAGACTAAGCACGCGAGCAATAATCATCTTAAAGTAGTCTTGCGCGATAACCACGCTGCCAAGAACTAGCGCGCCCTCACTACCGATAGCCAGCTCAGGACGGTAGAAACGCTCGCTTGAAACCGTAATATCCCCTAGCGCCTGCTCTGCTACTGTTAGCTGTGCCAAATGCTGACGCTCGTGACGTGAGCCAAAAAACCAACCAGCGGCGAATAAAAAGATAAACGGCCCATAATTGATAAGCACTTGCGTGAGTGAGTCATTCATGGCACGTTTCTCATTATAAAAATCATTACGGTTTTTAGCATTGTTGTTTTTAGTGCTACAGCTTTTAAAGCGCTAAGATCAACCAAAAGGATTAAAACGCGGTAAATCCTCTGGCGCAGTCTGGACTTGAGGGTTGGGTGTTTGACCGGACGGATAGTGATTATCGCTTGGTGGGTTCTGGAGCTGCTGCGATACTGGTACCGCTTTGACCGCTGTTCCATAAACAAACAGCTCAGAAGCCCCTTGTGCAATGCTAGAGGTAGAGAAACGCAAGCCGACGACAGCATCGGCACCAAGCGCTTCTGCCTTGACAATCATGCGATCGATCGCTTCTTGGCGTGACTCTTCTAACAGCTCGGTATAAGCGGTCAGCTCGCCGCCAACGATGTTTTTTAGCCCAGCAAACAAGTCTTTGCCCACATGCTTTGAGCGCACCGTACTGCCATACACAACATCTAAGCGCTCGGTAATTTGATAATTAGGTAAGTGTTCAAGATTGGAGAGTTGCACAGCCATAGTAAGACCTTATCGGTGACTTATAATGTATCTAAAAGAATGACCAGAGCTGCATGATGCAGTATAAATAAAAGATAGTACTATCAGCAGTACTGTCTTTTAGAATGACTAGTCATTGGTATGAAACAACAAAAACAGCTCGGTCAAATTGCCTTCGATGCTGTTGGCCATTTGAACCATCTTATCTTCATCGCGACGCATTGCTTCTAGCTCTGGATCTTCATCATCAATGCCGCTTAATACAATCATTGGTAAGGTCAACACAGCCACGTCTTCTGCTGTCTCTTCGTCTTCAAACCAATCACTTGCTTCATCGCCATACATGGCATCAACAAAACCAATCGACCAAGCCACGATATCTGACTCATCTGAAAAATCAACTGCCACTTCTTCGTCACCAGCATCTTCACCAAATGGCAGCTCAATCGGAGTCTCATTTTTTAGCTCAGCCATGATCGAGTCGCGCCAGCGCTGAATACCATCGATGACGTTTTCTGGAATCTCACTCACATGACCCTCAAAAAGCGCGTCCATCCAGTTAGGGAGTGGGCGACCAATGACCGTCGCTGTCAAAAACCCATGCGCGGCGACACTATCGAGCACGAACTGGCTCTCTTGGTTGTCCAAATAATCGAGCAGTTCATCAAAACTTAATTGGTTATTCATGGCTTAACAGTCCTTGAGAGATAGCTATCGTCAATCACAGTGATCGATCGGTTAAAGGCAAAAGGGTTTTAAAACAAAGGCTGCTTGAATAATCGTAACCAAGCAGCCTTTATAAAGTAAGTATTATTGAATAGAGCAGATTGCGAGCCATTGTCAAAAATAACAAACAGCGAGCAATCGGTATAACTGGGTAGATAATTATCACTCATTAAAGCACTTTAGTCAGCTTAGACAATGATACCAATGAATTAAAAATCGTCATCATCCCAATCATCGCCATCTTCATCGAAGTTATCTAGATCATCAAGGTCGTCTTTTAACTCTTTTGCCAAACGCTTTTCTTCTAGCAAATTATCGATTAGTCGACGCTTCTCGAGACTGCTTAGGCGCGTACGCACACTGGTCTCAGCCTCTTCTACCATCTTTGCGTCGTCATCGTCGACAAAATCATCATCAAAATCGTCGTCAATATCAGCGTCACTCATGACAAACTCCTATCATTTTTAGGCAAGGGTATTAAATATACATCAATATATATATGCCTTATAAAGTCTCTATTGAAAGTTGTCAATCCTTTTTCTTAATATGTCACATTTCAGCCTGAGTACCAAGACTATGATACCAGTTATATAATGGACAATTGTAGTATAAATTACCCATATTAATACTGCTATGTCGCTGACTCATCTTCGTCTTCAATCATGAGCACGGCATTACGAACATCTGCCAAACGCTGAATCATCGAGTCGTTCCCGCCATCGAATATCGCACACTCGCGCTCATAGACAGTGGTTGGGCGCATGATGCTATGGACCTGTACATGGTTATTGATTTGTTTGAGACCAGCAGCTGGCAGCAATATCAACAGTTGCTCTTTTTTGCCGATGCTCTGTAGTAGATGGGTCATGGGCTCTGATTGTGCCTCATCACTCACGCCTGCTTTGGCTGGTAGTGCAAAGCGCGACAGCTCGATATGCTTGTCATGAATGATTTTGTTGAGCATCAAGTACAGCTTGGCAAGCATGACCCCAGCCAGTGCTACTTTGGCATGGCTGTTGTCCGCTTTTAGCACCACGCTTGCACCATCGTCCTCAAAGTGTGCCTCATTGGTCGCACTGACACCCAGTAGTAATGGCTGTTTGAGTAGTTCGGTCACGGCTTGATTGAGCAGCTGCGTACATAGGGCTAGATAAGGCAGGCGCTGCGCCGGTGCAAGGCGCTCAAGCATATTGAATTCATCATGAAAGACGATTTGCACTCTTACGCTATCGACTGCGCGTGTGGCAGACAATTTAGAAGTCTGACCACCAGATTGCGAACTATGACGCTTTGCGGTGCTAACAACCTTGTCTTCAATATCGCCTTCAGACGTAGCTGTTAGACTGCCAGTTTCGTCACCAGTCTCTTGGTTCTGCTGATTTCTTAGGTACTCATTGACTTCATTGTGTACGTTGAATGTGCGCGCGTTCGTTACTTTATCTTCTGTCGCACTCTCAGAAGCACCACCAGATAGTTGGCCATCAGCTGGGTTACTCACTGTGCCGCCTGTGCCGCGCTCAAGGTCACGGCTATAGCCGCGCTGATCGCCCTGATTGTATTGCTCATGATACAAGTCCTGAATATTACGGCTCAGCGCACTGATTTGCTCTTTGGTCGGACGAGCAAGATAACCGTAGATTAGCCAAAGCAATAAATGCAGCAACATAGTGCCAATCACAAACGGCCACTGCATCGCGATGATTTCACCTTTACTAACGTCTTTTAACGTCAGTGCAACGCTACCAATCACTGCATCGCCGTTGGTGGCGATTTGGCGAATCGTATCGCCTTGCTGCATCGGCGCGTTGCCCACAGGCACCAAAATATCGTCTTTATTGTCTTTAATCAGTATTCTTGTTACGTCCTGCTCGCTAGTATAGCGGTTAGCAATCACACTGAGACTGACACGGTCTTTATTTTCTAAAGACAACCTTGCTTCATCAATCAGCTGGGCGACCATTTGCTCGCCTTTTAACGCACGACTTTTGCTCAGCTGTTGATCGGTACTGATGACCAATAACAACGTCTGCAAACAAAAACTAACCAGAAGAATAATGGCAAACAACCCTTGCCGCGGCGCTAAATACGTCATGATATGTTAAACTTTTTTGGAGAAAAGAAATTAAAAAACGAGTCTATTGCTCATTTTTTGGCTAATTTTTGAACAATTGTAATTCGCGAATATTGATCGATATTTACGGAAAATCGATAGTATTTCATTGAAATCAGTCATCATATAAAATGCTACTATGTAAAATGACACTTATTTATTGAGCTAAATTTGAACGATGATACTATCGCGCGCTGCCTCATGATTATCTCTGCTATTTTTGCCACAGCATTATTATCAAAGTGGTCCGTTTATCTCATCTACTATATCACCATAATAAGACTTATAGCGTTAGTCGATTTATAAATTTATCATAATAACTTTGTTGTATTTCAGCAGATTTTAGGCGCTGATAAGCATTTTTGGACACCCATGATACTTTGCATGTCATCTATAGGCGCTGCTCAGTAAAACTGTTATTATTCCCAATCTTATATGAGCATACAAGGGACAATTGAGCCATGCCAAAAAATACATCTTATTCGTTACCAAAAGACAGCAAAGCATGGCAACAAGCCGTCGACTCTATTGCAGAATTATTACCTGATGATACCAATCTGCGAGATTTTGATGCGCTACAGTCGCTGCCTGTTTTTGCGCTCATTGTCGTGCTGCCTACTCAAGTATCAGCGATGGACATTCATCAATATGTTCAGTCTTGGGTCGATGAACAGCCAAGTTGGCATTTGGTGACGGTCGCTGAGGATACTGAGGCGAGCTTTGTTAATATTACGGTCTCTGATACAGAGCCAACGGCAGCCGATGCACAGCGTCTACCCTTTACCAATGCTCAAGTATACCGCTATTTGTTGGTACCTGTGACCGATACGCTGATGCACCCTGGCAAAAAGACCGCCGCCGCTCACATCATTGACGATCAGCTGACCACTCGTCTGCGCCATGACTTGTCTGAAGAATACAACCGCACACGCAGTGCGGATAGTACAGGCAATCTAGACATCGTCGATTGTCACATCCTATCGGTCGGTCATATGCTGCGTACTCACAAGCTTGCCTGTTTTGACATGGATTCGACGTTGATTGAACAAGAGGTCATTGTAGAGCTGGCAAAAACGGCTGGTATTGGTGAGCAAGTTGAAGCCATTACTGAGGCGGCGATGCGTGGTGAAATTGACTTTGATGAATCATTTGCTCAGCGCGTGGCCTTATTAAAAGGTATCTCTACCGATGTGCTTGATGATATTTGCAGCCGCTTGACGTTATCGGTCGGTGCCCGTACCACCATCAGTGCGTTAAAAGCCTTGGGCTACCATACGGTACTGGTGTCTGGTGGCTTTACTTACTTTGCCCGCTATATTGCTGAGCAATTGGGTATTGATGAGGTCCATGCCAATGCCTTAGACATCGAAGAAGGAAAAGTGACCGGTCACATACAGCTGCCCATTATAAATGGTGCCAAAAAAGCCGCTATAGTCGAGCATACTGCTGAGCGCTTAGGTATGGAGATGTCTCAAGTGGTTTGTATCGGTGATGGGGCCAACGACTTGCCGATGATGGCGCTTGCCGATTTAGGAGTGGCTTATCATGCCAAACCCATCGTGCAAGCACGTGCTGATGCCGCGATCAATGTGACAGGACTTGAAGGGACGCTTTATGCACTTGGCTATCCAGCGCTCGCTCCTACTCAGTAATCGCTAAGTATTCTATATCATCCGTTAAGCTGGGTTAATGTCTGTCTCATTAAGCCAGCTTTTATGCGTTAGCACATGTTTCATAAAATGATGTTGCTTTAATTTTTAAGTACGTTTCGTTGTAATAACGCCAGATATTTATTTTTAGATAACATTTATTCTCAGATAATAAAGGACTGTTCATGACGGCACCACAATCCCCACGGCCAAACCAGCCGTCAGTAGCAGAGCCATTAGACGCAAGCAAGGTCCCTGTCTCTGTCCCTGTGCATACGGATAACCCAAAAGAGCTGCTTGGTGTGTATATCAAAGGCATGGCGATGGGTGCTGCTGATATCGTTCCTGGTGTCTCTGGTGGCACTATTGCATTGATTGCAGGGATTTATGAGCGCCTGATTAATGCACTCGGTAGCATTGGCCCCAACCTTTGGCAGATATTTCGACAAGACGGCGGAATCAAAGGACTGATTGCGGTTTGGCGACAGGTTGATGCGACATTTTTATTGTGTTTGATACTTGGTATTGCGACGAGTTTTGCTACCTTGGCTGGTATTATCAAATATTTGCTAGACAATCAGCCACTGCTTATTTGGTCATTCTTTTTTGGATTGGTGGTCGCAACGGTATTTATCTTATTAAGTGAGATTAAGCGCTGGAATATAGGACGTGTGGCGCTGTTTGCTGCCGGACTCATTGCTGCTGTGGTCATTAGTAGTCTGCCATTACTCGCGGCGACACCTAGCTTACCGTACTTATTTTTTGCAGGCGCGATTGCGATTTGCGCCATGATATTGCCTGGGGTCTCAGGGTCTTTTATATTGTTGTTGCTAGGTGCCTACGATACCGTATTGGAAGCCGTGCATACTCTTAACTTTACGGTACTATTAACTGTGATGGCGGGCATGGCAACTGGATTGTTATTATTTACCCGTGCTCTAAAATGGTTATTAGCCCGCTACTATCAAGCCACCTTGGCATTGCTGACCGGTTTTATTGCCGGCTCTTTGGTCAAGGTATGGCCGTGGAAAGTAGATGTATTAGGCGCTCTTAACAGCGAGGCGATCAATAACGTTATGCCATGGCAGTATCCTACTGGTCCCCACTGGCTGACCACAGTTGGTCTTATGCTACTCGGTGCTATTTTGGTGTCGTTACTATCTTGGTGGGGCAGACGGACCAATAAGGCTTAACTGTTGATCCTCCCTGTGTAAATATTTGATTAAAAAGCCTCTGTTTGAACCATTACAACGGCTCCTACCCTCCCCAATATAAGCGCCCTTTTTTGCGGCGCTTAGCCTACCAGCTAACGATTAAAAATCGTACAAGCTATCCAAAAAAAAGCAACCTTAATCTAAAAAATCAAACGTCAACGGTTGTCGCAAAGTAGCCTAGCGCCTCTTTAGCTTTGCTCAACAACCTTCCATAATAGTCTCATTGGAGTTCACCTTATGAATAGCGAGATGAATGATGGCAATGACTATTTTTTCTTTTATTGGCGTAGAGATGTGGAGCAGCTCAGCATGGCTAGGCTATAGCTTACTGGCAGGTATGATCGTGGCGCTCGCTCTATCATCGCAGCGTTGGCTGTTGCTATATCTATTTGGTGGTATGGTCTACTGGTTGGCTGTTGAGATGATACAGAATATCTTGGTAGGTCGTCCGATGCTGTCTGCGCTTTCGGAATGGCACCGTTACGTCATCGCGATGGGAATCAGCTGGTTACCTTTGGCCGGCTGGGTACTATACCGAGCACTACGCTACGAGGATGTGAGTCATGCAGTCAGTCGGCAGCGTGAGTTAGAAGCGGCTCGCTATGTCGAACATACGCCTGTTTACGATGATGATTATAAGCCACGCTTTCATTGATACTGCCATACTGATATGAATACCCTACCCATAACAGTGACATCTAATGTTACAAGATACTTAACGCTTTCTACTTAACTCCTAAAGAGTTGAAATCACTCAGTAGTTTATAATCTAGTTATATATTTATCATAAAAACTGGTATAAAGTACGCTTTATTCTTATGCCCTACCTTTAGGAGTTCCACTATGTTTACTATTCCTGTATTAGATATCAAGTCTGACCCATTAGATGCGCTGCTAGCCGTGGTTGGCTATCGTCTGTCCATGCTCGCTGATAG
Source organism: Psychrobacter sp. C 20.9 (assembly GCF_001921765.1). Taxonomy (NCBI): domain Bacteria; kingdom Pseudomonadati; phylum Pseudomonadota; class Gammaproteobacteria; order Moraxellales; family Moraxellaceae; genus Psychrobacter; species Psychrobacter sp. C 20.9. The sequence goes on along the minus strand of NZ_MRYC01000007.1, from coordinate 52,654 downwards.
CGATAACGAAGACGTCAAAGCACTCTTTGCTGATCGTAATGTCACGATTGAGTTTGCCAGCACCGAATCTGATATCGCGCGTTCTTTTCGCTTTGATAATGGACAATTTAGTCAACAAAGTGGTCATGCAAAAGAAGCAGATTTGACCATTACTTTCAAAGATTCTATGACAGGCGTCAAGCTATTGACCAAAGGTAGCTTGCCTGCATTTATGACTGCCGTGCAAGAAGGCAAATTAAGCATCGAGGGTGACTATAGCCTAATGATGTGGTTCAACAAACTTGCTAAGCATATCGTGCCAGCTGTTCCAGAAGAGTGTAAACCCTACCTCCAAAAAGCCAAGCCTTATGCGTATAAAGCACAGAAGTTTGCTGAGCACTGGGTGGGTTTTGCTAAGCATAAATTGGGCAAGTAAATAGCTGATCCTTTCCTATAAATGAGTAATGCATTGCATGATATTCACTGGTAAAATGGCTGAAATAGGATCAACTAGATAGTTGCTATTTATGTGCGCTATTGTGACAATTATACATGCTCTCTAGCAGTGTTCTGATTTTCTAAAAAGGTTGCGGTATACTATACGGCAACCTTTTTTATTACCTTATAAATGACAATAGACACATACATTGATATTACCTGATACCATTTAATTTTATAAAAGGATTTACCTTATGGCAGGACTGCTTAGCATCTCTGAACCAAACGCCGATAGCACAACTGACCTACTCAGCCAACCTGATACTCACAAAGCCGCTCACACATACAGTCGTGACGACATCGCTCAGTTGTTTGATTTGCCTTTGATGGACTTGTTGTTAAAAGCCCAGACCATTCATAGAGAGCACTTTGTCGCTAACGAAATACAAATCAGTACGCTACTGTCTATTAAGACGGGTAACTGTCCTGAGGATTGTGGCTATTGCTCACAATCAGGTCATCATCGCGATACGACGAAACTGCAGGCAGAAAAACGCATAGAAGTGGATAAAGTCATCGCCGCGGCCAAACGCGCCAAGGCAACCGGTTCATCTCGCTTCTGTATGGGTGCTGCATGGAAACACCCAAGCGCCAAAGACATGCCTTATGTGGTCGAGCTCATCAAAGAAGTCAAAGCGTTAGGACTTGAGACTTGCATGACGTTAGGTATGCTCGATACCAATCAAGCGGCGCAACTCGCGGATGCAGGACTGGATTATTACAATCATAACCTAGATACCTCGCGCAGCTATTACGAGCAAGTCGTCAGCACGCGTAGCTATGATGAGCGCTTAGATACCATCGAAAACGTACGCAACTCTGGTATCAATGTTTGTAGTGGTAACATCGTTGGTATGGGTGAGAGCCGGGACGACCGTATTGATTGGGTGCATGAGCTGCTAAAAATGCCGAAAGCCCCTGAGTCGATTCCTGTTAACCTGCTAGTCCCGATTAAAGGCACACCGATTGGCGATAAAGTATTGGCAGAAGGCCAGTTATCAGTGCTAGAGTGGATTCGTACCATTGCCGTGGCACGTATTTGCTGCCCGACTAGTTATGTGCGTTTGTCTGCTGGCCGTGAAAGCTTATCAGATTCAGAGCAAGCCTTGGCATTTATGGCGGGTGCTAACTCCTTCTTTTATGGCGACAAGTTATTGACGACGGGTAATGCCAGTCAATCAGGCGACGACAGACTCATGCGTGAGCTTGGTCTCACCAAGCAGTTTGCCGCACCAAGAGCGCCCAAAGTATTGCCTGTGATGGATGCGATGAGCGGTCATCAATCGCAGATGGTATTGGCCGATTAGTTTGGCTGTGTGCGGCTAACAAAAATGTATGAAAACAAGCCTGATATTACACGGCTGATAATAAGAGATTAAGTAATGGCAGATTATTTTAACTGGATTAAAGCTGCACACATCATCTCGATGGTCTGCTGGTTTGCGGCGATATTTTATTTGCCGCGTCTGTTTGTCTATCATGCGATGAGTGACGATAGCATCAGCCATGAGCGCTTTGCCATTATGGAGCGCAAGCTGTATCGCGGTATTATGACGCCATCGATGATAGCGACATGGATATTCGGTCTATGGATGTTAGGACTGGGCTGGGATGTTTATAAAACCCAAGGCTGGCTACACGTCAAGCTATTATTGGTCGTACTGCTATCAGGCTATCATGGCGCTTGCGGATTTTATCGCAAAAAACTGATTGATAACCCTCATTATAAATCCCATAAGTTTTGGCGCTGGTTTAATGAGGTACCTGTTTTTGCCTTGGTGATTATCGTCATTTTAGTGGTCGTTAAACCATTCTAAAATCCAGTCGAAATGCTTATAACTGATGACCTACCAATAAAAAGCGTCCGCCACTTCCATAAGTGACGGACGCTTTTTTATTCGTTTTTTGGACTGTCTACCAAATATTATAGATCAAACACTAGGGCGCATGATTTGATAGACATTGCTCAAATCATAAACACGATAACGCGCCGGCTCACGGCGGTTTTCACCAGCATAGCTTAATATCAATGCTTGCTTAGCACGCTCATCCACCCAACCGACGAACAGTCCACTGTGCTCAATGCCATTGTAGCCATGATTGATATAGTAAAGCCAGTCACCTGCCTCAATCTCACTGCTACTAGCATAAGGCCCTTGCGCATACGTGCCTTTATGTATGGTATTACGCGAAACTCCCGCTCGATTAAACACCGCATTCAAATAATCCCAGCAGCCGCCTTTGATAATCGTCCGCTCATTCAGTGCCATTTTACGTGCCGTGCTGACCACTTCGCGGGCAGCCATACTGCTTTGCGTCTCCGCACTACTCAATAGCGGTAAATACTCGCTATCGACATTGTCATAACTCCCTGATAAAAATGCTGGCAACACGGTGGGTGACTGACGCTGAATTTCAGGGTAACGATAGGTGCTGTTCATCGTTGACTGATTGCCATCATTGCTCGTATTAGAGTAATTGTTATATGCTGGCGAAACTGCTGCATCGCTTCGAGATGAATGAGCACGTCGAATGGTAGAGTGTGTACTGACTTTGATGGAGGGAACTGCTGGATAAGAAGACATATAGCGCGCACTAGAGTCAGACTGGACGGACTTTTGAGCGATAAGGGCACTCATACTATCTGCATGGGCTTGTATGCTACAAGTGAATAATAACAAACTGCACGACGCTGCGACTGACGACATAGGCAAACGCGACATGACTAACTCCTGATCAAAAAAGTATCAATGACAGTATGGATAATAGTGAAGATTGAATTTTGTAATCTTACTTATAAACCATTTAGACAGGCATCTGCAAGAACTATTCACCTTAGATATGCGATAGACGGTATAAAAATCATGACGAATGGTCATAATAAAGAAGAGCGTTCAGAAGGGTCAAAGAAGACAAAGCACGGTGGTGTTAGATAGGATAGAGACTGGAGTGACTTTTGATGAATCAAGCGACTGAGGCGTAAAAATACTAATCACTATTCATTTTAATATTTACGTGGCGTTTTGTCAGTGCTTGCCCTTCTAATATGGCTTTAGTCACTTTCGCCTCTTGGGCACTCTCAAAACCAGTAATATGATACTTGCGTGCCTCACTGCTACCGACAATCTGCAGCCCATCACCGATAAGCACAACTTTATCGTCGTCAGTCAAATGAATATGTTCACGTTTGCCTAGATTGTCATGTACCAACTCATCCGCTCGCACCCATAATGTACCGCTACTAATCATGCCACTCATGGCTTTTTTATGCTGCTGACGTTTTTTGTTAAAAATAAAACTACCAACGATAAGCAGTGCCAGCGCACCGATAGCCAATCGCTCAGACAATAAGCTCATTGCCATAGCAACTGCCACCGCTCCTATCAGTAATGCAGATCCAAACCAAAACATACCGTTGTCAGCATTATTCGGCTGACCCTGTAAGGTGATTTTGGCGCCATCATCAGTCAGCTTGAGCATGCATTGTTACCTATTGCGAAATGTAAAAAGTGTTTTTTATGAAAAAACTGCCTATCAGAGACTAACAGGCAGTTATCAAAACTAAAAATAAAGACAGCAAGTTTTATCTAAATACCAGACTACCAGCCAAGTGCAGTCTGCTGCATTTTAATCAATTCAGCAATGCCTGTTTCAGCCAATGACAGCATAGCGTCTGCTTGAGCGCGGGTGAATGGCTTTTCTTCAGCAGTACCTTGAAGCTCAATAAACTCACCTTTTTGAGTCATAACGACGTTTAGGTCGGTATCACAGCTAGAGTCTTCTTCGTAGTTCAGATCCAGATAAGCTTCACCATCTTTCATACCAACAGAAACCGCAGCAACCAATCCAATCAGCGGATCAGCTTTGAGTTTTTTGCTCTTTTGGATAGTTTCTAACGCATCGATCAGTGCAACTGCCGCACCAGTGATACTGGCCGTACGAGTACCGCCATCCGCTTGCAATACATCACAATCAAGATAGATGGTGTTTTCACCAAGCTTACTTAAATCAATCATGGCACGTAAGCTACGACCGATCAGACGCTGAATCTCTTGCGTACGGCCTGACTGCTTGCCGCGAGCCGCTTCGCGTTGATTGCGAGTATTGGTTGCGCGTGGCAGCATACCGTATTCGGCGGTTATCCAACCTTTACCTTTACCTTTGAGCCAGCGCGGTACACCAGATTCGACACTGGCCGTACATAGCACTTTGGTATCGCCAAAACTGACCAATACTGACCCTTCAGCATGCTTAGTATAGTGGCGCTCAAAGCTGATAGAACGAAGTTGGTCAAGTTCACGATTGTCAATACGCATAAAAATTCCTAGTACAATATTATAAAAGCAGTGTCATAAAAGTACGCTATCAGTGGCTAATAAGCAGACCGACAGGTATCTGGTAGACTAAAATCTTAAGATATCCTAACGTGACAGCGGCGCAATGGCAAGATTCACGCCCGCCATTGCGCCGTCAGTTAGGCAATAATGGACGATAGAGGCTATTCTAAGCCTTCCATCTTACGCAATTCTTTACGTAGGATTTTGCCAACGTTCGACTTTGGTAATTCGTCGACGAACTGTATGTGACGCGGACGCTTGTAGCCAGTCAGTTGTTTTTTGCCGTACTCAAGCAGCTCTTTTTCGGTGACATCGCCTTTTTTGACCACAAATAGTTTTGGCTCTTCACCGCGCTCATCATTAGGAACGCCAATGGCACCGCACTCTACCACAGCTGGATGCTCACTCATGGCTTCTTCGATTTCATTTGGATACACGTTAAAACCAGATACCAAGATCATGTCTTTTTTGCGATCAACAATTTTGATAAAGCCTTTTTCGTCCATGATGCCAATGTCACCGGTTTTTAGGTAACCACTAGCGGTAAAGGACTCGGTTGTTTCCTTTGGACGGTTTTGATAACCAATCATCACTTGTGGACCTTTGACGCATATCTCACCGCGATCACCCAGCGCGACGACGTTTTCTTCTTCATCGATGAGCACGACATCGGTGCTAGGTGCAGGAATACCAATCTTGCCAGTAAACTCTGCGATGGTCATTGGGTTAAAAGCAACGACTGGTGACGTCTCAGATAATCCATAGCCTTCAACGATAGGTAGACCTGTGATTTTATGCCACTCTTTGGCAACGCTCGGCAATACGGACATACCACCGCCGATAGAGGCTTTTAGATTAGAGAAATCTAGGTCTGCAAAGCTGTCTTTGTGCACTAAGCCATTAAATAGCGTATTCACAGCTGGGATAAAAGAAGGTTTGTATTTACCCATCTCTTTGATAAGCCCATCGAGATCGCGCGGGTTAGGAATAAGCAAGCCTGTATAACCCTGGTACATGCTACATATACCGCATACCATAAATGAGAACACATGATACAACGGCAGTGCTGTCAAGATGACATCTCTGCTGTCTATATCATCTTCGAATGCACTATTCATCAGTGCACTAACCTGTAGCATATTGGCGACTAAGTTGCCATGAGATAGCATTGCCCCTTTCGCCACGCCTGTCGTCCCGCCTGTATATTGTAGTAATGCCACATCACTCAAGTTCAACTCAGGACGCTCATAATTACTGGCAGAGACTGCGCCCAATGCCTCCTTAAAGCTCACGCTATTTGGGATTCGATAAGGAGGAATCATTTTTTTGATATGACGAGCGACGAGGTTGACCACGACCCCTTTGACCGTACCCAGCATATCCCCAATCTTACAGACGACAACATGCTCAATTTGCCCTTTATCTTCGGCATCTTGATAGGTTTTCGCAAAATTCTCAACGATGAATAAGGCTTTGGCACCACTGTCATGGAGCTGATGGGACAATTCGCGACTGGTATATAAAGGGTTTACATTGACGAGTATCATACCGGCGCGAATGACACCTAACGCGATGATCGGATACTGTAAGAGGTTGGGCATCATAACCCCAACCTTATCGCCTTTAACCAACCCTAGCGATTGCAAATAACTGGCAATCTGGCGGCTATATAGGTCCAATTGCTTAAAACTAATCGAAGCGCCCATGCAAATATAGGCCGTTTTTTGGCCATAACGGTTAAAATTACGCTCAAACACATCAAGTAAAGAGGTACTGTCCTCTGGCATCTCAATCGTAGCATCAATGCTATAACGCTCATAAGCGCTCAACCATGGACTGTCACTGGCGATAGTCGGCATAGTAGGGAATGCATTGTCTTGATAAATATACTCAGATGCATTGCCTTTATCACTAGTGCCAGCGTTATTATCTGTTGTCTCTTTATTGATATTGTCCGTCATAATTTTCCTTAAATATTACTGTTAAAAACATAGAATACTTTATATAAAAACTCTGTTTTTTTTGATGGTGTAATGTTTGATGCAGCATGGTGAAATCGTATTAAATGAGCTCACAGGTCAGCGTAGCTATATCATTTTTATAATAATCGCTTTGCAAGTCATATTGAGTAAAATCATCACTCTATTATAAATAAATGCAAAAACCTCTTGGCTGGCACTATAGCAGTTTTACTAAAAATTCTCTATCTATACTCCTTATGCCCCACTATTCACAACAGGCACAACAGGCACAACAGGCACAAAGACAAAAAATGACAAGGCAGCACGAGACAACCTTATCATTTTGGTTATAACAATAACTAAATCTGGTTACTCAGCATATTACAAGTAGCAATCAATCATAGAGGTACTTATAAATAGCCAGTGATAAAACCCTATCTAAACATAAGCCTTCGTAGATTAACCGTGGTTTTTCTCTTCGAGTGCTCGTAAGTCTTTACGTAAGATTTTACCGACGTTCGATTTTGGCAGCTCGTCAATAAACTCAACATGGCGAGGACGTTTGTAGCCAGTTAAGTTTTCTTTACCGTAAGCGATGACTTCATCAGCAGTCAGACTGGCGTCACTACGTACCACGTAAATCTTCGGTACTTCACCGCTCTTCTCATCATCGATACCGATCACACCACATTCCAAAATCTTTGGATGTGTCGACATGGCGTCTTCTACTTCGTTTGGATAAACGTTAAAGCCAGATACCAAGATCATGTCTTTTTTGCGATCGACAATCTTAAAGTAACCGTCTTCATCCATCACGCCAATATCGCCAGTACGAAAGTAACCATCCGAAGTCATGACTTCAGCGGTCGCATCTTCACGCTTCCAGTAGCCTTTCATCACCTGCGGGCCACGGATACTAATCTCACCACGCTCACCCAAGGCCACTTCATTGCCTTCTTCATCCAAGATAGCCATATCAGTGGCAGGCATTGGCAAGCCGATGTTTCCTGAGAACTCACCCGTACCATGTGGGTTCGCTGAGGCAACTGGCGAGGTCTCTGACAGACCATAACCCTGAACGATGATATTGCCCGTTACCTGCTCCCATTTGGTCGCCGTGTCTTTGAGTACTGCCATACCGCCGCCCATAGACATCTCAAGCTTGCTATGATCTAGCGATTGGAATTCTTCGTTATTGGCAAGCGCAGTAAACAAAGTATTTACTGCTGGGAAAAACGCTGGTGGATAGTCTTTATATGCTTTGATAAGGCTTGGTAGATCACGTGGGTTTGGTACTAGCAGACCGATACAACCACGATATAGACCAAACATACCGCAGACCGTAAACGAGAAAATATGATATAGCGGCAGAGCCGTCATAATCACTGGCTGCTCATTACTCTTCTCAAACTTGTCAAAAGTATCGCCTAAATAAGTATCGCTTTGGATCAAGTTAGCCACCAAGTTACCATGCGTTAGCATAGCGCCTTTGGCCACCCCTGTCGTACCGCCCGTGTACTGAAGTACAGCGACATCATCGAGGCTGATATTGTTAGGACGTTTATAGCTTTTAGCAGAAAAAAGGTTCATTGCTTTTTTGAACTTGACGCTGCCTTTGATATGATAATCAGGCACCATTTTTTTGACGTGACGTACCACGGCATTGACAATAAAGCCCTTGAGCGGACTCATCATGTCACCCATTGAGGCAACTACGACATGATCGACTAAGCCTTGACCGATATCTTCATAAGTTTTGGCAAAGTTCTCAAGCAAAATCAAAACTTTGGTATCTGAATCTGTTAACTGATGTGACAGCTCTTTGGTGGTATAAAGTGGGTTGACGTTGACCAATGTCATACCAGCACGTAGCACCCCTAGCACCGCAACTGGTAGCTGCAAAATATTAGGCATCATTACTGCCACTTTATCGCCTTTTTGTAGCCCTAATGACTGAAGGTAAGCAGCAACTTGTTTACTATAGAGGTCCAACTCTTCGTAAGACAGCTTAACATCCATACAGACAAACGCCGTTTTGCCTGCATGATTGATAAAGTTTTGCTCAATGATATCAATCAATGAGGTGTTGGCTGGCGGCATATCAATATCATACTGAATGCCAAGTTTTTCGTATGTTTTGAGCCATACTTTGTCGTTGCGACGAATCAGGTTACCTTGATCTTCCATAATCTTTTCTCTCCTAGTAATAATACATTACCGTCAGCTCATGCAAATCACAGTGTGATAAACAGACGAAAAACCAGAGCGCAGTCTCACCATCATGATGACAAGCGAGGCTGCGATATAGTCGTAAGGTGATGAGCAAACAATGTAGTGGTAAATAGCCCTTTGTTCATTAACATACACACTTTATATAGACTACTCAATACAAAAGATTGTTATACGAGTTCTCAAACTGGCTTGACGGCTGATATTTTCATTAATATCAATTATTTATACCAACAAAAACTGGTCATGTCACTGAATTTTACCCACAGTACCTCTTTTATTTTAGACACAATATTTACATAATAAAACTGCCTTCGCGCATGCTCTCAAGGGCATCAGCTGGCCCAGTGAGCGGCGTAAAGTTACAGCAAGCTCCCTCTTTGTCACTGCCTGGTCGAGATATGCTAATTCTTGTCACTAATTCGGCACCGTCACTCTGGGATATTTATTAAAAATAAAAAATAAATGTTAGGTTTACTATACTTAACTTTATCTATAAAAGCCACGTACGGGGACATGGTAAGTAAAGTCTATAAAAGCCAGTATAAGCACGTCATGAGCTGTCGTATATTCTGATACATGTCTTTTTAATTGGATCAATATCCTTTACGATAGCACTATCTTATTTTTACGTGAATATCGCGCCGAACCTAAATGAGCATACGGTGCAGTTCACACCTATACTATGCCTAACTATATAAACCATACTAATTAAAAACTCATAAGCGAAGTCTATTTTATGTCTGATGTTATTGATCCTACTGTTGCCCCAATCATTCCTAATGAGCCGATGGATACTCGCTCAGTGGCAGAGTTCACTGAGCAGGCCTACCTCAATTATGCCATGTACGTCATCATGGATCGGGCGCTACCAAATATCGCTGACGGCCTAAAACCTGTTCAGCGCCGTATTGTCTACGCCATGAGCGAGCTTGGGCTAAAATCCTCTGCTAAGGCAAAAAAATCTGCACGTACGGTCGGTGATGTGCTCGGTAAATACCACCCACATGGTGACAGCGCGTGTTATGAAGCCATGGTGCTGATGGCACAGCCGTTCAGCTATCGCTATCCGCTTATCACGGGTCAAGGTAACTGGGGTAGCCCTGATGATCCTAAGTCCTTTGCGGCCATGCGTTATACCGAAGCCAAAATGTCTGCTTATGCCAACACCCTACTTGCAGAGTTGGGACAAGGCACGGTCGACTGGCAAGATAACTTTGACGGCACGATGGAAGAGCCAACCACTCTACCCGCCCGCCTGCCCAATATTTTATTAAACGGCACCACAGGAATCGCGGTTGGCATGGCAACTGACATTCCGCCGCATAACCTTAACGAAGTGGTACGCGCAGCGATTCGTTTATTAAAAAATCCTGAGCTGTCTGTTAAGCAGCTTACCCAGTCAATACCAGCACCAGATTTGCCAACGCCAGCTGAAATCATCACTAGCAAAAAAGACTTGCAGGCGATGTATGAAACAGGGCGTGGAAGTTACAAAATGCGCGCGACTTTTCATATCGACCCCAAAGAGAAGAATTTAGTCATTATTGACGCGCTGCCTTACCAAGTCTCAGGCAACAAAATCCAAGAGCAAATCGCCAAGCTCATGACGGATAAAAAACTGCCTTGGATTACCGATATTCATGATGAATCAGATCATGAGAACGCTTGTCGTATCGTATTAGAATTGCGCTCAACGCGCGTCGATGTCGATCGCGTTATGAGCCATCTGTTTGCTAGCACCGATCTTGAGAGCAACTACCGCGTCAATATGAACATGATTGGCCTCAATGGTAAGCCGCAGGTCAAAAATCTAAAAGAAATCTTAGAAGAATGGCTCATTTGTCGCCGCTCAGTGGTCACACGCCGTCTGCAATATCGTCTTGATAAAATCGATAAGCGCTTGCACATCCTTGCAGGTTTGCTAATTGCTTATCTCAATATCGATGAAGTGATACGCATCATTCGTGAAGAAGACGATCCAAAAGCAACATTGATGCAAGACTATGACCTGACTGACATTCAGGCCAATGCCATCTTAGATATTCGTCTGCGTCAGTTGGCAAAGTTAGAGGAAATTGAGTTACGCCGCGAGCAAGATGAACTCGCTGCCGAACGCGCCATTATTCAAGAGTACTTGGACAATCCAGATAGTCTCACCAATCTCATGATTGAAGAGCTCACCGCCGATATGAAAGAACACGGCAATGAGCGTGTGTCGCCATTAGCAGAACGCGAAGAAGCACAAGCATTAAAAGAGTCAGACCTCGTACCGAGCGAGCCGGTCACCGCTATCCTATCGAAAGCGGGCTGGATTCGCGCGGCCAAAGGCCATGATGTCGATGCCGCTGGTATGAGTTATCGCTCAGGGGACAGTTATCAAGCGCACGTGCGCGGCAAGTCCAATGAGAAAATTTACGTCCTCGATAGTACAGGACGTAGCTATAGTATTGATACGCACAACCTTGCCTCCGCGCGTGGTCAAGGCGACCCGCTGACCAGTGTGTTAAAACCGCCAGCCGGTGCAAGCTTTGAGCAGCTATTGACTGGTGCTGACGATCAACGCATCATTCTTGCCAGCTCGCAAGGTTATGGCTTTATCAACACCCTTGGTAATTTAGACAGCAATCAAAAGGCAGGCAAGAATGTCATTAACCTCGCTGCCGATAGTCGCTTGCTGTCTGTCGCTCGTATCGATGCGCCAGTAAAAATGGCGGATAACACTGACGACGAGACCACCAAGTTAGAGATAACGCCTGACCATGTCGCAGTGGTAACCAATGCCGGATATCTACTAATATTTGCCCTCGATGATTTGCCCGAACAGGCTCGCGGTAAAGGTAATAAATTGATTAAGCTGAAAGATGATGAAGAAGTGCTGGCTATTACGCCACTCAGTTTACAAAACAGCCTCGTCATTACTGCTGGCAAACGCCACGTGACACTCAAGCCGAATGACTTGGCTAACTATACGGGCAGTCGTGGTAATCGCGGTGGGCAGTTACCACGAGGCTTTCAGAATGTAACGAGTGTTGAAATAGCAGGATAATTCATAAGCCCAGTTCAGTAGAATGAATTAAGGAGTAACAAAACATGACTTTAAACAATTATTCAGTCGACCTGCTTTATAGGTAAATCAAACAAAGCTCATTCTCAGCAAAAAGCCGCCTACACAAACGTATAGGCGGCTTTTTTGTACTAATAAAGGTTTGTATTACCAAGAACAAAAATTTGTACTACAGCAGAAAAATGCCTGACCATATTTGAATATTAAAACTAAGAGCCACCGAAACTAGAAACGATTAAAAGTAGAGTGAAAAAACACAGTTGTAGCGAACAGATACGCTCCATTTACATATCGTTAAGCAGTTCATCTGTGAACAGCGCATCCATAAAACTTGTGATTCGATCTTTCGGCATTAGGTAGGGATTAAAGTCAGTACCTGCCGAAAAATGTCTGAGGGTATGCACTTCATATTCAGGAGTTGGTGTTAAGTATCTGATCAAAAATCCATCCCATTTACGTGTCTCTACCTCTTTAATATCTACAACATGGATAAAAAGATGTGGACGTTCCGTGATAATCCTTGTTATCAGCTCGTTGACATCAAGTCTTGAACCTTCAATATTTTGAATAATATAGTTGTCGTTGATGGCCAGTGCTGAGGTTATACCGCTTTTCTCGTTGTTTCGTCTTGCTATCTCAAAAGTACGAGCCATTTTCACGCCATTATCTTTTTCGCGGTTTTTGCCAATATACGTTAGACTGATGAGAATGTGAGCACCGTTTTTATTTCTCTCGTCTGAAATCATTCCCTTCTCTCTTCTAAATTAGCACTTAATAGCGTTACCCAAATACAGCCTATTTAGCAAAAATTGGTTGAATGCAAAAAAGTCTAAACGATCTCTACACTACTATATGTCACTACTGAGTTATTGCTGTAGATTAAAGATAGCTATCGACTCGATATATATTTTTCTACACAATTAATGCAGCTGTCAAATAGTATTTATTGTAGGTATGGCGTGTTGAACACTCAACCATAGCACTGACAGAGGCTATTTTTTAGGCAATTCTCAGGTAAAAATAGTGTTCAAAAAATGTTCAATCTGAGTACTTTTCATTAAGTAGGGATTAAAATCATAACCCGCTGAGAAGCTTTTTAAGGCATATTCCTCATCTTCAGCGCTTGATGTTAAATATTTGGTTAAAAACCCATTCCATCTCCGCACCTCTATTTCCTCAACTCCAATGATATGAGACAATAGATGAGGATAGTCATTAATCAATATTGCTAAGACTTCATTGATAATAGGCCTTGAGCCTTCAATATTTTGAATTAAGTAATTATCATTAATAGCAAGTGCAGAGGTTATATCACTTTTCTCATTATTTCTGCGCCATCGCTCAAGAATTCGAGTTAACTCTACTCCGTTATTTTTTTCGCTATTTCTTCCGATATAAGTGAGACTGAGAAGAATATGCTCGCCATTTCTATTATTATTTTTTGAAGTATGGCTCGTCGTTATATGCATAAATAACCTTATTTGCAAAACACTTTTCTAAACTAAAACAAACTTTAAACTCAAAATATTGCTGATCAATCAGAATTACAACAACAGCCCACTCGCATCAGTTAAATACTTGCTTCATCGCTTAACAAGCCATTAATTGCAGAAGATCGAAGTTAAAGTCAAATAACATCACGGATTTGTGATTTTTTCTCATCAAAAATTGTTTTCAAAAAATTTTCAATCTGCGCACTTGTCATTAGATATGGATTATAGTCAGAACCTGCTGAGAAGCTCTTTAAAGTATACTCTTCGTCTTCAGCGCTTGAGGTGAGATGTTTGATTAAAAAACCACTCCATTGACGCGACTCTATTTCCTCTATGTTTACAATATTAGGAAAGATGGTTGAGTGCTCGTCAAATATCTTTGCCAAGGCAGTATTGATAGCAGGCCTTGTCCCTTGAAAACTTTGAACAAAATAACCCTCACTAATAACTAAAGCTGAAACGATATCATTTTCTTCAAAATATCTGCGCCAATACTCAAGTGCGCGAGTCAGCTCGATTCCTGAATTTAGCTCGACATTTTTGGCGATATATGTCATGTGAATAAGAATATGCTCGCCATTTCTTTTCTTATTTTCTGGAGTATGGCTTGTCGTTATAATATTCATAAGGAACCCTATTTGCAAAATACTTATCTAAATTAAGATACACTTTATTATAAAATATAATCAATGAAATTGTTACGTTTTGACCGAATTTTTACCATCTATTATTATTTTTTTAAATTATGACATAGCCTTTTTGATTAAATAGGACGCCAATATTTACTATCGCGAATTTTACTACAAATGTTGGTAAAAGCTGTGTGATTGTATTATTCTAATAGCTCAAAAGCCTAATCTATATTTGACTATAATTACTATTGTTTAATCCCAAAATAACAATAACTAAGCTTTCCTTGATTGAAAATCTCGAGTTTTCGATGTTTTTAATAAAATAATAACTATTATTGACAAGCGCTGAAGTGATATTGCTTTTTTCGTTATTTTTTCGTGCCGTCTCAAAGGTACGAGTCAGTTTTATGCCATTATCTTTCTCACGATTTTTACCGATATATGTGAGGCTAACCAGAATATCTGCACCGTCTTTATCTCCCTCCTCTAAAACTTCAGTACCAGATTCTGAGATGTCATCAATAACGTTGTGCATAAAGAATTTCAATGATCAAAAGCCGCTTTAAATTAAGATACCCTTTAATCTAAAGTACAATCAACAACATTTTGTATTTTTTAGTAGGTTTTTACCCGTTCTCACTCTTTTCTAGAGAGACAGCGTTGCAGTTTCAATAAGATGGCGTATTCCTCCTCCTATCGCCACATCGTAGTACTACAGATTTTGATACATTTAGTGCGGTAGTCTTGTCTGATAAAAAATAAAGCTAAACTATTTTTCCCTATAACACTAATTCAGCCCCAAAATAGGAATCACCAAATCTTCTTCATCAGTGAGATGTTGCGACAGTAGCTCACTGGCATCCATTAAGCGCTGATGCAATTGCTCACCCAGTGCTTTATCTTCAGTGTTGCTTGATGCTAGCCTACTGTTTAGCACTTGCAACTCATTAAGTAGTGCATCCAAATGTACGTGGTCACGATCTAATATCTCAAAACCTGCTTTTAGTTGAGGATACATGCGAATGAACTGTGGAAAGTAGCCGGTATCTTCAATATTATGGTGTTGGTGTAACTTAAAAATATATTGATTAATCCGTGGTGAGATTTGTGAGCGGTATTCTGACCATTTAATATCACCGGCATGATAGGCGTCACTGATTTGGATAAGAGTGTGTTGGCGTTTACGTATATCAGCGTGAATACTTAACCAAAACGATGTCTTATAAATATAATCTGCACTGAGCCATTGATTGGGCGGTAGCTTCTCGTATAAAAACAGCCAATCAACCTCTAACCGACTGTCAGGATGACGTGGAGTCGGAGCAAGCAGCCCCTCATCTGCTATATCTTGAGCGTTTGAGTTTTGAGCGGAAGCAGTCATAATATTGTCCCCATAAATTACTTTGCTTATTCAAACTTTCTCTATGAATGCTTGAGTCGTTATCAATAAATACTCTTTCAAGAACTTAGCTCAGAAAACAACATAGTAGTTTATTAGATAAACTAAAAAATATTTAATTTAAGTGTAGTCTATATATAGACTACACATAGAATATCAACGGTATCTTCGGTAATACGTTAGCAACTTTATGAATCATCAAAGTGAATAGCGTAAGACCAATGCGTTACACAACCTAGTCAAAACTCTCATCGTTTTTGGCTGATGAGCCTGTAGGATAAAACGAATAATACAGTCGCTCAGGTATTAGTAATCAGCTACTATTACCTTTAATAGCAGCGCTCAAAATGTAAAGGACAACCATGTTTATCGAAGATAAAATTGCTCAAGAAAGTATGAATACCAAAGTTTCTACACCTAAAGTCATCTTTTTCGATATCGATGATACCTTGAGTCGCAGCGGCGTCATTGCCGAACATAATAAAGCAACCCTTGAGCAACTGGCAGACACTGATATCAAGTTGGTGATTTCAACTGGGCGCTCCAAGGCCATATTGCCTGAGGATATTTTAGCATTGCTTGATGCAGATATATTGGATGCCATTATTTGTATGAATGGACAGTATAGCTTTGATAAAACTGGCCGAATCAGCCACTATCCATTGTCAGATGAGCAAACAGATAAAATCGTGCGTTTGTGCCAGCAGAGTGACTTGATTCATAAATTTGACTCTGCCACTCATATCGCTTGGTCAGGTGAAAATGATCGTTTGCGTGAATTCAATGCTGTCACACCCAACTCTATTCTTGACCCTGAGTATTACAAATCAAATACCGTCTATCAGTGCTCCGTATTTTTTAATAATCAACAAGAAAAAATGCAAGATATCGACTTTGCGCAGTATGATTTAAAACTGGTGCATTGGCATCAAATCGGTGCAGATATATTGCCAATAGAAGCATCAAAAGCTCGCGGTATCAAAGATGTCTGCGAATACTATGCGGTAGATGTTAGCGAGTGTATGGCGTTTGGCGATGGTATGAATGACTTAGAAATGTTTGATTTGGTGGGGTTTGCGGTTGCGATGGGGGATGCGCAGCCTGATCTGATAGCGCGTGCTGATTTCGTCACAGGTACGATCGAAGAGTACGGCATACAGACAGTGCTTGAACCGTTCTACGCCACCTCGTCAACCAAATAAAATCTTATTTGAGCATGTATTGCGTACCTATCAATATCCTGTCAAAGCATCGTTGAACTACCATCAACAGTCATTGAATCTTCGGTGATAGCGGCGCTCAGTCATTGCGTCGCATCCTTTGCTGTTCTGGTGTAGCTAATTATTATGTTAAGTTCTAAGTTATAAGTTCTTGGCGCTATTTGACGCTTGAACCTTCGCTTGTCCTTATACTTGTAATAGCATAGGTCTATACGGCCATTATTTGTCTCACCCTTGGCAATACTCTAGAAAACCCACTCAGCATTGACTGTCTTTAAACCAATTTTCATTACTCATTTGATTAGTATTATTAGCGACCTTTATTAGCATAACTAAGCATCGTCTCGATAATAGCCCTTTAAATTGTACAAAGTAATAACCATAATAGTTTTATTAGCGACATCAGGCATCGACTGCCTGATTATTTTTATCAACTTCTTGATTTGCATTATTTTTATTTAGGAGAAGTATTTTGACCCATTTATCATCGTCCCGTCCAGACAGCCCAGCTCGTATCGGCCGTATAGTACCAAAAGCATTATTAGCGGCAGCTATTGGCTTGGCATTATCCAGCTGTAGCAATTCTGACAATGCGGCAGATGCTAGCGCTGCGGCCAGCACTGAGGCGCTCAATTTGTATAACTGGTCAGAATACATGCCACAAGAGATTTTGGATGGTTTTGAAGAAGAAACTGGCATCGCAGTCAATTACACGACGTTTGATTCAAACGAAGCGATGTACGCCAAACTTAAACTGCTCGATGATTCTAGCCAGTATGATTTGGCCATTCCATCGACTTATTATGTCGAAAAAATGGCCAAAGAAGGGTTACTGCAAGAGTTAGATAAGTCTAAATTAAGTAACTTTAAAAACCTCGATACGTCATTTACTAACACCAAAGTCGACCCTGACAATAAATACTCTATACCGTACATGTGGGGTAGCACCGGTCTTGCGATCAATGGCGATAGTGTCGATCCTGCAACTGTGAATAGCTGGAACGACCTATGGGACCCTAAGTACAAAGGTCAGGTGATGCTTACCAACGATGTGCGTGAAGTGTTCGGTATGGCGTTACTGACGCTAGGCTACTCGGGCAACAGTAGCAATCCTGATGAAATCAAAGCGGCTTACGACAAGCTTACAACGTTAATGCCAAACGTCAAAACGTTTAACTCTGATGCGACACGTATGCCGTACATCGAAGGTGAGACGTCTCTTGGCATGACGTGGAATGGCGAAGCGGTCATGGCGAATGACGAAGGTCTAACGAGCCTAGCTTATAAATACCCAACTGAAGGCGCTATCTTGTGGATGGACAACTTTGTCATTCCAAAAAATGCCAAACAGGTTGATGCAGCACATAAATTTATTGATTACTTATTGCGTCCTGAAAACGCCAAAATCGTGAGTGAAGAAATTGGTTATGCCTCACCAAACCAGGCAGCACGAGAGCTGATGGATGAAAGCGTTCGCAACAATCCAACGATTTACCCATCTAAAGACGTGTTAGCCAAAGCGGAATTCCAAGAAGATGTGGGCGATGAAGCACTACAAGTGTATCAACAATACTGGGATAAGCTAAAAACGGGTCGCTAATAGCCATGGTTTAATACCTTTAAAATAAAGTAAATCTTTAAGAAAAAACGCTGATCCTAAATGGTCAGCGTTTTTTTGTGCGTTATAAATGCAAATCTGTCTCGCCGCCCTGCTCTTTCATCCGGCGCTGCTCACGGCGCTGATAACCCAGCCCAGATGCAGCAAACCAGTGTAGCTTAGAGGCTTGTAACAGATCACTCAATTGCTGCAACTGGGTTTGCAACGTCTGTGTTAACCAAAAATACCCCTGCCACTCAAATGCTAAGTGCTGCACACTTGGATATTCTGACACAGCAATACGAGTAATCGGGCGAAACACTTCATCACTTGGACTTCGGAGTACCGCCGCCATATGCTGCATGGCTTGCGTCAATTCGTGCTGATAATGTATCAGTAACACATGGTTTTCTTCATCAATTTCGATATTCGCCAAACGCGGAGCAGCGCTTAATAATAAATCAATCGTTCCGATAATATTACGATGGGTACGCTGAATTGTCTCTAGCGTCTCTTTTTCGATTCCTGACTCACTTGCTGTCGCAGCGATATGTGGACGCACAGCCAGCAGGCGTTTGTTGATCTGCTGTAGCGCTGTTACCAACTTCCTATCAACGGGTACTTCTTTAATAGGAAAGGCCATTGGGTTTGATTTTTGAGTAGCATTGTCCATTACCCCATCCGCTGCATCAATATGATGACCCACGCCAGCATAGAGACTGCTACAAGCGTCAAGATTACTACTCAATAAAAACCGCCACATCAACGTTGATTTGAGCGGTAAAATCAGCGTCACTGCTACCGAAACACCTGTACCCAGTAAGATATTTAGCGCGCGGTAGATGCCATCTTGACCGATGCTGTTGTGACCCAAGTCAGAGACAATCATCAACATAGTGATACCCGTTAGCAACCCTGTATATCCGAGCTTTCTGACGGCTAAATAGCCAATGATGCCGCTTAATATACCGATAAGTGCATAATCGATCCATAGCCATGCACCTGCATTTTGAATGAACCACAGCACCCCAAGGGCCGTACCTATGCCTAATAGAGTACCCAAGACACGCTCTTTGGCTTTGGTATAGATAGCGCCTTGATACTGCAATAATCCCAAGATAATAAAAACCGTAATGGTGGTCCACTCACCATGCGGCAGGTTGGTGAGTTTATTGGCCAGTAGCGCCAGTATGACAGCCGTTCCTAAGCGAATGGCGTGCAAGACGTCGGCATGTTGATAGCGAACATAAGGCTCAGTAAATGGAGCAGTAATAAGCTGGTAAAGGGTTGATTTCACGCAAGGCTACTCTTTTTAGTGAATAAACGAGTTTTAGTGGATAAATGAGGTAAACGATAAAGCATATAGGGTACGCAAAAACATGCTAGCAGTCGAGCCTCGATTTACCAAGCATCACTCAAAAAAAACGCCTTTTGTCTGATAAAAGACAAAAGACGTTTACATCACAAACCACTAATAAATCGTGGAATCTAAATCGAGGTAATTATACTTCTAAAAAGTCTAGTATACCTTCTGCTGCTTCGCGGCCTTCCCAAATAGCCGTCACGACCAAATCAGAGCCACGTACCATATCACCACCTGCAAAAATTTTGGGATTCTGCGTTTGGAATTTAAAGGTTTGTTTTTCTGCAGCCAACACTCGACCAGAGCTGTCCATTGCCACTTGCTGCGACTCGAACCAATCAGCAGGACTTGGTCTAAAGCCAAATGCCATAATCACGGCATCACATGGGATAATCTCTTCAGAATTAGGAATCGGCTCAGGACGCTGGCGACCGCGGTTATCTGGCGCACCTAAGTGCGTCGTGACTACTTTTACCCCATTAACCTTGCCATTTAAGCCAATGATTTCAGTAGGCTGGCGATTGAATAAAAACTCAACCCCTTCCTCACGAGCATTGACTACTTCGCGGCGTGAGCCAGGCATATTTTCTTCATCACGGCGATAAGCACAGACGACTTTTTCAGCACCTTGACGAATACTGGTACGGTTACAGTCCATCGCTGTGTCACCACCTCCTAGTACGACAACTCTTTTGCCTTTAAGGTCGATGTACTCTTCGGCATCTTTTTCCCAGTCGTTACAGCGATTGACGTTGGCAATCAGATAATCTAATGCATCATAAACGCCATCTAGCTCTTCACCAGCAAACCCGCCGCGCATATACGTATAGGTACCCATACCCATAAATACCGCGTCATATTCAGCCAATAGCTCATCAATGGTGACGTCTGTACCGATTTCCGTCTCTAACCGGAACTCCATACCCATGCCTTCAAAAATCACGCGGCGGTTGCGCATGACATCCTTTTCCATTTTGAACTCAGGAATACCAAAGGTCAATAAGCCGCCAATTTCAGGGCGCTTATCAAAAACGACAGGCTTTACACCATTTCTAACCAAGATGTCCGCACAACCAAGACCTGCTGGCCCTGCACCAATGATAGCGACTTTTTTGTCCGTCCAAACCACCTCGGACATATCTGGACGCCAGCCAAGGGCAAAAGCAGTATCGTTGATGTACTTTTCAACATTACCAATCGTCACTGCCCCAAAACCGTCATTTAAGGTACAAGCGCCTTCACACAAACGATCTTGCGGACAAACTCGTCCACAGACCTCAGGCAAGGTATTGGTACGGTGACACAATTCAGCCGCTTGAAAGATCTGTCCTTCGGTCGCCAGCTTTAGCCAGTTAGGAATATAGTTGTGTACTGGGCATTTCCACTCGCAGTACGGATTACCACACTCAAGACAACGGTGCGCTTGCTGAGCAACAGCTTCGTTTTCAAAAGGTTTATAAATCTCAACAAACTCTGTTGAGCGCGTTGCAATGTCTTTTTTGGTTGGATCAAATCTCGGTACATCTAAAAACTGGAAATTATTTTCTAAGCGTTTTGCCATGGTACTATCTCTTTTATATAAGGCTCTTTTGCAGTGGGTGGCGACAGTCAAGCGATGTGTTGTTTGTCTAAAATCTAAGACATATATCGCTGCTGTCACGTACCTGCTGAAAACCTGTGAGTTAAAACGTCTCTAAAAACGGAACGCTGGCTACCCTAATTAAAGTCATTGTCGATTCCTCAATACGATCTCTTAAGACAATCGATTGACACGACCGACAATGACAAATCGGCTATTGTGGGTCGGCCATGGTAGTTTTAAGAAGACTTGCAATGTTCGCCGCTTTTGGCTTCACCAAATAGAATTTACGAACATAGTGCTCAAAGTCGTCCAATATCGTCTGACCCCACGCACTGCCTGTTTTATCTACATGAGCTTCAATCACTTGTTGTAAGTGAATGCGATGCTCTTCTGTTTGCTCGCTTGAGATACGGTTGAGATCGATCAGTTCATGGTTGCAACGATCAAAGAAGTCGCCTTCCATGTCGAGTACATAAGCAAAACCACCCGTCATACCAGCGCCGAAGTTGAGTCCAGTACGTCCAAGAATCGTGACGATACCACCAGTCATATATTCACAGCAATGGTCACCTGTACCCTCGATGACTGCATGCGCACCAGAGTTACGGACGCCAAAACGCTCACCTGCGGTCCCAGCAGCATATAACTTACCGCCCGTTGCACCATATAGACAAGTATTACCGATGATGGCGGTTTCTTGTGCCGTAAAGTTTGAGTCTTTAGGTGGATAAATGACAATCTCACCGCCAGCCATGCCTTTACCCACATAGTCATTGGCATCGCCTTCAAGCTCAATATTTAGGCCGCCAGCATTCCACACGCCTAAACTTTGCCCTGCAGTACCTGTCAGGCGAAGCTTGATCGGCATATCGCTCATGCCAAGGTTGCCCCATACTTGCGCAATCTCACCAGAGATACGAGCACCGATAGAGCGGTCACAGTTGCCAACGAAATAGCTATAATCGCCGCCTGAGCCTTGGCGAATATTGACGAGCATATCGCGAATCATCTGCTCAGCGAGCAAGCCTTTATCAAACGGCTCGTTACGCTCCACCTGACACGTTTGAGCTTTGCCCACACTGGCTGGGTGACTAAATAGCAATGGCGTTAAATCAAGATGACGCTGCTTGTCCGTATTACCTTCTAAGATATCGAGCAAGTCAGTACGACCGACCAGCTCTTCCATACTACGAACACCTAGCGCTGCTAACCATTCACGTGTTTCAGTCGCCACAAATTTAAAGAAATTAATCAGCATTTCTGCTTCACCAATGAAATGCTCATCACGCAGCTTGGCTTTTTGGGTAGCAACCCCTGTTGGACAATTATTTAAATGACAGATACGAAGGTACTTACAACCAACCGCAATCATCGGCGTAGTACCAAAGCCAAAGCTCTCTGCACCAAGAATGGCAGCCTTGACGACATCCAATCCTGTTTTTAAACCACCATCGGTCTGAACACGTACCTTATCACGTAACCCATTCACTCGTAGGGACTGATGGGTTTCAGCCAGACCTAGCTCCCATGGCGAGCCTGCATGATGGATAGACGATAGCGGAGATGCTGCTGTACCACCATCATAACCTGAGATCGTAATCAAATCGGCATAGGCTTTTGCAACGCCTGTCGCGATCGTACCAACACCCGGACGCGACACCAATTTAACGGATACCAATGCATCTGGATTGACTTGCTTCAAATCAAAAATCAGCTGCGCCAGATCTTCGATAGAGTAAATATCATGATGCGGCGGCGGTGAAATCAAGGTCACGCCTGGCACCGAATAACGCAAGCGCGCAATCAGCGCATTCACTTTACCACCAGGTAGCTGACCACCCTCGCCCGGTTTTGCGCCTTGAGCGACCTTAATCTGCATCACTTCTGCTGAGCGCAGATATGCAGGTGTCACCCCAAAACGACCAGAGGCCACTTGCTTGATCTTTGAGTTGCGCAATGTGCCATAACGCGCAGGATCTTCACCGCCCTCACCAGAGTTTGAACGTCCACCGATAGTATTCATCGCCATTGCAATCGATTCATGCGCCTCAGGAGACAGCGCACCTAGTGACATGCCAGCTGAGTCAAAACGCGTCAAAATCTCAGAGATATCTTCAACATCATCGACATCGATACTGTTGTCAGTCTTTAGTTGCAACAAGTCACGTAAGGTCGCCACTGGGCGGCTATTGACTAGATTGGCATAATTCTGATAATTCTCATAATCGCCCGTACGTACTGCCGTATGCAGGCTGTTGATCACGTCAGGGTTAAAGGCATGGTACTCTTTATTGAAGACAAATTTGAGCAAACCGCCCTGATCTAGTGGCGCACGACGCTTAAATGCGTTGGCAGCCAGTTGCGCTTGGTCAGCGGCAAGATCTGCAAAGGTAGCGCCTTTGATGCGGCTTTGTACACCTTTAAAACATAGGCTCACGACCTCTTCAGACAGACCAACTGCTTCAAACAGCTGCGCACCGCGATACGACACAATGGTAGAGATACCCATTTTTGATAAGATTTTTAGCAAACCTTTATCCAAGCCTTTGCGGAAATTAACGCGAGCTTGAATCGGATCACCAAGCAATTCACCAGTAGCCACCAAGTCATCGATAACATCATATGCCAGATATGGATACACACAAGTTGCACCAAACCCGATCAATACAGCCACTTGATGCGAATCGCGCGCAAGACCTGTCTCAATCACCAAGTTAGCATCGGTACGGATACCTTCTGCAATCAGGTAATGGTGCACGGCTCCTGTGACTAGGATGGCATTGGCAGGTACTTTTTCTGCATCGATCTCTTTATCAGACAGTACGATCAAGGTATTGCCCGAACGGATTTTATCTGCCACTTCTTCGCAAATAGCAACGATAGCATCAGATAACTCTAAAGTACGGTCATAGTTCAGATCGATACGAGCCATCTTGAATGCTGGATTATCCAAGGTTTCAAGCTGCTGCATCTTGCTGGCTGACAAGACTGGTGATGACAAAATAATACGATGAGCATCTCTTGAAGATGGCGCAAACACATTAGTCTCAGCACCTAGGCAAGTTTGTAGTGACATCACAATGGATTCACGTAGTGGATCAATTGGCGGGTTGGTCACCTGTGCAAATTGCTGACGGAAAAAATCACCGACATGGCGGATTTGCTGCGATAGTACTGCCATTGGCGTGTCATCACCCATCGAACCTACTGGCTCTTGGCCGTTTTCAGCATTAGGACGGATGATCTCTGTACGCTCTTCATTGGTGATGTGATACATCTTTTGTAAAGCTTTTAGCTTATCGCCACGGCACGCTTGCGCTGCTAAGGTTTCTTCTAAGCGCTCATCATCACGGACACGTGTCGCTTCTTCACGCAGCCACTTTCGATACGGATGCGCATTTTTCAGCAACGTTGCAACAGCAGTCGTATCCATCACTTGACCTGTCAACGTATCAATAACCAGCATTTGACCTGGGCCGACACGACCTTTTGCCAACACATCTTGTGGTGAGTAGTCCCAAACACCAACCTCTGATGCAACCGTGATATAACCGTTCTTGGTGGTCACCCAACGTGACGGACGCAGACCGTTTCTATCGAGCATACAGACGGCATAGCGTCCATCTTGGATCACAAGCCCTGCAGGACCATCCCACGCTTCCATATGCTGCGAATAAAACTCATAAAACGCTCGCAAATCCATATCCATGCTATCGACGTTCTGCCACGCTGGTGGAACCAAAATCGACATCGCATGGAACAAATTCATACCACCAGACATTAGCACTTCAAGCATGTTATCTAGGCTTGATGAATCAGAACCTGTACTGTTTACAAGCGGCGTCAATTCATTTAAGTTCGGCAGTTTGTCTGATTTGAGCTTTGGCGTGCGTGCTTTAGACCAGTTGCGGTTACCTGTAATGGTATTCAATTCACCATTATGAGCCAGATAACGGAACGGCTGTGCCAATGGCCAACGCGGCAAAGTATTGGTGGAGAAACGCTGATGGAAAACCACGATATGTGACGCCAAGCGCTCGTCTTGAAGATCCAAGAAAAATGCTGGCAGGTCTGATGGCATGACCAGACCTTTATAAATAATGGTCTGGCAGCTTAATGAACATACATAAAACAGCTCGTCATCTGTCAGGCGCTGCTCTGCTTTTTTGCGTGCAACAAATAGCTTACGGTTGAAATCTTCAGCAGCCAAGTCATCTGGCGCATTGACAAATACCTGCTTAAAATCTGGTAATGTCTCACGGCCGATCTCACCCACAATACTCAAATCAAGTGGCACATCACGCCAGCCAGCGACTTCTAATCCTTGAGCGGTAATCTCATCGCTCAATACTTGCTGGCTATGCTTGGCTTTATCATCATCCAAATTGACGAACACCATACCAACGGCAAAGTTGTCTGTGATTGCGAATTGCTGCTCATCAGCGATCTGTTTAAAGAAGTCGGTAGGCGTCGCTAATAGTAGACCGCAACCATCACCAGTTCTACCATCTGCCGCCACACCACCACGATGTGTCATGCAACTTAAACTATGAATGGCGGTTTTTACCAAATTATGGCTGGCTTCACCCTTAATATGAGCAATTAGACCAAAACCGCAATTATCAGAAAAATCATCTGGCGTGGCCAGGTGTGTTTGCGAGGAAATCATTGACATAGCTTGTCCTTTTAAGTAGACGGGCAACTTACATCTCCAATGCGGAGCATAAGCTGGTACCCGTAAGCAGAACGGGCTGATAGTGGATATTCGGATAGTTGAATTAGTAAATGGTGCGAGGCTCAATCGACATCATGCTCTAAAAGCAAGTAAACCTTTGACCCTCCTGGTCATCAGATAATGTCGTGACATATGCGTCGTATATTAAAGACAGTAAATGGCAGCCCTTTGAAACAGAGTAATTTATACCCCTAAATGCCAATTGCCCAATCAGTAATACGTTATGTCGTTTGTTTAAGCATCGTGTGTTATGTCGTTATATCTAGCAATGAGAGCTGGACATCCAACCATTTAATAACCGTGCATATGGTTCGTCTTGAATATCTGACGCTCTGTATTCAAGCGCCTTATTCACTCTAAAAAGAGTGACAATAAGAGAGGTTGCGTCACTTACAAGAACTTTAACATAGCCAGTAAGTAGCCGCGCTTGAGAAAACAAACCCTAGTAACACACCTTATAAATCATTGATTTGCTACTAAATGCTTGTTTAATAATAGTTTTTTACGATAACTATACAGAACGTCGCCCACAGTTATATTAGTTAATGATTCACAAAAAATCTAGTCTTTTCTATCGATTCATCAGCCATAATTTGTATAAGGTCTCATTACTATTGGTTATAGGACGATTAAGAACCCATTAGAAATATAATATAAAGCGCCTACGTAGGGTTGCATAAGGCAGTGGATGAGTTGTGTCTACCTTTAACACTTTGCCCCAAAATAGCGACAGTAGCCACTAATATATTAAAAAAACGAAGTATAAAAAACCCCACTAACCAATTAGCTAGTGGGGTTTTCAATAACAGAAAATTCGTATCAGTTGCTTTTGTCCTCTATTAACGACTTGATACTGTCACTATTATTTTTAGGCGCATTATTATTTTTAGGTGCATTTGCATTACTATTTGCCCCATTGTTGCTCGTATTGGGCGGTTTTGGCGCAGGTACAGCGGGTGGTTTTTTAGCGGTGCTATTATCTGCACCTGCTGTTGACGGCTTTTTATTTTCCTGCTTGGAGTTATTGGTATTACTTTCCGTTTGACTTGATGCCTCATCAGTTGATTGTGGCTCATTACCAACTGTGCGCTCTTCTGTGACAGATAATGTTTCAGAGGTATCTGCAGATTGACGGATGCTTTCTACTGGGGTGCTATCGTTAGAGGGTCGTTGACTATCGCGACTCGCATTGGTGTTAGCGGCTTCTTGCTCATTAGCCGTATTATTAACTGCTTGAGCTTGCTGACGTACTGGTATTTCACGCTTAGTCGGTTTTAGATTGACAGCGCGCGTGCGCTTCGTACTTAAATCTTTTACTGGATCAGGACGCTCGTAGTTATCGATAATACTTACGTATCGATTGATCTCCTCCGGTAGCACACGTACATTGGCAGGCAGTTTAAAATCTGTGAGCTTTGCTGCCCCAACGGCCTCCTGTGGACTACTCATGATTCCGTAAGTCAGCATATAACGGACTTGATTTTCACTATCAAGATAGCGAAAATAAGCGAACTTATCACGATCTTCACGGCCTTCTAAATAACTGACAATCACGTCATTTTCAGCGACATTCATCACCTGCACGGTCCACTTACCCTTGTTGGCAAGTAGATAGCGCTTGTCTTTAAACTCGTCAGGATAATTACGCAAGTCACGGACAGTCGTATCAAAACTAATCGGCTGTACATCGGTATCCAGCTCGTGAAGCGACTCGATTTTTAATGGTTGCTCAAACTCATCAGCCAACATTTGCGGTGCTGATACTGGTTCATTTTCAATTTTGGCACCCATCGCTGGCGTTTGGCTTAGCATCCAGACTAACGCTGTCACAACACCTAATAGTAACGTCGCGACCAGCCAAATCAGGGCTTGACGACTGTATGATTGGCCAGCGGTACGCGTCTTCGATTTTGATGCTGCCATTGGGAGGTCCTTGGTAAAAACATATTTAAGAGCATTACATCAATGCTCATTCAAATAGAAGTGCAGCTAGTGCAGCCTATAAATCTGCTGTACATATCAAGCTTTAGTACGAACACTCACTAAAATTTTGATACATTATGTGCTGTGTTGTGACAACACTTCGAGCAACAGATCGTCATTGAAGTCATTGGTTAACACTGCACTTCCTATTGATTTTAACAAAATCAGCCGGATTTGTCCGTGTTTCACTTTTTTATCGTGCCCCATCAAGTTCAGAGCAGTTTGTACATCAATGGCAGGCGGTTTGGTTGGCAGGTTACCTAGCATTAAAACACGCTTAATGCGCTCAACCTCATCAAGGGTCAACCAACCAATTTTTTGGGACAGTTCAGCCGCTTGCATCATGCCCGCCGCTACCGCCTCACCATGCAACCAATTGCCGTAGCCTTGATGGGTCTCGATCACATGACCAAACGTATGTCCAAAGTTCAACAGAGCACGCACACCTGACTCTCTTTCATCTTGAGCGACCACATCTGCTTTGTATTGACAGCAGCGCTTCACCGCCTCGCCAAGTACTGCCAGATCCAACGCCATCATTGCAGGTAGATTCTCTTCAAGCCATGTCAAAAACGCTTCATCCATGATGAGCGCATACTTAATAATTTCAGCGACTCCTGCTGATAGCTCACGTGCAGGCAACGTTTTGAGCGTACTCATATCAGCGAGCACCATTTGTGGCTGCCAGAATGCGCCAATCATATTTTTGCCTTGCGCATGATTGATGCCCGTTTTGCCGCCAACGCTAGAATCGACTTGCGATAATAAGGTCGTTGGAATTTGGATAAAGTTGACCCCGCGCATAAAACTTGCCGCAGCAAAACCTGTCATATCACCCACCACGCCGCCACCAAGTGCGATAAGCGTGACATCACGATTGAAATGCTCTGCCATTAGTGCATCATATATTTGGTCAATGCTTGTCTGGTTCTTATATTGCTCACCATCTGGTAACACGCAAACTTTTACCGTAAACTGCTCTGCTAGCTCGTTTTCTAAAGCTTGCAAGTATAGAGGTGCCACGGTATCGTTAGTCACAATCAATACTTGGCAACCCTTAATATAAGGTGCGACTTGCTTTGCCATACTGCTGTCTTTTGACGTCGCATCTTCAGTAATAATGATTGGATAATCATGACTTTGCGTACGAACTGTTAAGCTATCATGAAACAGTGACGTTGCCATGAGACACTCCTTAAGCATTTATAGTTGGGTAAAAGTAGCTGAGTGTACCTACCTATCATATCAATAGATAATATCGGTCTACTCTTTATTGTCTTTTGGTATGGTGGCAGTACCATCAAAAAATGCGTTCAGCTGCTGCATTAATTGGCTGACCATATGACGTGGATAAGTGTGACCAGTGGGCATAATAATATGCGCGACCTGACGATATAACGGATCGCGAATACTATATAGATCTTGCAGTATTTTTCTAGGATTAGGCTGTTGTAAAAGAGGCCGTGACTTGTCTTTAGAAGTGCGGGCCATTTGCACATCGACCGGGGCATTGAGATAAACCACGATACCACGCTGTTTTAAGAACTCTCGGTTTTCAGCAGCCAATACTGCGCCACCGCCAGTTGCTAATACAATTTGGGGAGATTGAGTCAGCTCATCAATGGCACGCGTTTCACGCTCACGAAAACCCGCTTCACCTTCTTTGGCGAATATCCAAGCAATGTCAGCACCGGTTTGCGATTCGATATACCAATCACTATCTACAAAAGTGCGACCTAACTGCTTGGCCAGTAACTTACCGATCGTCGTCTTCCCCGCTCCCATCGGACCCACTAAAAACACCGACGGCAATTCCTGCACCATAATACTCACTCAGCTAAATTAGCTATCATACAACGTCATTGATATTCTGGCTAGTAATGCGCTGTGATTATTGTTAGTAATATTTAGCGCTTATCGTCCATTAATCCATGCATATAGCTCGCAATATTAAAGATGCTAAGTTTATGCACAAAAAAAAGTAAGCACTAAGGCTTACTTTTTTAGTGAATAATAAACAAATTTATGATTAATTCAAGCGAGTTGTACCATCATTGATCAATTTTGGTGTGACAAATATCAACAGCTCTTCCTTATTGTTATTGCGCACATCTTTACGGAATGCACGGCCAATGTATGGTAAATCGCCTAAAAACGGCACTTTGTCCACATTGTTGTTAGTGCGGTTTCTAAAGACCCCACCCAATACCACCGTTTGACCATCTTCAACGATCACATTGGTTGAGATAGAATCCTCGGAAATAGCCACCTGATTGTTGATAATAGTCGGCGTACCATTAGTAATAAGTAACTGCAGACCAATTTTGCCATCAGGGGTAATATTTGGCGTCGCCTCTAAACTCAGTGCCGCTTCTCTAAAACTGGTTGTAGTTGCGCCGCTCGCTGAGGCTTCCTGATAAGGAATCTGGGTGCCAGAAGAAACTTTTGCGGTTTGCTTGTCGGCCGTCAAAACTTTCGGGGTTGAGATGACTTCACCGCGATTGTCCGCTTGCAATGCTGATAGTTCAAGATCAAGCATCACATCAGATAAACTTAATAGGCCAAAAGCGATACTACCGGCTGGATTATCCACCCCTAAATCAACGTTTAAGTTATCAGGACGGCTGATGTCATATGAAGGATAAGAAACCGTTTGTCCATTGACAGTCGTGGTTTCTACGTCAAAATCTTTTAAGTCCCACAAAGTTTGATCACTACCACCAACCAACAAGCTACGATTATTGGCTGCACCATTCGATAAGATTCCCCAGCGAACCCCAATCTCTTTACTAAAGCTGTCAGTGGCACTAACGATACGCGCTTCAATCATAACCTGACGCACAGGGATGTCAATCTTGCTAATTAAGGTACGAATATTTTCAATGCTATTTGCCACATCTTTGACAATCAAGGTATTGGTACGCTCATCAACTGTTACCGTACCACGATCCGACAACAACGTATTATTGTCATTTCCACGATTTGTAAGTCCGCTCGTGCCCCCTATACCGCTACTACCAGATGAGCCACTTCCTTGAGAAATCAAAGTCAGGACATCTTGTGCTTTTGCATAGCTCAAACGAATATATTCAGTACGTAATGGCGCATAAGATTGAACAGCTTGCTGCGCTTCAAGCTCACGTGCTTCTTGTTCAGCGAGTTCAGTAGAAGGCGCAACCAAAATCACATTACCATTTTCGCGCTTGCCTAGATTTTTACTTTTTAGAATAATATCGAGTGCTTGATCCCAAGGCACGTTGATCAAACGCAAGGTGATGTTACCAGCGACTGAATCACTCGCAACGATATTCATCTCGGTAAACTGTGCTAAAATATCTAACACGCTGCGAATTTCAACGTCTTGGAATTCCATGGACAGTGGCTCGCCGCTGTATACTCTCTCCTCAAGTGTCGGCTCACGTAGCAGCTCAGGCTTGCTAATACTAATATTTAACTGATTGCCCGATTGGTAAGCTTGATACTCGTAATCATCAGACATGTTGATAGTGATGACGCCATTTTGTCCTTGGTTTTTAGTATCGATGCTACTCACCAGACCACTATTAATATTTAATCGACGTAGCAAGTTTCTTGGGACCGTACTGCCTGTTAAACGTACGACAAGCTTATTACCTTGGCGTTGTACATCTACCGGAATGGCTTCGTTGGCAAGTACCATGCTGACGTTACCGCCACCATCATTACCTGCCGAAAAATTGACCGCGCTGAGACCATCATAGCTGTATTGCTTACTCACTTGTGCCGAAGCAAGTTGTGGGTTCAACAGTGGATTAACTCTGACTACCATCGTATCGGCTGGTACTTCGTTTTCTACCACGACTGTATTATTTGTACTGACAGCCGCAACAGGAACCGTACTAGTCTCGACGATTGGCGTAACGACTGCAGTGGTGGTGATGCCGCTAGAGTTATTAAGGACATCTTGTACAGGGTCACTAGTAATCACTGGACGATCAGGATCTGTAATGGTCAGTAGTAGCTCGTTACCCTCAATCGCTGTTGTATAATTGCCTGATTGCTTGAGGCCAACGATAAGACGCGTCGTACTGTCGCTACTCAACGTGGTGACATCATTGACCATACCAATGTTGTATTCGTTGAAACGACTGGCAAGACCGTTTTGTACTTGTTCAAAGTCTAATACCAAGCGGCTAGGATCATCAAGCTGGTAGGCTGCAGGCAATACTGGTAAACCTGTGAACCCCAAACGCATTTGTGTCACTGCTGGTGCAGTTTGCACTACAGACACATTATTGATGCGCTGTGCAGCGTGGGCGCTACTACTTACTGCCACCATGCTGACTGCCAGTGCTGAAATGGCAAAAGCAGAAGAAACGCGGTTGCTCATCATCATTACCTTGTTATTGCGTACTGTCATTATTTATTCCTCAAAAAATCTGCCGACTTAGCTTATAGGGGATACCAGCGACTGGGGTTTTTCAATAAACCCAGCGCGGCTGTCTGGCACAATTTCAATCAAATTGATCTGGGTCGGCGTGATTTCAACAATACGGCCGTCATTCAATCCAAGATAATCACCCACCTTCACACTAGCAACTGAACCATCAGGACGTTGTACCAATGCGTATCGCTGACCTTCAGGCGACACTACTACGCCTCGAAAAACCAGCTGCGATAACTCGTATTGTTCAAGTGGTTCTTTTACACGTGTAATATCTGGGCGCACGCCATCAATAGAAGTGGTAGGACCCTCTACATTCACCAAGCTCGGTGGTAAAAACGGGCTGCGCTGTGAGCTTGCACTATAGACGAAGTCTTCTACTAGTTCAGCTTTGGGTGGTGGTTCGATAGGCTGCGCTGGCTGGTTACGGATGTCAGTCATCGCTTGCTCTGCCATACCGATACGATCCGTACAGCCAGTCATCGCTAGCACTGAGATACTTAAAGTCAACAGCATGGGTAGTTTTTGCATACTCATTAGTTACCTCCTGCATTTGCATCAGTAGCGGCGGCATCACCTGCAGGAGCCGTTTCATCTTCAGGAGTCGCTTCTTTTGAACGATAGGTTTTGGTTTGCAAGACTAGATTAAGCTCAGGTAAAACATCTAAGCTCGGTTGTGGATTACTCACCTCAAAATCGTGCATGGTGATAATACGAGGCAGTGCTGCAAGGCCACTGATAAAACTACCAAACTGATGATATTCACCTAAAGCAGCAATGCGAATCGGCTGCTCAATGAAAAATTCATTTTCAATCTCAGGTTCGACAGAGATGTCTTGAAAACGAATATTACTACCGACACCTGTCATATTGATACCTTCTACCAGCTCTGACACACGCGTATCTTTTGGCAACTGGTCTAACAAGGTATTAAACTCCGTTTCCATCTGAATGACCTGTGCTTGATAGGCTTCTAGGTGACGCGCGCGCGATTCCTTTTCACGATAGCTTTCAAGCAAGGTCTGTTGCTGACTTTCAGCAGCATTGATCTCGTCGATTTTACTACTAATCGGTAGCGCCCATGATAGGGCCGCTATAAAGGTAATAATAAGACCTACCACCGTCACCTTCACTGGTAGCGGCCAGCTGCCATAATTTTCAGAGTCTAGTGACTCAAAACTGCGACGAAATTCATTAAGATCAAACTGCTTCTTTGGTTTTGAAGCAATTTTTTTGGTCTTAATTAGGCTTTTTTTACGGACAAGTTTCATAACTCCCCTCCCACACCATCTTCCGCAGGGACAGGCGTTTCTGATTGTACTTTAGTCGTCACTACGAACTGTACATAACTGTCTTCAGGATAGACTGGACGCGGTGTCTCACCAGCCTTAGTGACGGTATTATTCAGTACAGGGGCCGCTTCATAAGCGCTAATGTTCTGTTGAATATTGCTAACTGCTGAATTACCCATCCATTTACTGCTGTCCAAATTACGTATCAGGCTAGATACAATATTTGGGTTATCAGCCAGACCAGTCAATGTTAATACATCGCCTTCGCGTTTGAGATTGGTTAGATAAAGCGCTGGTGGAATCGCTCTTGCCAGATCATCCCACAAACGTACTGGTACAGGACGCCGACCTTGCAAGTCTTGAATGACCTGCATACGTGAGATAATATCTTCACGGCGCTGCTCTAAACTGTCAATCTCAGTCAATGCGGTGTCTAAGCGTGCATTTTCTTGTTCAATCAAAGCATTAGCATCAAGCTGTTCATCAAGCTCATTGTTAAAATAGCTCCATGAAGCAAAGGCCGCTAATAAGGTGAGCAAAGTCACCGCAACGATCAGAGTCATAAACTCTTTGTTACGACGCTCGCGCTCCTCTTGTCGCCAAGGTAAAAGGTTAATACGAGCCATTAGTCAAAGCTCCTTAACGCAAGACCGCATGCAGCCATTAATCCTGGCGCGTCAATGGTCAATTGCTCATTATCAATATTAGGCGCAATGGTCATATTGGTAAACGGATTGGCAACACTAACGCTCACACCAAGTTTTTGTTGTGCCATCCCAGCGAGACCTGCAATGGAGCTACTACCACCCGCAAGTACCACGTGGTCAATACTACTATACTGACTTGAGGAGAAGTAAAATTGTAAGGAACGAGTGATTTGCTGAATGGTATTTTCTATAAAAGGGGTCAAAACTTCAGGATAGTAGTCATCAGGCAATGTGCGCTCACGTTTGCTCAGCGTTGCCTCTTCAGTTGACAACCCATACCGGTTTTGAATCGCTTCTGTTAACTGAACACCACCAAACAATTGCTCGCGACTATAAATGAACTCACCATTTTTTGCGATATATAAAGTGGTTTGATTATGGCCGATATCAACCAAAGCGACCAGTTCTGGCATATTTGGCAGATTGTCTGCCATCAGTCCAAAAGCGCGCTCTATTGCATGTGACTCGATATCCATAACCTTGGTTTGCATACCACCAAAGGCCAACGCATCAACACGCTGATCAACGTTTTCTGAGCGAGAGGCCGCAAGCAGTACTTGTACCATATCCTCACTCACTAAAGATGGACCTAGCACCTCAAAATCTAAATTGACATCTTCTAATGGATAAGGCACATACTGATCAGCATCCAAACGTATTTGTGCTTCACGCTCAACATCGCTTAGCATCATATCCATATCAATAATTTTGGTGATGACGGCAGATCCTGATACGGCCGTTGCAGCATTGCTGCCCGCAACTTGGCAACGTCTTGCTAGACTCGCTATAATGTTGCCAACCGCCTCTGTATCAACTAGGAGTTTGTCGACGACTACACCTTCCGGTAGTCTCTCAATACCGTAGGATTTTAGGTGGAACATGCCTTGTTGACGCTGTATGTCCACTATTTTTACTGAAGTGGCACAAATATCCACACCAATCAAATGTCGACTTTTCGAAGTAAATAGCCTCACAAACTCTATACCTTATATTAAGTGTACAATCTGATAGTTATTTGTAATAATTGAATACAATACTTTACTTAATTGATAGATTCAAGCGTTTAAAAATATATTAAGGCCTACTTACACATTTATTATGACCTGTTGATTTTGTTCAAGGTATAATAAGTTATCCGCTACAAATTCTAATTAATAAGTCTTATTATGGCCAAAAAAAATGCTACCGCTCGTCTCATTCATTTCTTGGTGGGACTTTTTGTCGCTTGCCTAGCATTGGCAGTTATCTTAGCACTTGCTGTACCTATTGGTTTTTATGGTATGGCGATGTATTTATCGCCAACTTTGCCAAGTATTCAAGAGATAAAAACTGCCAATTTAGAAATGCCATTGCAGATTTATAGTAGCGATGACAAATTAATCGGCCAATACGGCAATCGTTTATCGTTACCAGTCACATTCGATGAAATTCCTGAAGATTTGACTCATGCTTTTTTAGCGGCAGAAGATGCTTCTTTCTTTCAGCATAGTGGTATTAGTATTAAAGGTCTTGGGCGCGCGGTCACTGAAGTTGTGACTGATGATGACAGTCAGACTGGTGGCTCCACTATTACGATGCAGGTCGCCAAAAATTACTTTTTAAGTCCTGAACGTACTCTAAATCGCAAACTGACAGAGCTGTTTGTGGCGCGAAAAATGGAAGATGAGCTTAGCAAAAATGAGATCCTTACTCTCTATGTCAATAAGATTTATTTGGGTGAAGGCGCTTATGGTATCCGCGCTGCTGCCAAAAAATACTATAGTAAATCACTAGATAATCTCACCATTGCTGAAATGGCAATGCTTGCCGGTTTACCGAAAGCCCCTTCTAAATACAATCCTGTTGCCAATCCTAGCCGCGCGTTGACTCGGCGCAACTGGATTATTGGCCGTATGCATGAATTGGGCTATATCACAAAAGCTCAGTATGATGAGGCCGTTAACTCCCCCGTAGGCATCAAACTATATCAAGAAAAACTCGACGTTAATATGCCCTATTTGGCAGAAATGACGCGTGCGACTCTAGTCGAGCGTTACGGTGAGCAAGTGATGCATGGTGGTTGGCGTGTTCGCCTGACTGTTGATAGTAAGGCACAAACCGATGCAGAAGCGGCCATATTAACAGGCTTAGTAGCTTATGAGCATCGTCATGGCTGGCGCGGTGCAGAGGCAAATGACGAGCCTCTCGAAAACTTTCAGCGCTATAGCAATATGTCTCCTGCCAAAGTTACCAAAGTCAACTCTCGTAGTTTTGAAGCGACATTACAGTCTGGTGAAAGTGTAACGGTCAATTGGTCTGGCATGAGCTGGGCACGCAAATACATCTCTGCCAATCGTATCGGTTACTATCCTAATAATGCTAGCCAAATAGTCAGCAAAAACGATATTGTCCGCGTGATACCTACCGCAAATGGTAATTGGCAGCTAGGGCAAATACCCAAAATACAAGGTAGTCTGGTTTCATTAAATCCAGAAACTGGCGCGGTCAATGCATTAGTAGGCGGTTTTGATTTCAAACATAGTAAATTCAACCGAGCCTTACAAGGATGGCGCCAACCTGGCTCAACCATCAAACCATTGGTCTATACCGCAGCTTTGGAAAAAGGCTATCATCCAGACAGTATTGTTTCAGATCGCCCTATTCAAGTAGGCGACTGGAAACCTAAAAACTCTGATGAACGCTTCTTAGGTGACATTACCTTACGTCGTGGTTTGTATTTATCTCGCAACTTGGTTTCTATCCGTCTCCTACAAGCCATTGGTATTTCTGATGCGCGCAATCTATTAGATGAGTTCGGCCTAGACAAAGAAAAACTACCAACAACTTTATCGTTGGCTCTAGGGGCAGGACAAGCAACCCCATTGCAAATGGCAACGGCGTATTCGACCTTTGCCAATGGTGGTCACCGCGTACAACCTTACTTTATTGAGCAAATTTATAACTATAAAAATGAGTTATTATTTCAGGCCAATCCACTTCAGGCTTGCGCCTTATGCTTCAATGAGCAACTTGAAGCGGTTAATAAAAACCTGATAGAAGAATATAATAAATCATTAGAAGACGACAATAGTACTACTGATAAATCAGCTACCGAAAGCACAGAGTTAGAAAATAGTAAAAATGTAGAAGAAACGGATGAAGTTGTTGACCTTACTATCTATGACGCTGGTCCACAATCAGATCGCCTAAAAGCACCTGTCGTACAATACGTAGCAGCCAAACAAGCACCAAGGATATTAAAGCCTAGAGTGGCATTTGAGATGGCAGATATTTTACGTGATGTGGTGCAGCGTGGTACAGCAGTACGAGCAAAAGCCTTAGGCCGTGATGATATTGGCGGTAAAACCGGTACAACCAACGAAGCCAAAGACGCTTGGTTTGCAGGGTTTCATCCTACCAATGCAACGGTTGTATGGATGGGGTTTGATCAGCCAACATCTATGGGTCGCCGAGAGTATGGTGGTGTGGCTGCCCTGCCCGTCTGGATGGACTTTATGAAAGCTCAGCTCAAAGACACGCCAAACCAATGGGTGTCTATCAATAACCGCTCAAAATCTAAAAAGCAGCAACAGCAAATTATAGAAATGACCGATGATGGTATTATAACTGATGATGACGACATCTCTGATAATAGCGCACCAGCAAAACCGGTCAAGACTCAAACTCAGCAGCGTAAGCCGACCCTACCTGAACCAACTACAGATACTAACAACTCAGCAGTAGCTCAAGCAAACAATAGCCGTAGTAACGATAGCGTGCCGCAAAACCCTTTATCGGTCACGCCAGTTCAGCGTATGCCCCCGATGCCAGAGTAATCTACTGGTATCTCTAGCTACCGATATAAAAAAAGGCTTGTTCAGTCATCGCTGAGTAAGCCTTTTCTGTAGATATTATATTTCAGATATACTCATCCTGCTAAAACTCAACCATCCCTGCACGTAGTTGCTCGATCAGCTCTAAAAGCTGATTACGCCATTCTCTTATCGTTGCCTCATCAGGTAACCATTGATTTGACAAAGTAACGACATTCACAATAAGGTCGGGCGCGGCTAAATCGCTACTTGGTTTTTCATCCACAACCGTATCTGGTGGTACCGCATAAAGACAACGCTCATAAGCGCGCTCTATATTTGCAATAAAGCCTTGCTGCTGCAATTGCTGCAAGCGCTGAATCTCAGGAGATACCTGCGTGCGCTCGCTTAGTGCTTGCTCAATATCTGACAAGGTTGGCGAGGTCATGTTTAGACTATAAAAATGACCCAACTCTTGAATAAATGCCAACAATGCCCCGTATAAATGAAAAATAGCCGTTTCACAATGAGCCTGATATAGCTGCTTATCATTGGTGCTGCCTGCTGCTTGACAAGAGAGACGGCAGAAATAGAGTTTTTGATTGGTACGATCTGCTTGATATTTGGCAACGCGAGTTTTACCTGCCATGTGCGACTTATCCTTCTATAGATAGTAAATTGAGGCTTGTTTTCCAGTGTACTATTTTTTTAGATAATAGCACCATGCCTTTCTCAGTTTTTATACACACAAAAAAGCCAGCGACTTAGGCTGGCTTTTTCTGAATTGAAAATGAATCAAAAATATTTAATACAATTAATTATTTTGATTTAGCTCTTGAGCGAAAGCTTCATCAAAGCTTGCAAAGTCTTTGCTATCAGTGCTTGCAGTCATATCAAACGCTGCATTTAGATCACTGTCTTGTAGCTTCTGATCCGCTGTCTCTTTGCGTGCCTTGTGATAAGCAAGACCCGTACCTGCAGGAATCAAGCGACCAACGACCACGTTTTCTTTCAGACCACGTAGCTCATCCACTTTACCAGTCACAGCCGCCGCCGTTAGTACACGGGTTGTTTCTTGGAAAGACGCCGCTGAAATAAA
Source organism: Psychrobacter sp. C 20.9 (assembly GCF_001921765.1). Taxonomy (NCBI): domain Bacteria; kingdom Pseudomonadati; phylum Pseudomonadota; class Gammaproteobacteria; order Moraxellales; family Moraxellaceae; genus Psychrobacter; species Psychrobacter sp. C 20.9. The sequence goes on along the minus strand of NZ_MRYC01000007.1, from coordinate 13,267 downwards.
GCTTTCAGTTGCAAGACTTGCCTTAGTGATACCTAATAATTGACGCTCAAACTGTACTGGGAATTTGTCTTCCGCTTCTAGTTTCGCATTCAACGCTTTGATATCTGCATACTCAACCTGATCACCTTTGAAGTGGCTTGAATCGCCGCCATCAGTGATTTCAACTTTACGCAGCATCTGACGAATGATAACTTCGATGTGCTTATCGTTGATTTTTACACCCTGCAAGCGATAGACGTCCTGTACTTCGTTGACGATATAATCAGCAAGTGCCGTCTGGCCTTTCAAGCGCAAGATATCATGCGGGTTTTGTGGACCATCTGCAATAATCTCACCACGTGCTACCGTCTCGTTTTCAAAGACATTGATTTGACGCCATTTTGGAATCAGCTCTTCATGCACTTCACCATCTTCATTGGTAATAATGAAGCGGTTCTTACCTTTAGTCTCTTTACCAAAGCTTACGACACCTGTCATTTCTGCCATAATGGCATGATCTTTTGGACGACGTGCTTCAAATAGATCAGCAACACGTGGTAGACCACCGGTAATATCTTTTGTACCAGAAGAGGCTTGTGGGACACGGCCTAGAATCGAACCTGCTGCTACTTTTTCACCATCGCTCACGCGAATGATCGTTTCAGCTGGTAAGAAGTAAACCACTTCTTTGCCTTCGTCAGTGTTCAAGATAATAGCAGGACGTAAGTCTTTTGCTGAACTTGAACGGTCACGAGTCGCTAGAATCTCAAACGAGCTCATACCAGTGGCATCATCAACCTTAACGGTCGCCGTTGAACCATCAACGATATCACTGAAACGTGCTGTACCAGCAAATTCTGTGATAATTGGATGGGTATGCGGATCCCATTTAGCGATGGTTTGACCGCTTTCAACCTGCTCTTCGTCTTTCACAAGAACGCTTGAACCGTACGGTACTTTATAGCGCTCACGCTCACGGCCAAGCTCATCAGTCAACGCGATTTCAGCTGAACGCGATACGATGACTAAGTGACCGTCAGTATGCTGTACCGTTTTCATGTTTTCAAAATGCGCTTGACCAGCATTACGTACAGAGATGCTATTGTCCACAGATGCTGAACTCGCGGCCCCGCCCACGTGGAACGTACGCATGGTCAACTGAGTACCTGGCTCACCGATAGACTGAGCGGCCATAACACCAACTGACTCACCGATGTTCACTTTATGACCACGTGCAAGGTCACGACCATAACACTGTGAACACACACCATGCTCAACATCACAAGTAATAACTGAGCGTACCCAGATATCATCGATCGCGTTGCTATCAAGGACGTTAACCCAATACTCGTCAATCAAAGTACCGGCTGGAACCAATACTTTATCAGCATCATCGTTATACGTCACATCACGTGCAGTTACACGACCAAGTACTAGCTCGCCTAATTTCTCAATGATTTCACCACCTTGGATATGTGGCTTCATGAGTAGGCCTTCTTCAGTACCACAGTCATCACTCGTGATCACCAAATCTTGCGCCACATCAACTAGGCGACGAGTTAGGTAACCTGAGTTAGCTGTTTTTAGTGCTGTATCCGCTAGACCTTTACGTGCACCGTGAGTTGAGATGAAGTACTGTAGTACCGTCAAACCTTCACGGAAGTTCGCTTTAATCGGAGTTTCAATGATTGAGCCATCTGGTTTCGCCATTAGGCCACGCATACCGGCCAACTGACGAATCTGTGCTGCACTACCACGAGCACCAGAATCCGACATGATAAAGATCGAGTTGAATGATTTCTGCTCGTCTTCTTCGCCTTGCGCATTGATGACTTTATCTGTTGCCAAGTTATCCATCATCGCCTTAGCGACTTTGTCATTGGTACGTGACCAGATATCAACGACTTTGTTATAACGCTCACCAGCAGTTACGAAACCTTGCTCGAACTGATCTTCGATTTCGCGAACTTCGCCTTCTGCCACTTCGATAATTTGCTTTTTCAGTGGTGGAATAACCATGTCATCGATACCGATAGACACGCCAGATAGCGTCGCTTGTGCGAAACCAAGATACATCAATTGGTCAGCAAACATAACGCTTTCTTTGACGCCAACTTTACGGTAGCAAGAGTTGATCAAACGAGAGATATTTTTCTTCGTCATCTCTTGGTTACACTCATCAAACGTCATACCTTTAGGCATGATGTTCCAGATAAGCAAACGACCAGCAACCGTATCTTTAATACTGGTTTCTTTGGTCTCGTTACCGTCTTCATCAATTTGCGTCTCAGTGACACGCACTTTGATCTTCGCGTTTACATGTAGGTCGTTTGAACCAATTGCACGCAATGCTTCATTAACGGTCGCAAAAATCATGCTCTCGCCTTTGGCATTGATCGACGAGCGACTGATGTAATATAGACCTAGTACAACATCCTGTGATGGTACAATGATCGGATCACCGTTCGCAGGTGACAAGATGTTGTTGGTAGACATCATCAACGCGCGTGATTCAAGCTGTGCTTCTAGGGTCAATGGCACGTGAACGGCCATTTGGTCACCATCGAAATCGGCGTTGAATGCAGTACAAACAAGCGGATGCAACTGGATGGCTTTACCTTCGATCAATACTGGCTCAAATGCCTGTAAACCCAAACGGTGAAGTGTTGGCGCACGGTTAAGAAGTACTGGATGCTCACGGATAACCATGGCCAGCATATCCCACACTTGTGGCTCTTCACGCTCTACCATCTTTTTGGCAGCTTTAATCGTCGTTGCCAAACCATGAGACAATAGTTTGTTATAAGTAAATGGCTTGAATAATTCTAGCGCCATTTTCTTAGGTAGGCCACACTGATGTAGACGTAATGTTGGGCCTACAACGATAACCGAACGACCAGAGTAATCGACACGCTTACCAAGTAAGTTCTGACGGAAACGACCTTGCTTACCTTTGATCATATCTGCCAGAGATTTCAATGGACGCTTATTACTACCAGTGATGGCACGACCGCGACGACCGTTATCAAGCAACGCATCCACTGACTCTTGTAACATACGTTTTTCGTTACGTACGATGATGTCAGGTGCGCTTAGCTCAAGCAGACGTTTAAGACGGTTGTTACGGTTGATTACACGGCGATATAGATCGTTTAGATCTGACGTCGCAAAACGGCCACCTTCTAGCGGTACTAGCGGGCGCAAATCTGGTGGTAGTACTGGCAAGATATTCATTACCATCCACTCAGGCTTGTTATTAGAATCACGGAATGCTTCTAATAATTTAAGACGCTTAGACATCTTCTTAAGCTTGGTCTCAGAACCTGTTTGCGGAATCGCTTCACGCAGCTCATCAATCTCAAGATCCATATCGATATCTTTCAATAGGTCTTGGACAGCCTCAGCACCCATCTTGGCAGTGAATTCATCGCCAAACTCTTCAAGTGCTTTGTAATAATCTTCATCATCAAGCAATTGATACTTCTCTAAAGAAGTCAGACCAGGCTCAGTCACGATATAGCTTTCAAAATATAGAACGCGCTCAATATCACGCAATGTCATATCTAGCAATAGACCGATGCGGCTTGGTAGTGATTTTAGGAACCAAATGTGCGCCACAGGACTAGCTAGGTCGATATGACCCATACGGTCACGACGGACTTTAGCAGTGGTGACTTCAACACCACATTTTTCACAGATAACGCCTTGGAACTTACGGCGCTTATATTTACCACATAGACATTCGAAGTCTTTTACTGGGCCAAAGATTTTGGCACAAAAAAGACCATCACGCTCAGGTTTGAACGTGCGATAGTTGATGGTTTCAGGTTTTTTTACTTCGCCGTGTGACCATGACTTGATGACGTCAGGTGAGGCCAAAGTAATTTGAATGCTATCAAACTCTGTATTACCGTTGCCGGTAGGGCTTTGCATGATATCGAGTAAATCTTTCAAGTTGCTTCTCCGTTATCTTTATAATCATCTGACAGCGTACCATTGACGCAGATAAGATGAATGAAGGCAATGAATAGGGTTGAGACAAATCACTAAAAGCAGCAGCAATAAAGCAGACTGCCTTTAGTGGACAACTAAGTTAAACAACGGGCTAGTTGCTTTGTTTTAACTCAATATTAATACCCAGTGATTTGATTTCTTTGGTCAGTACGTTGAACGACTCAGGCATGCCTGGATCCATATACTGCTCACCATCAACGATGTTTTTGTACATACGAGTACGGCCTTCAACGTCATCCGACTTCACCGTTAGCATTTCTTGCAACGTGTACGTCGCGCCATAAGCTTCTAGTGCCCATACTTCCATCTCACCAAAGCGCTGACCACCAAACTGAGCTTTACCGCCGAGTGGCTGCTGCGTTACTAGAGAATAAGAACCCGTTGAACGCGCATGCATTTTGTCATCAACCAAATGGTTAAGCTTGAGCATGTACATGTAACCAACGGTTACTTTACGGTCAAACTTCTGACCTGTACGACCATCATATAACGTCTGCTGACCATCGCGATCCATACCAGCAAGCTCAAGCAGATCTTTGACTTGGCTTTCTCTTGCGCCATCAAATACCGCTGTACCCATTGGGACACCGCCACGTAAGTTAGCTGCTAGCGCCATGATGTCGTCATCATTCAAGCTATCAAGATCAACTTGCTCACCGCCAACTTGGTTGTAGATTTTATCCAAGAAGTCGCGTAGCTCTTTGATTGCTGCTTGAGATTTGAGCATACCGTCAATCTTCTCGCCCAACCCTTTCGCTGCCATACCCAAATGCGTCTCTAGAACCTGACCAATGTTCATACGAGATGGTACACCAAGCGGGTTCAATACGATGTCAACGGTATTACCATTTTCATCATAAGGCATGTCTTCAACTGGCATGATGCGCGATACAACACCTTTGTTACCATGACGACCAGCCATCTTATCACCAGGCTGAATACGACGCTTAACCGCTAGATATACTTTAACGATTTTTTGTACGCCATGTTGTAAGTCATCACCAGCAGTCAATTTACGTTTTTTCTCAGCAAACTTCACATCGATGTCTTTTTGCTTATCAACCAAGTAATCAGCGATTTGCGTTAGACGCTCAGAGATTTCTTCTTCAACTGGTTGGATATCAAGCAAGGTCTCAAGGCTCATATCTTTCATATCAGCCAATGCCATAACTGTACCCGCTTTTAGACCAGCACCGCCGCTGACTTTTTGGCCATCTAATAGATTACCAATACGGCCACGTGCTGCTTCTTCAAAGATACGTAGCTCTTCTTTCAAATCTTTGCGATAGCTATCAAGCTGCGATTTTTCAATCGCTCTTGCGCGTGCGTCTTTTTCAACGCCATCACGGGTGAAGACCTGTACATCGATAACCGTACCTTTACTTGAAGTTGGTACGCGTAGTGAAGTGTCTTTTACGTCAGCCGCTTTTTCGCCAAAGATAGCCCGTAGTAGTTTCTCTTCTGGCGTTAGTTGTGTTTCACCTTTTGGCGTCACTTTACCAACTAGGATATCACCAGCGTCAACTTCAGCACCGATATAGACGATACCTGCTTCATCAAGACTTGATAGTGCTGCTTCACCAACGTTTGGAATATCAGCAGTGATCTCTTCTGTACCTAGCTTGGTATCACGAGCCACACAAGTCAATTCTTGGATATGAATAGTAGTGAAACGATCTTCTTTAACTACTTTTTCAGAGAGCAAGATTGAATCTTCGAAGTTGTAACCATTCCACGGCATAAATGCAATGCGGATGTTCTGGCCTAGTGCTAGCTCACCAAGATCCGTTGAAGGACCATCAGCCAAGATATCACCCAAAGCAATCTCGTCACCTTGGTTAACGATGATACGTTGGTTGATACAAGTGTTCTGGTTAGAGCGCGTGTATTTGATCAAGTTATAGATATCGATACCCGCTTCACCAGCAGTCATCTCGTCTTCGTTTACACGAACAACGATACGCGATGCATCAACATCTTCAATCACACCGCCACGCTTAGCAATAACACAGACACCAGAGTCACGAGCAACGTGACGCTCCATACCAGTACCTACCAATGGCTTATCAGCACGTAGCGTAGGAACAGCCTGACGCTGCATGTTCGAGCCCATCAAGGCACGGTTAGCATCATCATGCTCTAGGAACGGAATCAAACCTGCTGCAACCGATACTACCTGACTTGGTGATACATCCATATGTGTCACCTTTTCTGGCGGCATACGAACAAATTCACCATAGCTACGTACACTGACCATTTCGTCAGATAACGCGCCATCTTCAGTCATCGGAGAATCAGCCTGTGCAATAACAGTACCTACTTCTTCGATTGCTGATAGATATTCAATAACATCAGTCACTTTACCATCAACCACACGGCGATATGGCGTTTCTAAGAAGCCAAAGCTGTTGGTTTTAGCAAAAGTCGCTAGTGAGTTGATCAGACCAATGTTTGGACCTTCAGGAGTCTCAATAGGACATACACGGCCATAATGGGTATCATGTACGTCACGTACTTCAAAGCCTGCACGTTCACGAGTTAGACCACCAGGTCCTAACGCTGATACACGGCGCTTATGGGTAACTTCAGACAACGGGTTGTTCTGATCCATAAACTGTGACAACTGGCTTGAACCAAAGAATTCTTTAACCGCAGCCGCTACTGGCTTAGAGTTAATCAAATCTTGCGGTGACAAGTTGTCTGATTCTGCTGAGCTTAAACGCTCTTTTACGGCACGCTCAACACGTACTAGACCAACACGGAATTGGTTTTCTGCCATTTCGCCTACTGAACGAATACGACGGTTACCAAGATGATCAATATCATCGACATCACCGCGACCATTACGAATCTCGATAAGCTCTTTTAGAACGTTAACGATATCATCGTTGGTCAATACACTGCGTTCACGCTGGATATCAGGATCATCAGTGTTATCAAATTCTAAACCAAGACGACGGTTGAATTTCATACGACCGACATTTGATAAGTCATAACGATCTGCGTTAAAGAACATGCTCTCAAACAGTTTTTCAGCAGTTTCGACCGTTGGTGGCTCACCTGGACGCATTACTTTGTAGATTTCGATCAATGCTTCTTCACGGCTTGATGTACTATCAGCACGTAGCGTATCGGCAATATAACTACCTTGGTCGATATCGTTGGTGAATAGAATGCTGAACTCTTTGATGGCACCACTGGCTTCAAATGAGTTCAATTTAACCAATAACTCGTGGTCGATTGGCGTGTTTGCTTTAGCGATGATTTCATCATTAACGACGATGTCTTCTGCTAAGATACGCTCGTATAGATACTCATCAGGCACAGCAATTTTCGTCATTCCTGCTTCTTCAAGCTGACGGATACGGCGTGCGTTGATACGTTTGCCCTGCTCTACGATAACGTCACCTTCAGGTGATACGATATCAAACTGAGCCATTTCGCCACGTAGGCGATCAGCAACGAGATCAATTTCAAACGTCTCTTCAGCTTTATAAACAGCCACTTTATCAAAGAACAAATCTAGAATTTCAGATGTGGTCAGACCAAGTGCACGTAAGATGATAGAAGCCAATAGTTTACGGCGACGGTCAATACGAGCAAAGACTAAGTCCTTTGCATCAAATTCAAAGTCTAACCATGAACCACGGTAAGGGATGATACGCGCGTTATAAAGCACTTTACCACTTGAATGCGACTTACCTTTATCATGGTCAAAGAACACACCAGGTGAACGATGTAGCTGAGATACGATAACACGCTCAGTACCATTAATAATGAAAGTACCGTTAGCAGTCATCAAAGGCATCTCGCCCATGTAAACGCTTTGCTCACGGATATCTTTGATAGCGGCTTTGCTATCTTTATCTTTGCTATCTTTATCTTTGATGATCAAACGGATTTTGACACGCATCGGCGCCGCAAACGTTGAACCACGTAAGATACACTCACGCTCATCAAATTCAGGCGTACCTAAATAGTACTCAACAAATTGTAACTCGGCGTTACCAGAGTGACTCTCAATTGGGAAAATAGAGGAATACGCAGCTTGCAAACCAGTATTCTCACGAGCTTTTGGCTTTTTGTGCTCTTGCAAAAATTGCTCATAAGAATCTACTTGAATAGACAGTAAATAGGGAACGTCCATTACAGTGGGCAATTCAGCAAAACTTTTGCGAATACGCTTTTTTTCAGTATAAGAATATGCCATCGAGAGTCCTTACAGTAAACGTGGAAACAAATTAAAAGCGTGGCCAGTATGCATAAATACGATGCACACTTAGCGACGTAAACGATAATATAAAACGGATTTTCGTGTTCAGTTCATGTTTTTTCTTTCAATTACTACTTTACTCATCAGTGCTTACCTAGCACACTTCACTTAATCTCGTCGTTGCTTGCTAAATTCATGGTAAGTGAATCAATCTATATGACTGTTGCAACCAAAAAATTCAATATTATATAATCTATAATGCATTGCCTATGAGGCTTAATTTACAAATACATTGCTGGAAAATAACGTCTATTAAGATTGCATATAAGCCACTTGCCATCTAGACTGCTTATTACCGAACTATGTTCCCTACACATGCAAACTGTCTATAAGACTTAATATCGACAGTCATGCCACACCAAGTAGGCAACTTATGATCACCAGCTTTTTCAGAATACCGCTTTTTTCAGGATTAATAATCGGGGTAACTATAACTTTAAGAATCAGTATAAACTATAGTGTTGATAGGAAAGCATGCAGACACAAAAAAATGCCAAACATCTACAGACGTTTAGCTGATATTAACTGATTTTAAAAACTGGTATGTGTACTTGCATGTATATCGTCTGTCCTTTTGATGGGTATCCACCGTTAATGCATACGTATGTTGGCAGACACAAAAGGTCAAGCTACGAATTATAATAAAAAAAAGCTGGCAATGCAAGGCATTACCAGCTTTTTTTCTGTACAGTGTTAAACTTATTTTAGTTCAACAGTTGCACCAGCTTCTTCAAGTTTCTTTTTCAACTCTTCAGCTTCAGCTTTAGATGCGCCTTCTTTGATTGGAGCTGGAGCGCCTTCAACCAAATCTTTCGCTTCTTTTAGGCCAAGACCAGTTGCTTCACGTACGGCTTTAATTACGCCAACTTTCTTGTCGCCGAAGCTAGCAAGAACTACGTCAAACTCGTCTTTTTCTTCAGCAGCAGCAGCGCCACCAGCAGCAGCAGCAGGTGCAGCAGCAGCAACAGCAGCAGTTACGCCGAATTTTTCTTCCATATCGCTGATTAGCTCAACGATATCCATTACTGACATTTCAGCGATTGCGTTTAACACATCTTCTTTAGATAGTGCCATGAGAACTCTCCGTTATCTGATAAAAATTAATTGATTTTAATATCGCTTTGATCGTTTGCCAAATATACAAATAGAATTGGCAATACAGTACAACCAGCGATGTCAAAGTTACGTTAAAACAAGCAATTAAGCAGCTTCTTTTGCGTCTTTGATTGCCGCTACAGTGCGAACGAACTTGCCAGGAACAGCATTCATAGTCTGGACAAGCTTGGTCACTGGTGCATTCATAGTAGCCATCAAGATAGAGATTGCTTCGTCGCGAGTTGGTAGCTTCGATACGCGCTCTAGCTCTTCTGGACCATAAACTTCACCACCGACTGATACTAATTTGGTCTCTAAAGCTTTGTTATCTTTGCTAAAGTCGAAAACGACTCGTGCTGCAGATCCCAAATCTTCCATAGAGAAAGCCAAAAGTAGTGGACCAGTCATACGGTCTGACATGCTCTCAAACTTAGTGCCTTCAAAAGCGCGTTTTGCAAGGGTATTTTTTACCACTTTCAAAACAACACCTTTATCACGAGCTTGTTCGCGAAGCTTAGTAAGCTGTGCAACACCAATTCCGTGATACTCGGCAGCTACTGCTGAGTAAGCATTAGCAGCAACTTCAGACACTTCAGCCACAACTTGTTGTTTTTGCTCTAGCGTTAATGCCATAAGTTGACTCCTTTAATCTTATCAATCTGCTTATCATAAAAGCGCTGAAAATCGAAATTTCCGCGGGCTTAAACTTTAAGCTGGGACTGACTTGATACGACACATTACCAGCGGATTCAATTAATGAAAAAAGCATCTACTGATAACGACTGATTACGGCACCGTTATCAGAATGACGTTGAGTAATAGTTTGAAGGTTATATAAATAACCTTACCGCCCTATTCGCTCGTGTCTTAAACTGTGTGGGCCACCGTCTGCGTAGGACAACTAAGATTTTCATCTGTCGTCGATTAACAAAAGTGACTCAGTATCATATTTAACCATTCGAAAATTGCTATCTATGACGCTAAACCACTCTCTACCTACGGTCTTAGACAGCGTAGCAAATACTACGCTGACCTAATTTTTAAATATAGTGTGTGCTCATCATTCAAAATACTTGAAGTTCAAGTACTCAAAAATAGAGACTTTAATTATTTTGCAGTACGATAAGGAACAGCGTCAATCGTTAGACCAGGGCCCATCGTGCTAGACAAGGTGATTTTTTTGATAAAAGTACCTTTAGAAGTAGCAGGCTTAGCACGCTTTAGATCAGAAAGAATCGCTTGCGCGTTTTGCTCGATTTGCTCAGCAGTGAAACCAACTTGGCCGATAGTTGCATGGATGATACCAGCTTTATCAACACGGTACTGTGCTTGACCTGCTTTCGCGTTGGTCACAGCTTCAGCAACGTTTGGCGTTACCGTACCAACTTTTGGGTTAGGCATTAGACCACGTGGGCCTAGGATCGTACCCAATTGACCAACAACACGCATTGCATCTGGAGCTGCGATAACAACATCAAAGTCCATGTTGCCGGCTTTGATTTGTTCTGCTAGGTCTTCAAAACCAACGATGTCTGCACCAGCTTCTTTAGCGGCTTCAGCAGCAGCGCCTTGAGCAAATACAGCAACGCGTTTGGTTTTACCAGTACCAGCAGGTAGGTTAGTTGCACCGCGAACGACTTGGTCAGATTTACGTGGGTCAACGCCCAAGTTTACTGCAATGTCGATAGACTCTTTGAATTTCAGCGCTGGCAAATCGTTTAGGATTTGAACGGCTTCTTCAAGAGTGTATTGCTTTTCGTTATCAACACGGCTTTGGATTTCTTTTTGACGTTTGGTTAGCTTAGACATTATACACCCTCCACGGTAATACCCATTGAACGTGCAGTACCAGCGATGGTACGAACAGCAGCGTCAAGATCAGCTGCAGTTAAGTCTGCATTCTTAGTTTTAACGATTTCTTCTAGCTGTGCACGGTCGACTTTACCGACTTTAGCAGTGTTCGGTGTACCTGAACCTTTAGCAATGCCAGCAGCTTTACGTAGTAAGTACGCAGCTGGTGGTGACTTCATGATGAAGGTAAAAGATTTATCGCTGTATACTGTGATCTCAGTTGGGATCGGTAGACCTGGCTCTTGGCCTGAGGTCGCAGCGTTAAATTCTTTACAGAACGCCATGATGTTCACACCTTTTTGACCCAAAGCTGGACCAATCGGTGGTGAAGGATTTGCTTTGCCTGCAGGCACTTGCAGTTTGATGTAACCATCAATCTTCTTAGCCATGATACTCTCCTAAATGGGTAATAGCGCCAAATCAACGTGGTATATACCTAATTGACTAACAGCTCCCCGGTTGATGAATTTTTTGCTGATTTAGTCTAGTTTTTCAACTTTACTAAATTCAAGCTCAACCTGCGTAGGTCGATTAAATACGTTTACCGTTAGATGTAGTTTAGACTTCTCATAATCCACTTTTTCTACCAACCCTTTAAAGTCAGTAAATGGACCATCGATAACCAACAACTCTTCGCCTGGCTCAAATAGCGTTTTAGGACGTGGGTCAGTCTCAGTTTGATTCAAACGGTTTAAAATGCGATCAGCTTCTACTTGCGTAATCGGTGCAGGCATCTCAGGCGTACCGCCGATGAAGCCCATAATACGCGGACAGTCTTTTACGATGTGCCAAGTATTATCGTTCATCTCCATCTGGATCAATACGTATCCAGGAAAGAACTTACGCTCACTCTTACGTTTTTTGCCGTCTTTCATTTCGACGACTTCTTCAGTAGGAACCAGTACATCACCGAATAACTCAGTAAAGTCACTACGGTTAATACGATCAGTTAATGAACGTTGTACTTGTTTTTCATATCCTGAAAACGCTTGGACAATATACCAACGCATATCACGCTCCTGATCATTATAAATAAGTCGTTATAAGTAAATCTCTCGTTAATAGTCGCTAATACGCGCTATTAACCGATAAAGATACCAACGAACCAATTAAAAAAGTTATCTAATAACCAAACAAAGAACCCAGCAATTGCAATCACAACAATGACTTGCCATGTATATTGAAAGGTTTCGTCTTTACCTGGCCATGTTACTCGGCGAAGCTCAACACCTGCGTCTCTTAATAATATTTTAAAAGCACGGCCTTGATGCGTCATTGCCAAGCAAACTAATGCAAATACAATAAGTGCGACAATGATACCAATACGTACCCAGACGTCGTTGGCTGGTTGCCAATAGCCTGGTAGATATTGATTAACTAGAGTCGCACCGATCAAAACAATTGCGGCAAGTAGCCACAAAATCAAATCTTTGATTGAGCCAGTCTTAGCAACTTCAACAGCAGAAGTACCGTTCGCTGAGATGTGCTTATCTTTAGACAGCATTCCACCAGCAACCGCCTTGGCATCAGATAACTTAGTCTCGAGGTTATCTTGATTATTGCTCATAAAGAACTCGCTTCGGAGATGGTGGGGTACAACAAAGATGAGATAAGAAGATGGCAGGCGATGTAGGACTCGAACCTACAACCCTCGGTTTTGGAGACCGATGCTCTACCAATTGAGCCAATCGCCTATGGGTGTAAAGGACAGCATTATACAATATTTAGCATAGAATGCAAGCCTTTGGCGGTAAAATTGTTAATTTTTACCTGATATTGCATTTACCAAAAGTCACTATATTAATTATAGGCTTTCTCATTATGGTTTAGATTAACCATACATGTTAAATGCAGCGCTAATATAGCAAGCTATGCGGCAAATTACAATACAGTATACTATAAATAAATAACTAGTATTAAAAGAACCATTTTGCTAAATCTTAGATCTAATTCTGTATCCGCCCTTATTCAACACCCAAAAAAAAGCCACCCTACTTAGGATGGCTTTTTTATGACTAATTCATAATCTCATTACTGAGACTTAAGTCTTAGTTC
>NZ_MRYC01000060.1:0-200 GCF_001921765.1 Psychrobacter sp. C 20.9 | reverse complement strand
CTTCTGAGTTCGGGAAGGGATCAGGTGGGGCCATCGCGCTATTGTCGTCAGCAAAGGGGGTTAGATATGAGTCTGTTGTTGTTTTTATTGACATCAAGTTTGAGCTTGTTGTCGATCAACTTGTAACCTAACTGAATCAAGGTTAACGGTGATATCGAAATGTTCTGTCTGTTTCTATAGCCTGAGCTATACAAGATAGA
>NZ_MRYC01000006.1:0-166024 GCF_001921765.1 Psychrobacter sp. C 20.9 | reverse complement strand
GGGACAGGACTCTTTTTTGCCGCTTCATCGTTAAAAATAAGCGCTTAGAGTGACTAAACTTATTATTTTTAACATCGAATCGCCTAAAAAATAGTCGCTGTCAGTGCCATGGTCGAATGTTCAACACGCCCTAAAAAAGCGCCTATTTTTGATTGAAAGTAGGCGCTTTTTTTTGGTTATTGCTTTGACTCTATGTGTGTTTTGATTTTTATCAGATTATTAAGAAATAGATAGCGCTTCAGGCCATATTTTCCCCGGGTTCAATATATTCTTGGGATCAAGGGCTGACTTGACAGCTTGCATAAGGATTAGGGCGTTACCATGCTCTTGCTGCATGTATTTCTGTTTCCCTTGTCCAATACCATGTTCACCTGTACAGGTACCATCCATCTCAATAGCGCGCGTAGCTAGGCGTCCGATAATTGCCTCAGCGGTGGTGACTTCTTCAAGATTTTTGGTATCGACCAGCAACAGAACATGAAAGTTTCCATCGCCAACGTGACCGACAATCGGTCCAATCATCCCCGATGCTTCGATATCTTTTGCCGTCTCACTGACGCACTCAGCTAGACGTGAGATAGGCACGCAGGCATCAGTCGATAACGCGCTGGCTTCAGGCCTCAGGGCAGAACTGGCATGATACGCATTGTGCCTCGCTTGCCAAAGGCGCTTGCGCTCAGCCTCATTGGTATCCCAAGCAAAATCGCGACCACCAAATTCTTCGATGATATCGGTAAAGAGCTTGGCTTGCTCAGCAACGCTCGCTTCTGTGCCATGGAATTCGACAAATAACGTTGGTGTCTCAGTTAGACTGAGGTTGTCATATTGATTGCATGCTTTTATTTGCATCGCGTCAAGTAGTTCAATACGAGCAATAGGTAAGCCCATCTGAATAGTCAGCATCACTGCTTGACAAGCATCTTCGATGCTCGAAAAATGACAAATGCCACTACCTATGCATTCGCTAATACCAAACAGTTTCAGCGTGATTTCAGTGACAATTCCCAGTGTCCCTTCCGAGCCGATCATCAAGCGTGTTAGATCATAGCCTGCGACAGATTTTTTGGCTCGTGTGCCTGTTCTTACGAAATCGCCACTTGCGGTCACTACTTCTAGTGCGAGTACCACATCTTTCATGGTACCGTAGCGTACCGCATTGGTGCCCGACGCACGAGTGGCGACCATGCCACCGATACTGGCATTGGCGCCGGGATCTATCGGAAAAAACAGCCCTGTATCGCGCAGATAATGGTTTAGTTGCTCACGCGTCACGCCAGGCTGAACGGTAACGGTCAAATCTTCATTATGAACCTGCAAAATGGCATTCATTGCGTGCATGTCGATGCATAACCCACCATGAGGTGCATTGAGCTGGCCTTCCAAAGATGAACCGATACCAAAAGCATTCACTGGCATCTCATACTGATTACAAATATCGACCGCCGCTGCTACTTCCTGTTTGTCCTGTACCGTTAATACTGCATCTGGTGGCTGATTGGTGAGCCACGTCATGGTATGATCGTGCTGCTCACGCACTGTCGAATTCACACTCAACTGCTTACCGAAGCGCTCTTGTATGGCTGCAATGGCGTCGCTGTGGTTTGAGTTTTCGGTTCTTTGAGTCTGTGACAATGGTAGTGATAACATAAGGTCTCCTATAGACAATGCGATTGCTTGGCATTAAATTAGCATATTCAGCATCCATCTGATATGAGACAATGACGGGCATTTGTTCTTTTTGATCTAAATCAGAATGCGCCACACAACCACTAAAATCGCCAATAAGTAAAAGACAGGCGCAAACCAGCCCACTTGAGTTGCAATACCAATACTAATCCCAAATCCTGCCAACGCTAACCAGTCGCGGCGACGGTCGTTGAGCATATCAGCACGGATTTGTTGTATCTCACGCAGTTGGCTGTCTTGGCGTGATCCTTGTGAGGCAAGGCTTTGTAAACCTTGGTCCAGTAGCTTTGGGATATCGGTGGTAGACAAGAGCAGCTCAGGCAATTGCTGGCGCAACTGTTGCAGATTACGCATGGGATCTAGCTGCTCTTTAATCCAGCTACTCAAAATTGGCTTGGCAAGTGACCAGATATCAAGATCAGGATACAAGTCGCGACCAAGTCCCTCTACATGAACTAATGTTTTGAGCAAGAGCATTAGCTGCGGCGGTATACTCATATGATGGCGACGGGCAATGTCTAAAATCTGCATCAGTACACCAGCAAAATCGATATCATTGATTGATTTTTGTAGCATCGGGCCAACAGTGCGTTTCATATCACGCATTAGGGCATGTTTATCCGCATTTGGTGGTATCCAACCTGCACGGCTAACGATATCAACGACCGCAGTAAAGTTGTTATTCATGACCGCAAGTAACATACGTGCTACGATAAGCTGATCATCTTTTGATAGGGTGCCCATGATGGCGCAATCAAGCCCGATATAGCGTGGCTCATGACCCAAATCAACCGCTGCCATCCCTTCATGCAGTGTTTTGACAGGCGGTGTTTCTACGAAGACATTGCCTGGATGCATATCAGCATGAAAAAAGTTATCACGAAAAACTTGGGTAAAAAATATCGTCAAGCCTTTCTCTGCAAGCGCGGCACGGTCATAACCCAACTGATCAAACACCTCAACTTGTGAGATGGGAACGCCTTGGATACGCTCCATGACCATCACGTTTTTGGCAGCATCATAGACTTCAGGCACATACATCAATGCTGAACCCAAAAAGTTATTGCGCATCTGGGTAGTGTTGTCCGCCTCAAGGGTCAAATCCAGCTCATTGAGCATTACTTGTCGATAGTCTTCAACAATATCTATAATATGGACGGCACGCGCCGCTTCGATACGCGCCGATGCCCAACTTGCCATTTCTCGCAATAATTCAAAATCAGAGACAATCACCGTGCGAATATCAGGACGCACGACTTTAACCACCACTTCACGCCCATCATGCAGAGCTGCAGTATGGACTTGGGCGATAGAGGCTGCCGCTAGTGGTTTAATATCAAATCGTGCAAACAATGTATCGATGGACTGACTGAGGCCATGTTTTGGATGCTCAATTTGAGCGACAGCAATATCAGCATCGAAAGGTTTAACTTTATCCTGTAGCTGTACTAACTGAGCGATGATCTCAGGCGGTACCAAGTCTCGACGCGTTGAGAGTAATTGACCCAATTTGAGAAACAGCGTACCCATCTCTTCAAGCGCGTACTTGATTCCATTTGGCTGATGCTTTTTACTCCATGCTGCTGGGTGCGTACGAATTAATCGTGCTAAAGGTTGCAGCTGCGGCGCTTCTTCGACAGATAAATGGGTATCAAGGCGATAAGTTGCGGCGATACGCCAAAGCTCTAGTAGACGGGCGCGGTGAGATAGTAGCATGGGATTGGGTACTCTGGACAAAAACGAAAATAGGGTAGGCGCTATGCGTCATTATAGACAATGCTATCAGTAATAGCGTGTGCTCATTATTGATAAGACGAGCTACTAATAAAACAAACTACTGGTGAAACGAATTGTTGAGGACACGTGCTTGCTCTTCTTTGATAGCCGCAAGCTTGGCCTCTTCACGTTCAATATCAGCACGCAACTTTAGAATCTGCTGTTTGAGATCGTTGACTTCAGCGACCTCAATAGGGTCAGGCGCGCTATTGCCTGCCACATCATTGGCCCAATCGCTGACATCGTCAAATGCGCGTTTGGCACTATGACGCCAGCTGCCTTTAAGCTGAGAGATAAGAAGATGTAATTGGCTGGCCATTGGTTTGCCGATGAATGGCTCAAGCTGCCCAGCCAAATCAGGATCAAAGCCAGCCACCAGCTGTTTAAGCTGCATCAGTACTTTGTAATCGCCCGCGATTGGTAAGTTACCCTCCGCGCCGCGCATCAGATTGAGTAGCTGCGCAGGATTATCGACTGTGATGGTACAGTCCGGACGGCTATGACCAAAACGGGCACGCTCCATACTGGCTTTTTGGCGCTCATTCATCTGACCACTTGGCTCAAATACACTGTCTGTCGTGACTGGCTCAAAACGCAACCGTTCATGAGTGAACAACACGTCCAAATGAATGTCAGGCATGCCCATGTTGAGACGCAGTACTTTACCAGCAAGCGGCGCTAACCCTGCCTTGGTAATCTCGTCACCCGCAATAGCAATGTTAATCAGCTTCTCGGCACCAGCCAATAGTAAAACAGTCAGCATAAGGCTCTCGCATCATTAATTGAGCGCCTTTGAGTCAGCGCGTAGTATGTTGAGTTCAATATAGTATTGTTAATTGTATTTTATGCTTTAAAACCACGATGTACAGCGACAATGCCAGCAGTCAAGTTATGATAATCACAGTTCTCAAATCCTGCTTGTTGCATCATTTGTTTGAGTGTCTGCTGATCAGGGTGCATACGGATTGATTCCGCCAAGTATTGATAGCTTTCAGAATCATTAGCAATCAGTTTGCCCATCATTGGCAGCGCTGTGAATGAATACAAGTCATATGCTTTAGATAATGGCTCAAATACGGGCTTTGAGAATTCTAAAATCAATAAGCGACCACCCGGCTTTAGGACACGGTACATCGCACGCAGCGCTGCATCTTTGTCGGTGACATTACGTAAACCAAAGCTGATGGTGACCAAATCAAAGCTGTTGTCATCAAATGGTGCCAAAGTTTCAGCGTTCGCCAATACAAAATCAACGTTATTGCAGCCGGCATTGATTAAGCGCTCGCGGCCCACTTCTAGCATGGCAGCATTGATATCAGATAATACAACATGGCCATTTCTACCGACTTCACGGCTGAATACTTTGGCTAAGTCGCCTGTACCGCCCGCGATATCGAGTACATGCTGACCGGCACGAACCCCTGATAGGCTAATGGCGTAGCGCTTCCATAGACGATGAATACCAAATGACATGAGATCATTCATGATGTCGTATTTTTTGGCGACAGAGGTGAATACATCAGCCACACGTGCTTGTTTTTCGGCTTTGTTGACCGTCTTATAGCCAAAGTGAGTTTGCTCATTGCCATCAGTTTCAGGCGTATGTGGGTTATTGATATCATCACGCTGATTGAAAAGCGCTTGCCTTTCTGTGCGTACTGAAGTATCCGTGCTGGTTGGTTTTTCGGTATTTGGCATAGTCGTTTGTTGGCCTTGTGGCGTTCCAGTTGGTAGGTCTTGGACTTTAGTAAAGTCATTATTGCTGTTATCTTTATTAGATGCAGCTGTCTGCGCGCGTAATATTTGCGCGCTGATATCTTGGTTGTGATCGATACTGTCTTTTACCAATTTGTTCTGCAAATGAGCGTTGTTATTACTTGATGTGTCGGTCATCACATTATCCTAAGATTTGTTTTTATTAGGCTATGTACAGCCTGAGATATGCCAAGAATTAATTAGCTATTTAGCGTATTTATTCTATGATACACCAAACCCTACTGGCTTACCGCCATTATGTACTTCATCAACAATTAGCAGTTCACGTTCACAAAACGGTTCAATAAAACTGCTTACGCTACTTAAAGGTTTCATAGCTTTGAAGCCTGCGTCGATGAAATCATAAAGTGGCTGGTAATTGCTGCGATAAGCAGCACCTTTTGCCAATGCAAAGGCCTTTTTGAGCATAAAGGTATTTAAGTGTTTGTCAGTACGGTAACAAACGTCTTTTAGGTTAGCAATCTGTACTCGGCGTTCAGCTTCCTCATCAACCGCACGGTAGGCAGCTAGCATATTGTCTGCATTCACTGGTAAGTTTTGATCGAGTAGCCACTCAGCCAAATGTAGATCGAGCTCAATGGCCAAAATTGCTGCTTGAATACCCATGCTACCAGCTTCTAATGCAGACTCTTTGGCAAGACGTTCTAGTTTTTTGGCTTTTGGCAGGATACGGGCCAGTTGTTTTGCTAGTATCTCGAACTCATCACCACCATATAGCTTCGTTAAAAAGTAATCTGCCATTAGCTGGTTTTTGGGTTGTTCAAATAGTGCACGATGGGTGTGACGGATACGTACTTGTTGCCATGTTTGTACTTCGTTGAGCTTGGCTCTCAGTACATCATTTTCATGGTGAGGCAGAGCCCAAAAACGTGTCAAATGCTGTTGCAAGTCGGCTAAAGCGGTCATGGCAGTAAATCCTATAATAAAAATAGATAATATTGAAAATTTGAGGCAGCGTTATTGTGGTTATCTAACCGCGTAGGCTTTTGAATGGCTATTTTAGCAAGTATTAAAAATTGTGTTCACCATAAAAGAAAATAAATGAGAATACAAATGTCAAACTGTTACATAGCAATATTATTTACTCGATTGGCGCAATGCTATGATGAAATAGTTTTAATATTTTTGATGTAATCACTCTAGCATAAAACGCAGTGTCAAAAAGAGTCTGCCGAGCGAGAGTATCTAATATCGTTCAATGGCAAAGCAGTGTAATAACAATATCATTCAATAACAATAAAAGTGAGTCCAATCATGTCCCAGAAAAATGATACTACTGAACCAGAGGCACCACAAGCGGTCAGTTCGCAGTTTAGTGAGCAAGTCGTCGAGGAGCGTCTAACGCCTAATCCTTTGAGTCAGTTTTCTATGGACAAGGATGCACTTAGGCTCGCCTTGGTTACGGCGCAGTATGCGCTAAGAGCCACCCGGCAACAGACACCGCCAACCCTTAATAAACCAACGGGGCTTCTGGTACTTGTCAATGGGATGGAGCAGGCAGGCAAGGGTACTGCTGTTAAGCAATTGAGGCAATGGGTCGATCCAAGATTGCTTAAAGTTGAGGCAACCGTCGGTCATGCGCCGCTAAGCTATCAGCCTATTTGGCAAGTTCATACCGGCGCGATGCCGCGCCATGGCGATGTGATGGTTTATTTTGGTAATTGGTATGCTGACTTGTTATACAACGTCATGCGCATAGCAACATCAAATAATGAAGATAAAAAGAAGCAATCGAAAAATCAAAAGCATATCGATAAAAATGCGCTTCCTATTACGAAATGGCAAGCCTATTTACAGCAGCAGTTAGCTGAGCTCAAAGCATTTGAGCAGGATCTTATAGCCAATCACACTAGGCTACTGAAATGCTGGTTCCATGTGGATATGGAAACACTGCATAGCCGTCTACAAGATAGTGAGGCTGATCCGCAGTTTTTGTATCAAATTGACTGGAACAGCAAAACAGTGATCGAAAAATTTAATGAGGTTGCAGCCACTCTCTTACGGCAACAAGATGACTGGATCATCATCGATGGTGATGATAAATCGGCAGCGGCTGATGATTTTTGTCATGAAGTCTTACATGCGATGCAAATGGCGCTCGTTAGTAGTCGTACCAGTACAACTGAATCTACAGAAAAAAAATCATCGTCCAAGACAAAAAAATCCAAACTAAAAGTTGAACAGGCGCCGTTTGAACCGGTAAAGATACCGAAAAGCTTGAGCAATATTGATGATTCAAAGATTAGTAAGTCTGAATATAATGATGCTTTGGCAAAGAAGCAAACACGTCTCGCTGAATTACTACGGGCGCGTCAAGGTCGTCATGTTGTCTTTGCCTTTGAGGGCATGGATGCGGCTGGGAAAGGAGGCGCAATCAAAAGGCTAGTTGCCGCACTCGATCCACGTGAATATCAAATTTACAATATCGGCGCACCGATGTTATACGAGACTCAGCACCCTTATTTATGGCGCTTTTGGACGAAATTACCTAATGAGCAAACAAACCATGTTAGCCGTATCGCTATCTTCGATCGCACTTGGTATGGGCGCGTGCTGGTTGAACGTATTGAAGGGTTTGCCACCGATGAGGAGTGGCAGCGTGCCTATGATGAAATCAATCGTTTTGAATCAGACTTAGTGGAGGCTGGGACACTGGTCATCAAATATTGGTTAGCTATTGATAAAAAAGAGCAGCTAAAACGCTTCGAAGCCCGTCAAGATACACCGCACAAGCAATTCAAACTCACTGATGATGATTGGCGCAATCGTGATAAATGGTCAGATTACGTGCAATCTGCAGCAGATATGCTGGCACGCACCAATACAAAAACAGCGCCATGGTGTATTATCGCGACCAATGAAAAGCGACAAGCGCGTTTAGACGTCTTAGATCATGCTATACAGCAGTTATCGGAAGCATCTGATGGCAAATAGCTATCACAAAATAACTAAGATTTACAGGTTATTTATACTTTTAAAAAACCATTTTTTCCCAATTTTGCTTAGGGAAACATACGAAATCTAATCTGTCATTGATAAAGGATGAATTCTGTGGACACGCTCACAGTTACAAATCTTGCAATATCATTATGCATTATGTGATTATATTTAATATAATAGGGCCGCAATTGTCTTTACCCTGTCATAAAATGTGCTGACAGATGCATATCTTATGATGGGTACAGATATTTAAAAGACATTATCGCCGTATCTAAGTATTGATAAACACTGTATTGATAAAAAATGTACTGATAAAGACCGTAACATCACCAGAAAGATAAGCCGCAAGATGCTGTAATCAAATGATTGGGCAATATACCTTGCGGCTTTTTGATATGTGATGCGTTTTTACAGAGAAGCGTATCAACGCCCTGAATCAAGCATAGATGAATGATTCTAAGGTACGGCAGCAAAATCCGCTAAACATTATTGTTTAGTATTCATTGTTTAAAAAGCACGTTGCGCATTTATCATCATGCTACTTTAGTGTGTGGTTTTAAAACTCACATGTATGGCTGCGCAATGTTACTAATCGCATATAATTTCAATCAGCTTACGCAGGACGTATTAACGTATGGGTATTAGCAACAGTTCTACAGGGCCAACCCAATCAGTCGGCTCTACGAAAGTAAATCTATTTTTTGCCATTTTATTGATTGCGATGACCATCTACTTTTTGTGGTGGGGTTTAGATTACACCATGCGTCAGCAAACGACGCTGTTTATTGTAGCGACCGCGTTTGGTGTCTTTATGGCATTCAATATCGGTGGTAACGATGTCGCCAACTCCTTTGGTACTTCAGTGGGTGCAGGGACGCTGACTATCCCGCAAGCATTGGGTATCGCAGCGATATTTGAGGTGTCGGGCGCCGTACTGGCAGGTGGTGAAGTAACCGATACCATCCGAAGCGGTATTGTCGATTTAGATGGCCTCTCAGTCGAGCCCAACCAGTTTATTTATGTCATGCTCTCAGCGCTGTTTGCTGCTGCGTTTTGGTTGTTATTTGCTACCAAAAAAGGTCTGCCAGTGTCGACCACCCATGCGATTATTGGCGGCGTGGTGGGTAGCTCCATCGTATTGGGTATCACGTTAGGTGGTACTGAAATGGCGTTATCAACGGTAAGTTGGAGCAAGATTGGCACTATCGCTATCTCTTGGGTTCTATCACCGTTACTAGGCGGCGTTTTGTCTTATCTACTATATGGCCAAATCAAGAAAAATATCATTGAATATAACGATAGAACAGAAGCACATATTGGTGAGCTAAAAGCCAATAAAAAAATATTAAAGCAAAACCATAAAGAGTTTTTGGATGGTCTAACCGAGTCAGAGCAATTGGCTTACACGTCAGCGATGTTACGAGATCAAGAAATTTATAAAGACGATGACTGTGTTGTTGAAGATTTAGAGACCGACTATTATAAAGAGCTGTATGAGATTGAGAATGAGCGCAGCAGCCTTGATACGCTAAAAGCGCTCAAGCAATGGGTGCCTACGATTGCGGCTATAGGCGGTGCAGTTATGGCCTCACTGGTTGTCTTTAAAGGTCTGAAAAACGTCAATAACGGTATGACGACGCTGCAAGGCTTTTTAATCATGGGGATGATTTCAGCCCTCGTTTGGCTTGCAACCTACATTTATACCAAGAGTATCCGCGGTAAGCACAAAGAAGATCTGACCAAAGCCACCTTTATTATGTTTAGCTGGATGCAGGTCTTTACCGCGTCAGCCTTTGCTTTTAGTCATGGTTCAAACGATATTGCCAACGCGGTTGGTCCTTTTGCTGCGATTATGGATGTCATTCGTACCAATAGCATCTCGACCGAAGCGGCGGTACCCCCTGCTGTTATGCTGACTTTTGGTGTGGCGCTAATCGTTGGTCTTTGGTTTATCGGTAAAGAAGTCATTCAAACCGTCGGTACCAACCTAGCGAAGATGCATCCAGCTTCTGGATTCTCAGCTGAGCTGGCCGCTGCTGCTGTCGTTATGGGCGCATCAACGATGGGTCTACCTGTATCGAGCACGCATACCTTGGTTGGTGCGGTACTCGGTATTGGTATGGTCAATAAAGATACCAATTGGGCGCTCATGAAGCCAATCGGTTTGGCATGGGTCATCACCTTGCCAGTCGCTGCTGGTCTATCAGCGATCAGCTATATTGTATTGAGCAATATTTTTTAATCCTAAGGCGATAAAGTTCTGTACTAAAGCTTATTTTAGAGCCATAAAAAACGCTTATCAGCATGACGCTGATAAGCGTTTTTTAATGTCATATGAGGGTTTACTCAGTGCCAAACTGCTGGCGTTTTTTTGCAAAAAATCGGTCCAATCTATCCATTGCATTTTCTAAGTCAAGCAAGTTAGGCAAAAAGACCAAACGAAAATGATCTGGCTTGTCCCAGTTGAAGCCTGTGCCTTGTACCATCAACACGTTTTCTTCGACGAGTAAGTCCATCATAAAG
Organism: Psychrobacter sp. C 20.9; assembly: GCF_001921765.1. Classification (NCBI taxonomy): domain Bacteria; kingdom Pseudomonadati; phylum Pseudomonadota; class Gammaproteobacteria; order Moraxellales; family Moraxellaceae; genus Psychrobacter; species Psychrobacter sp. C 20.9. The sequence continues at coordinate 155,323 of NZ_MRYC01000006.1, read as the reverse complement.
TCCATATCATCCGTGATGGGGTAAACCTCTGGATCCATTTTTGGAAAACAGTAAAATGCACCTTGCGGCATGGTACAAGAAATACCTTTAATCGCATTGAGACGTGACACCGCCATTTCGCGCTGCTTATATAAGCGACCTGATTCAGAGGTCAAGTCTTGCATACTCTGATGGCCGCCCATTGCTGTTTGGATAGCGTATTGTCCTTGAACATTCGAGCATAGGCGCATAGATGCCAACATATCTAAGCCTTCAATAAAGTCAGCCGCGTGTTGTTTGCGTCCAGACACCATCATCCAACCTGAGCGAAATCCAGCAATACGGTGCGATTTTGACAAGCCATTATACGAGAGTACCAATACTTCATCAGTCAAGGTGCTCATCGGGGTATGCACATTATCATCATAGAGAATACGATCGTAAATCTCGTCCGCCATGATGATTAAGTTGTGCTCTTTAGCGACTTCGATAATTTGTTTTAATAACTCGTCGCTATAAAGGGAGCCTGTCGGGTTATTAGGATTAATAACGACGATGCCTTTTGTTTTACTGGTAATTTTAGATTTGATGTCCTCAATATCAGGATGCCAGTTGTCTTCTTCGTTACAGCGATAATGTACAGCGGTGCCACCAGCGAGGTTAGCCGCTGCTGTCCAAAGCGGGTAATCTGGCATCGGAATCAGGACTTCGTCACCATCGTTCATTAATGCTTGCATGGTCATAACAATCAGCTCAGAGACACCATTACCCAGATAGACGTCACGTACATCAACTGCTGATAAGAGGCCTTTAGACTGGTAATATTGCAAAATGGCTTTGCGCGCTGAAAAAATCCCTTGGGAGTCTGAATAACCCGTTGCCTCAGATAAATTCATCGCCACGTCACGCAAGATTTCATGAGGCGCTTCTAAACCAAACGGGGCTGGATTGCCTACATTTAGCTTCAATATGCGCTTACCCTCTGCTTCCATTTTATTGGCAGTCTGGAGTAGGGGGCCGCGAATGTCATAGCAGACGTTTTGTAATTTATCGGATTTTTTTATGGTGTTCATAGCGTGACCATTTATCGAGTGGTTGTGTGAAGTTTTATCATGATTAAAAGATGTCGTATTAGAAGATAAAATCGGTTGAGTCGTAGTTGCTTTAGTGCTCGTCGAATTGAGCTCGCTTTGCTTTGTAGATGATGCTAAATCATCGGAGTCAGCAGCTTCGTTTTTAAGCTCACCGCGCAATAAGTAGCCTTCGCTACAACCTAAAATGCGTGCGAGTGTGGGCAGCTTCGATGAGACAATACCATTAGTGCCGCGCTCCCAGTTGGAGATAGCACCGCGACTCACCTTTGCACCAGCGGCTGTCATTGCTTGTGCTAGCTGCTCAGCGGTAAATCCTTTGTCTCGGCGTAGCTGTACCAGTCGCTCTGCTTGTGTGCTTTTACTATTGCTATCAGACATCGTTATTTGAGCCTTTATCAATCAGTGAACATGTAATAGGCGATGTAACACTAAATATTGTTTTATGACTAGCCAATGCAAGATATTATTGCATTGCAAAAGATATTGCAAGAGATAGAAACGCTTTTTATAAAATGCAAGAATAACTTGCAATATTGTGTCTTTTTCCCTTTCCCTTGATGCTCATATCTATAGATAAGCGAATATTATTGGCTATATTCTATTCAAAGGTTGCTGCTCAAAGCACTATAAATCACATATCATTGGCAGTACTCTTTTTGAACATGCCTTGAATAGTGAGTCGTGAACCTTCACATATAACCCATCGTTTTTATAATAATATGGCGATAAAATAGTTATCAATAATAAATAACCGAGTAAGGGTGCATTATGCAAGACAATCAATTAAGCAAAGAAGAAATCAGCCAATTGACCGAAGCTGACTGGAAAGAACGTTTGAGTGCTGACGAGTATCATGTGATGCGTGAAAAGGGTACAGAGCGTCCATTTACAGGTGTTTATAACGATGCAACTGATGATGGTGTTTATCGCTGTAAAGGCTGCGGTGCCAGTTTGTTTGATTCAAGCAATAAGTTTGATGCGGGCTGCGGTTGGCCAAGTTTCGACCAAGGCCTAGATAACAGTGCTATCGATGAGCACGTCGATAACTCATTGGGCATGACGCGTACCGAAGTTACCTGTAGCAACTGCGGCGCACATTTGGGTCACGTATTCCCTGATGGGCCACGTGAGACGACAGGTATGCGCTATTGCATCAACTCAGTATCTATTGATTTAGATAAATCTGAGAAATAAGTTCTTCATCTGATTTTAGAAGTGTGAGAGGGGAAGTACAGAGTGCTTCCTTTTCAAGGGTTTCTAATATTCATGTGATAAAGAAAACGGCGTTATTGAAACAAATAATCAAAATAATAAAATTCTCAATTTAAGGATAGATGATGAGTACTATTTATGACTTCACCGCTGAGCGTATGGACGGCAGCTCGCAAGCGTTTTCCGAGTATAAAGATAAAGTATTGCTAATCGTTAATACGGCAAGCAAATGTGGATTCACTCCGCAGTTCGAAGGGTTAGAATCGTTATATCAACAATACAAAGATCAAGGGCTAGTCGTTATCGGCTTTCCTTGTAATCAATTTGGCAGCCAAGATCCCGGTAGCAATGATGAGATCGGCGCGTTTTGTCAAAAAAACTATGGTGTCAGCTTTCCTATGATGGCGAAAATTGATGTCAATGGCGCAGACGCTCATCCTATCTATGACTGGCTTAAAGACCAAAAAGGCGGCCTACTGACAGATGGCATCAAATGGAATTTCACCAAGTTTTTAATCGATAGCAAAGGGCAGGTCATCGATCGTTATGCGCCAACGACCAAGCCAGATGCCATCAGAAAAGACATTGAGCAAGCATTAACCAATAAGTAAGTATCGAGTCTAAAAAAATGATTTTTTATGAAAATATAAAATCAATAAAAACATATGCTTGCTAAAAATTTTGATATAAAATTGAAAAATATTTAAAAAATTGAAAAATAGCGTTTGACAGCCAAGTGTAAATCTATATAATACACACCCACAGCAAGGGGACTTACTTAGATAAGCCCAGCTGATTAAGTTAACATTGAGTGTGACAGCTAATGTTAATGAAGCAATACTTTAAATTCTATTTAAAGAATTTCTCTTGTAGTAGAAGTTAGACCTTATATTGGGTACTGAGCTTCTAGAATTTACGAAAATGTAAATTCTCTTGCGCTCGGACGAAGCAGTGCTTCGTTTGCTCCTCGCTCAGGGTGATTAGCTCAGTTGGTAGAGCGTCTGCCTTACACGCAGAATGTCGGCGGTTCGAATCCGTCATCACCCACCACTTCTTAGCAAGTGGCTAAACAAGCTAAGAGACCTAAGCAGCGGTAGTTCAGTTGGTTAGAATACCGGCCTGTCACGCCGGGGGTCGCGGGTTCGAGTCCCGTCCGCTGCGCCATATTTAAAACGAATTTAGACTGTAAAGTTTAAGCAAGTTTCGCCTCAAACATTAGATTGTTTGAGGTTTTTTTGTGTCTGGGTGTTTTTGCTTAATGTCATCATATTTTGGTATATTGCAGATGAGCCCCCACGATAGCACGATCATCAATCGAAAATCGTTTTTGCCACTATTTTCAGTAATATGAAATATAAGTAAAAATTAGCCTTAAAATTATTGGATAAATAAGCCATAGCAGGTATTAATCTCTTTATTTTCGTACGCCTTACAGCGCCTTCTGTTGACAGCGGCATTTGCAGACTGATATATCTGTTTGCCTAATAAATATAGATATATAAGGGATGCATTTTGAGTGATAGTAAAAAGCTAGATTTAGGGGTTGGACAAGACCATATTGTGATACAGCGCCGCTATGATGCATTAGGCGCAGTCAATGATTTACTTATCGCTATTTGGTTTTTGATTGGTAGTTTTTTCTTTTTAAAGGAATCACTGACAACGGATGGTACATGGTTATTTATCCTCGTCAGCGCGCAGTTGCTTATAAAGCCACTGATCAAGCTGATCAGCTTGATTCATGTTGGTCGAGTATACAACCCATCAAATCAGCGGTAATTTATAGCGTTAGGTAGTAATGAGCTTGTTATAACCCATAAGCTGTAACTATAAATACAATCAATTTATTCAGTATCACTCCTAAGGATAATAGCCACTAGTGCTAGAAGTAGTTTGGCTCATTGAACGATGGTGAGTGTTCTTTGATACTTCCAAAAGAAAAAATTTCATCCAAAAATCATTGAATTATTTCCATATGTCTGTATTATTGGACATATGGAGATAACTACTGCTACTGCAAGCTTTGCAGCACTTTCTCAAGACACTCGTCTAAAGGCTTTTAGGTTGCTGGTCGGCCACGAGCCTGACGGTCTCCCTGCGGGTGAAATAGCCCGTCAGCTCTCTGTGCCGCACAATACCATGTCGGCGCATCTAGCGGTGCTGGCACGAGCAGGGTGGGTGGTCTCACAGCGACAGAGCCGGCAAATTATCTATCGGGCGTCGCTCTCACATATGGATAGCGTCATTCAATTTTTATTACAAGACTGCTGTGCAGGCCATCCAGAATTGTGTGCCTCACTCATCGACAGTTTAAGTGGCTGCAGGGTAAGTGAATCTGCTGAGCAAGATAATCATTAAACCAATAATCGATTCAATAAACATACTGATAAAATAGGTAAGATGACGATGAAACCTTTAATTTTTCATAACCCTAACTGCGGAACCTCTCGCAACACACTTGCCATTATGAAAGCGTCAGGGGAGACGCCAGAAGTAGTGGAATATCTAAAAACTCCACCAACGCGAGCACGCTTAGTTGAGTTATTAGCCCAAATGCAAATCTCTCCAAGAGAGTTGCTAAGAAGTAAAGAGGTGATTAATGATGAGCTTGGCCTAGACAATCCTGAGCTCTCTGATGATCACATCATCGATGCCATGATCGCGCATCCTATTTTGATCAATCGTCCGATCGTAGTGACTGATAAAGGTGCGGCCTTATGTCGTCCTTCAGAGCGCGTGTTTGAACTGCTAGCCAATCCAGTAAATAGCTTTACAAAAGAAGACGGCGAGGTTGTTACTCATGACAAACACTGAGGTTGACCAAACATTAGCCGTTGATCCTACTGTTTCGCCAGAATTTAGCTTAGACGATTTGCCCAATATTGATATAGATAATCTTCAGCCTATCGATATTGATTCTTTGGTTGCGCCAAATGACTCACGTCATCCGCCAAAAATACTAGTGCTATACGGTTCTGTCCGTGCGCGCTCGTTTTCTAGATTGGCCGCTGAAGAGTCTAGCCGATTGCTACGTTGGTATGGTTGTGAAGTAAAAATGTTTGATCCATCCGGCTTGCCGTTGCCTGACGATGTAGACTCAGACCATCCCAAAGTACAAGAATTGCGGGAGCTGGCGCAGTGGTCAGAAGGCATGCTGTGGGTGAGTCCAGAGCGTCACGGCAGTATTACCAGTATCATGAAAGCGCAAATCGACTGGATACCGCTGTCACTAGGTGGCGTGCGTCCAACTCAAGGTAAAACCCTAGCACTGATGCAAGTCAGCGGCGGTAGTCAGAGCTTTAATACAGTTAATCAAATGCGTATTCTCGGGCGCTGGATGCGGATGATTACTATCCCCAACCAATCTTCGATACCCAAAGCGTTCTTAGAGTTCAACGACGACAATCGCATGGATATGTCTCCGTTATATCTGCGTCTTGTCGATGTCTGTGAAGAACTAGTGAAGTTTACCTGGCTCACACGCGGACGTTCAGATTATCTCACTGATCGTTATTCAGAACGCGTTGAGAGTGCTGAAGAACTATCGAGCCGCGTCAATCAAAAATCGATCTAACCTCCTAATCGATCTAATTTCCTATATGAAATCGGCTGAATAAAATCAGCTTAAGTAAGGTTGTACAATGCTTGCATTTGCTATTTTTGTGGTCACTTTAGTCTTAGTTATCTGGCAACCTAAAGGATTGGGCATCGGCTGGAGCGCCATGGGTGGTGCTTTAGTCGCATTAGCGCTTGGCGTCGTGCAGTTATCAGATGTGGGTATCGTCTGGGATATTGTTTGGGATGCGACCTTTACTTTTGTGGCGTTGATTATCATCTCGCTTATCTTAGACAGAGCAGGATTTTTTGGTTGGGCAGCGCTGCATGTGGCAAGGCTTGGTAATGGACAAGGGCGACTGCTTTTTCCGATGATTGTCATATTGGGTGCGTTTATTTCTGCCTTTTTTGCCAATGATGGGGCGGCGCTATTACTGACGCCGATTGTGATTGCTATCTTGCTGCGCCTTAATTTTTCGCCGCCATCCGCTTTAGCCTTTATCATCGCGACGGGTTTTATCGCTGATACGGCAAGTCTGCCCTTGGTTACCTCAAATTTAGTCAACATTGTCAGTGCCAATTATTTCGATATTGGCTTTGGTCGTTATGCGGCGGTCATGGTGCCTGTGAATATCGTGTCCGTATTGGCGACGCTACTGGTATTGTGGATGGTCTATGCCCGTCATATTCCCAAGCACTATCCAGTCGATAATCTAAGCGCCCCAGCGTCCGCTATTACCGATCCATTGGTCTTTCGTGCCGCTTTTCCATTGTTGGGTTTGCTATTGGTTGCTTATTTTGCGACCGAGCCGCTAGGGTTACCTATTTCACTGGTCACGGGTATCGCTGCTGTTGCGCTAATGGCAATCGCTGGCCGCATATGGCAGGGCGGTCGCGGTGCGGTGGTCTCTGTGAGCGATGTAGTACGTAAAGCGCCTTGGCAAATCGTACTATTTTCAATTAGTATGTATCTAGTGGTATACGGTCTGGGTAATGCAGGACTTACGGCCTATGGTGCGCAAGTACTCAACTGGTTGGGTCAACAAGGCGCAGTCATTGCTACCGTTGGAACTGGGTTTTTATCAGCGATAGTCGCTTCTGTTATGAATAATATGCCAGCAACCCTAGTCGGCGCGCTTGCGATTGATCAAGTACAAGTACCTGCAGCAACACGAGAGCTTATGATTTATGCCAATGTCATCGGTAATGATTTGGGCCCTAAGTTTACGCCGATTGGTAGTCTGGCTACTTTGCTATGGTTACATGTGTTGGCAGAGAAGGATTACAAAATCAGTTGGGGACAGTATATTAAGATTGGATTAGTGATTACACCGCCAGTGTTGTTAGTGACCTTGTTAGCCTTGGTGTTCTGGTTGCCACTGTTGCCAAGTTAACTGATGAAAAACTTACTACAGTAATATCCTATCGTGACAATGATATTTATTTTTAAATATCATTGTCACTATCAAGTATGAAACAAAGTAGTTATTAGCGTTTATCAAAATGGCAACGGTAATAAAGCATATTAAATGAGACACATAAAAAAACCCCCATCAAAGTGATGAGGGTTTTGGCAAATGCCATAATTGAATTAATCATAATTCAAAAAATTTACTACTAAAATGTGGCTCTCCAACCTGGGCTCGAACCAGGGACACACGGATTAACAGTCCGTTGCTCTACCAACTGAGCTATTGGAGAATAGGCTGTAAGTAACTAATCGCTTACAACGAGCCTTAGAAGTCTCTAACGAGTTCTTGCTAAGTGGGGCGTATTCTAGCAAAGTTAAAAAATACGTCAAGCCTTTTTTTGCATAATTAGTAAAAATTATCATTTTAATGATGAGATAGCGTGTTTTTCCTAGTTATGCCTAAGACTCTCGCACAAAAAGACGCCCTATAGAATGTATAGGGTGTCTTTTTAATGAACAGCGGTAAGACTCGTTGCTATTTAAAATTTATTCAGCAACGTCTAAGTCAGCCACTGCTTTTTCGATACGCGATAGTGCATCTTTCAATGTTGCCTCATCAGTAGCGTACGAGATACGCATATAGCCACCAAGACCGAAAGCATCACCAGGTACGACTGCGACACCGACTTTTTCTAGCAACCACTCTGAAAACTCAGTACATGATGATAGGCCAGCGGCTTTGATGAGTGGCTTGATTTCAGGATACACATAGAATGCACCATCAGGGCGCAAGCAAGTGATCCCTTTAATGGCGTTTAGACCATTAACAACTAGGTCGCAGCGCTTCTCAAATGCCGCTACCATTGGCTCAAGTACGCTCTGATCGCCACTGATGGCTGCTTCTGCAGCGACTTGGCTGATGGAGGTTGGGCATGAAGTAGACTGTGACTGTACTTTTTTCATCGCGCCGATGAGTTTGGCAGGGCCGCCAGCGTAGCCAATACGCCAGCCTGTCATCGCATAAGCTTTAGACACACCGTTTAGGATAATGGCACGGTCTTTTAGCTCAGGCGCGGCATTGAGGATATTGTAGAACTTATCACCCGTCCAGCGGATGTGCTCGTACATGTCGTCTGATGCCACATACACGTGTGGATGCTTTTTCAATACTTCAGCGATGGCTTTTAGCTCGTCCAACGTATAAATCATACCAGTCGGGTTAGAAGGGCTATTCAATACCAACAGTTTGGTTTTTTCAGTGATAGCGTCTTCTAGCTGCTCAGCGGTGATTTTGAAGTCTTGTTCAGCGGGGCATTTTACGATGACTGGCACGCCTTCTGCGATGATAACCATATCAGGATAGCTCACCCAGTATGGTGCTGGGATGATGACTTCGTCGCCAGGATTGATAAACGCTTGGGCAAGGTTAAAGAATGACTGCTTACCACCGACCGATACTAGGATTTCGTTTGGCTCGTAGCTGATGTCATTGTCACGCTTGAATTTCTCTATGATGGCGGTTTTTAGCTCTGGCGTACCATCAACAGCGGTGTATTTGGTGAAGCCATTATTGATGGCATCGATTGCTGCTTTTTTGATGTGGTCAGGGGTATCAAAATCAGGCTCGCCTGCGCCCAAACCGATAATGTCTTTGCCAGCTGCTTTTAGTTCTTTTGCTTTATTAGTAATCGCTAGCGTAGGAGAGGGTTTGATGCTATTGACGCGGTCAGACAGTTGCAACTCGCTCATGAGAGATCCTTTTTTATATGGGAGTGGGATTGGTAAAAATCGATATTAATTATATAACGCTTTTATCACTATCAGGACAAGATATCAGGCAGTTTAGACAATCACCTCATTTTATCGTGAAGATAGCCACCATTTGATCATAAATGAGACGCTCATCCATGTCTGCGCGGCTATTTTAATATTGTAGCATGCTGATATAGCGCTGTCTTATCACACTGATAACAAAACATTGCGGACTGTCTTTTAGCATGACTCACTGTATAAATATGAAGACCACAGTAAAGATAAGATGCTTTTGTTGTGGCAATTGCGAAGACACAACAATAAACCTATAGCCGACCACTATAACTATTTAGGTTTGTTAAATAAGATGGCGTATAGGTTAATAAAAACAAGCCATATAACAGAGCACAAATACGCTCAGATGAAAGCTTGCATCCGAATTTAAAGACAGATCTATTCAGCTCTTTGTTGAGCGATACGCTTTTCATATTATAAGAACATTTAAAAAGGATATTCACGATGACAGATTCTGCTGAAAAACAACACATTCTTATTACTGGTGCGACCTCTGGTATTGGTAATCAATTGACCAAGGATTATCTGCTAGAGGGCCATACCGTGTATGCTGTCGGCCGTGATGACGAGGCGCTGGCTGAGCTAAAATCGCTCGGCGCAGAAACGATTGATTTGGACCTGATGGATCGGGATAAAGTCATTGCAGCGTTTGAAAAAGTCGACACCATTGATTTGGCGATTTGCGGTGCTGGCATGTGTGAGTATTTAGATATGCCAAACTTCGATAGCGAAGTATTTATGAAAGTGATGTCAGTCAATATGGGTACGTTGTCTCATGCCATCGAAGGCGTATTGCCAAAGCTCATTGCGTCTAAAGGTCGCCTAGTCGGTATCGGTTCAGCGTCTGCTTACGTGCCGTTTGCCCGTGCTGAAGCTTATGGTAGCTCAAAAGCTGCTATCCATTATCTGATGAAAACATTACAGATTAGCCTTGCACCACACGATGTGTCGGTCAGCTTGGTCGTACCGGGTTTTGTCGAGACGCCGATGACTGAGCAAAATGATTTTCCTATGCCGTTTATCCAGACGCCAAAGCAGGCCAGTCAAGCCATCCGTGATGGCATAGAAAGCGGTCATGAGGTTATTGAGTTCCCAAAAAAATTAACGATGCCACTAAAAGCATTGGGCACACTACCTGATTTAGTCTGGCAGCAAGTCAGTGAAAAGCTCAATAAAAAGTAATTTATCATTATTAACAAACCTATCATCCACTATAAAAACAGCAAAAATATAGAAGGGAATGCTTTTATGCCGTTTATTCGTTTCAAGCGTGCAAATAACCAAAAAATTACGGACAGCAATGATGCCAAAAATGCTGACCATCAGGGAACGCAAAAACGTATTGCCGTTATTGGCTCGGGTGTGTCAGGGCTGACTTGTGCGCATTACTTAGGCGCGCAACATGAGGTGACCGTTTTTGAGGCCAATGATTATATCGGCGGGCATGTAAATACCATTGATGTGGCACTACAGGACGGCAAAAAAGCAAAGACTAGTAACGTAGAGAGCAGCGCCATAGACACCGGTTTTATTGTTTTTAATGAGCGTACTTATCCTAATTTCTTCCGTTTGCTCCACGATCTGCAAGTGCCATTTCAGGCGACGGATATGAGCTTTTCGGTCAAAAATACCGCACGTCGTTTTGAATACAATGGGCATACGCTCAACACCTTATTATCGCAGCGCAAAAACGTACTCAATCCAAAGTTCTGGCAGTTTATCAAAGATATCTTGCAGTTTAATAAGCACATCAAGCAGCTCCGTCAAGATTATGATAGTGCGCGTGCTGCGGGGCAAGACATTAGCGGATTTACTGAGCAGACGCTAGGTAATTACTTGGCTCAACAAAACTATGGTCAGCTGTTTACTGATAACTATCTACTGCCCATGGTATCTGCCATTTGGTCAACCAGTCTGGATGAAGTGCAAGATTTCCCACTGGTGTTTTTTGCGCAATTTTTTGACAATCATGGCTTACTTGATGTGGTCAATCGTCCGCAGTGGTTCACGATTAAAGGCGGCTCAAAACAATACGTTAATAAACTGATTCCACGCTTTATCAAAGCAGGTGGCAAAGTGCGAGTCAACAGTCCAGTACAGTCTGTGACGCGTGATGGTGAGCAAGTGACTTTGACAGTACAGAATGCTTTGACAGTGCAGGATAAAGGTAACGCTGACAATCGTAGCGAAAACCTTGTATTCGATGAAGTCATTTTTGCCTGCCATGCAGACACCGCATTGAAGATTCTAACAGATGCCAGTACCACTGAAACTGAGGTGCTGAGTCACTTCCGCTTTACCAAAAACACGGCTGTATTGCATACCGATACGAGCGTCTTACCCAAGAAGCCACTGGCATGGGCAAGCTGGAATTACCTTATTGATGAAAAACCTTCAGACAATGTGACAGACAAGAATCAAGCTGGCGTAAATACACAAACACCTGAAAAACCCGTGCTAACGTATCATATGAATATCTTGCAACGTCTGACCAAGAAGCATAATTATTTGGTCACATTGAATCATGAGATAGATGATCAGCAAATCGTCAAAAGCATTGATTATAGCCATCCAGTGTTCGATCTAAAGATGATTGAGGCGCAAACCAAATGGTCAAGTATCTCTGGCATTGGGTTGCATACGCATTTTTGCGGAGCATATTGGTTTAATGGCTTTCATGAAGATGGCGTACGCAGCGGTCTACGTGTGTGTCAGGCGCTCGGTCATGATATCGATATAAAAGATGAAGTTGATCCAGCGCATTTGCCTGCTGCGGATAGCGCACATACGCCGTTTCGTTATAAAGACTTGCCAGTAAAGGCTGACACAAAGGCACGCACCCTTGATAAGCGTCAGATTAACACTGCGACCACCAATCAGGAGCTGGTTGAGTATGCTGAGCGCTTACAGAGTGAGGATCATGATAGTTCCCAAAATAAAAAACGTGGTTTATTTGCTCGCCGTAAAGCCAAATAGCTTTGCAAGCAATATTGCAAATTGTTCTATCATCATGTGCCTTTACCGAAGAGAGTGTCTATGACCGTGTCCACCAAACCTACTAATGATATGTTACGTCATGAGCTAGATTGTGATACTACTGTTTTACCGCATCAATTGCTTGAGGGCACGACATGGCATAGTCGGTTGCTACCTAGTGTGAATAAGTTTGTTTATCCGTATCGCTATTGGGGTATCAATATCAGTGCATTGGCGGCAGGACAGGCACTGCCAGAAGTAAACACGGCAGCTTTGAGTGACCATAAGGTTTTAGGCGTATCACACCTGAGCAAGGTATTACCAAAGAAGTTATTGGCAAAGGGATTGCCTTTATTTTCAGCCAAGACAAAGGCGCTACAACAATTTTGCCCTAATGATTATCTAGAGGGTTTCAATAGCCTAAGTAACAATGAAAGCCTAAATGACAATGAGAACATAAGTGACAATGAGAGCATAAATAGCAACGAAGATATTGATAATGACCTACCGTCTAATCAAGCGCTAAAGCAGCGTCTGAGCCAAGCATTTATCAAACATGCAGGTAGCAGTCCTACAGGAGATATGTTGGGATTACTTGTCTGCCGTAATGCAGGTATGTATTTTAGCCCAGTTAATTTTTACCTAGGGTTTAATGAGCAGCAGACGCCTACGCACTTATTGGCTGAAGTATCCAATACACCTTGGGATAAGCGTCATTACTATGGGTTTTTGCTAGAAGGAGAGGAGACTGAGTTTTGTCATGACAAGGACTTTCATGTGTCACCTTTTAATCCTATCGATCAGCTATACCGCTGGCAGGTGACGATAAAACGTACACAACAACATACGGCAGATAAGCAGTCAAGCACAGGCTTGCAAGTTCGTATCGCTATTGATATCAGTGATGAGCGTGGGGAGGTCCTAAAAACGGGTATAAAGATATCAGGGGTGCCGCTGACAGAAACCACCGTTCGCAATAGCTTACGAAAAAACCCACTGATGAACATGACCTCGTTAGCGCGTATTTATGGGCAAGCCTTTAAACTCTATGCGATCAAAAAGGTGCCTTATATCAATTATGATGAAAAGTTAGCGGATAGCCAACAGCAAAAATAAAACAGTCCAAAAGACAGCCATTAGCAATTCAAAGCCATTAGCTATTTAAAGTCATTAGCAATCCAAAAATTTCATGAATGTTAGACCAACTAATAAAGCATTTAGACAAGGATAAATACACGATGCCAGCCAGACTGACCGATCGAGCACCAGCCACAAAACTAGAAAAATTAACTGCTCGTGTGAGCAAAGTAGTTAATGAAAGCGCGGTACTACAGCCAGTCAGCAATAGTGTGAATAACTTAGCGAGAAAGCTAATCTTTCGTGCGCTACAGCATATACAGTTTGGTAGCCTCACGCTGATTGAAACATTTGACGAGCAGGAACCTAAGACAAGTAGTTTTGGTAAGGTAGCTACTAATGACGCTAGTAGCTCGGCGGTTGGTCGCCATTCGCTACACGTGACATTACAGATTCATGATTCTGCTGTCTATCGTCATCTATTACTTGGTGGCTCTATCGCGCTAGCAGACAGCTATATCGATGGTGAATGGGATACGGATGATCTAACAGGTTTGATTCGTTTGGCAGCTCGTAACTTAGCAGTGCTCAATAAACTAGAGAATCGTTTTGCTGGTATTAGTAAAGCCTTTGAAAAAGCGAAGCATCAGCTACGTAGCAATGACAAATCTGGCTCCAAATCCAATATTCTAGCGCATTATGACTTGGGCAATGATATGTATCAGCGTTTTTTGGATGATACGATGATGTACTCGTCAGCCGTATATCTGACGCCTGATGTGACGCTTAGAGATGCGCAGCAGCACAAACTGTCGCTCATATGCCAACGTTTACAGCTTAGTGCTGATGATAATGTGATTGAAATTGGTACAGGGTGGGGTGGTTTTGCTATCTTTGCAGCCAAGCACTACGGCTGCCATGTGACCACCACGACTATCTCTGATGCCCAGTATGATGAAGCGAAGCGACGAGTCGAGGCGGCAGGTCTGTCTGACAAAATTACACTACTCAAGCAAGATTACCGCGAGCTGACAGGTCAATATGACAAGCTAGTCAGTATCGAGATGATTGAAGCGGTGGGACATGAGTACTTACCAACATTCTTTGCCAAGTGCAATAGCTTGCTCAAACCAACGGGTCTTATGGTATTGCAGGCCATCACTTTTAATGATCAGAATTATCAAGACTATATCGATTCGGTCGACTTTATCCAAACGCATATTTTTCCAGGGGGCTGTCTGCTATCCAATCAAGAGCTGACGACACAGTTTACTGAGCAGACTGACATGGTCATCAAGCAACTACATGATTATGGCTTTGATTATGCGTACACGCTGCGTGATTGGCGTGCTGCGTTTATGGCACAGCGTGCAGAGATTCAAGCGCTTGGCTATGACAATGCCTTTATCCGCCTATGGGAGTTTTACTTCTGTTACTGCGAAGGGGGATTCTTGGAGCGCACGATCGGTGTGGTTCAAGTCACTGCGGTGAAGCCTAACAATATTGACACGCTGCATTTTTCCGATTTGCCAAGTGCGGTCTTAAAAAACGAAACGGTTTCGAACGATGAGACGGCCTTTAATGACGCAGATATGGCAGACACAGCGACAGTATAAGTTAAGTGATATAGATACGGCTTTTTCATAACACTTATATGGTCTCATACTGTATAGACAGTTTGAGACCCTTATGTTGAGAGGTTGTATATTGAAAAGTTTTACATTGAAAGGTTCTATGATGCTTGCAGGGCACGCTTATCACGTAGACCTGAATAACGTGTAACCGCTAGTGCCATTAAAGATATGACAGCACCGATCCAAGCTGTATCTTGCAATGACATATTTTCAACCACGCTACCACCGATGATTGAGCCTAGTGCAATACCGATATTAAATGCAGCAATGTTCAATCCAGAAGCGACATCGACGGCATTCGGTGTATATTTTTCAGCTTGCTTGACCACGTAGATCTGTAGGCCCGGTACATTACCAAAGGCAAAAGCACCCCATACCAAAATAGTCAGCACAGCAGCAATCTTGGATTGCATAGTAAAGGTAAATAGTAAAAGAATGACACTTAAGGCGCTAAATATAATGCTAAGCGCACTAATAGGGCCACGTTTATCTGCAAGTTTTCCGCCCCAGATATTACCAATAGCAACGGACACGCCATATACGAGCATGATAAGACCAATGGCTGATGGTGCAAATTTGGTCTGCTGCTCTAAGATAGGTGCTAGGTAGGTAAATGCCGTAAACGTACCGCCATAACCAAGAATAGTCATTAGATAAACCATTAGTAATTGTGGTTTTACAATGACTTGTAATTGCTCTTTGAACGTTGCAGGAATAGATTTTTTTAGGTTTTTCGGTACTAATATGGCGCTACCAATTAAAGCGATTAAGCCCAGTGCTGAGACGACCAAAAACGTAGCGCGCCAACCGAAATGCTGTCCAATCCATGTACCTAAAGGTACGCCAGTGACGAGCGCTACAGTAAGCCCAGTAAACATAATGGCAATTGCGCTGGCTTCTTTCTCTTTACTAACAAGGCTAGTAGCAATCATGGAACCAATAGAGAAAAACACACCATGCGCCAGACCGGTCAAGATACGGGCAAGTATTAAGGTTTCATAACTGGGTGCTTGCCAAGCCAGCAAGTTGCCGATGACAAACAGACCCATTAGGCTCATCAGTACTATTTTACGATTCCAGCGACCAGTGAGTGCAGTAAGGATAGGGGCACCGATAGCGACACCAACGGCATATAGGCTGACGAGCAACCCTGCTGAAGGCAAGCTCACGCCCAAATCGGTGGCAATAGTTGGTACCAATCCAACAATGACAAATTCGGTTGTCCCAATTGCAAATGCGCTTAGAGTAAGCGCCCATAAAGCGAGTGGCATAACGACATCCTAATAATTAAATAATGCGCGTAGTTTGACCGATTTATAGTTTGCAAAAAACAGCACAAATGACAAAATACCTTTGTTAATTTTGTAAAGGTCATCATGATGATGGGACATGCTAAAACAGAAGATATAGAGATATTTTTGACCGTAGTGGATACGGGCAGTTTTACTGGCGCTGCCAACTTGCTGAATCAGCAAGTCGCTAAAGTATCTCGTGCGGTGTCCAGACTCGAAGATACGCTGCAATGCACGCTATTGAATAGAACGACACGGCGCTTAGAGCTGACGGAGGAAGGGCATGTCTTTATTATATATGCGCGTGAGAGTTTAAATACGTTATATACCGGTGAAGAGGCAATTAAGCTGTTAAAACAAGCGCCGAGTGGGCATCTACGAATTGACGCTGCGAGTCCGTTTGTATTGCATCAGCTGACGCCTTTGGTTGGTGAGTTTGTGCAGCAGTATCCGCATATTACGCTTGATTTGACCTCGCATGACAATGTTATCGACTTGCTTGAGCACAAGACGGATCTGGCTATCAGAATTGGCGATTTAAAAGACTCAAACTTGCATGCGCGTCTATTGGGTAAAAGTCAGCTGCGGCTAGTAGCCAGTCCTGAATATTTATATCAGCATGATGAAGTAGCTCATATTGATGACTTGAGCACTCATAAATTAATTGGCTTTAACGATGCGTCGAAGCTAAATAGCTGGCCACTAAAAACACCAGTGAAACTGAACTTTCATATGACTGGCAGTAGCGGCGAGACCTTGCGTCAGCTGTGTTTAAATCATCAAGGTATCGCTTTACTGTCACATTTTATGATTGGTGACGATTTGAAATCTGGACGATTGGTTGAGGTGTTGCCTGAGGCGATAGTAACACCAAACAATCGCGAAGCCATACAGGCGGTCTATTACAAAAATAGTGCTTTATCATCGCGTATTTTAGCATTTTTAGATTTTATTCAGCCACGACTGACATTATAAGTTTTATCCGTTTTTATTCATTTTATAAGGGGTATTATCATGGGTTATGTTTTTATTTATCTCGCCGCGGTGGTTATCTTTCTAGGCGTAGATGCTGTTTGGCTAACGACCATGAAAGGGGCTTTTTATGAGTCGCGTATTGGTCATCTATTGGCGGATGAGCCAAATATGATGGCAGCTGGTATCTTTTATATGTTTTATATCTTGGCACTCTGCATATTGATTCTATATCCACAAATCAAAGCAGGTGCATCAGTTGGTCATATTTTCTTACTTGGTGGTTTGATTGGTCTAATGGCCTACGGTACATATGACTTTACTAACTTGGCACTATACAAGGGCTTTACGCTAGATACCGCACTCGTTGACTTTGTATGGGGCGGTGTTTTAACGGGGTCAGTCAGCGCGATTGTCGCTTGGCTGGCTTATCGTTTTCATTGGTTGAGCTAACCAAGATCGCCCTTATTCATAAAAGCTGGCCCTATATAGCTCTAATTTACATAACCTAGACCGATTAGAGACATAGGGCTGTTTGCGCTATTTGGTGTCCTACTGTATAAATGGTAGGCACAACAAATAAGTGTCAAACCATTTAAGGAACGTTATGTCGCAATACAATACCAGCTCGACTGCCAAAAAAGCCCCACTGAAACATGAACTATATATGTCGATATTGATGACGCCTGATATGGCAAATTTTATTGGTAATGTCCATGGCGGTGATTTGCTAAAGATGCTCGATCAGGTCGCTTACGCTTGTGCCAGTCGTTATAGTGGTAGCTATGTCGTGACATTGTCCGTGGACCAAGTTATGTTTCGTGAGCCTATTTATGTGGGCGAATTAGTAACCTTTGCAGCCAGTGTCAATCATGTGGGAAATACCTCAATGGAGATTGGCATTCGTGTTGAGGCAGAAGATGTGCGTGCTCGTACCGTGCGCCATACCAATAGCTGCTATTTTACAATGGTTGCTATCGATGATAATGGCAAGCCAACTCCTGTCCCTCCGCTTGTCATCAAAAATAAATTACAGCAATGCCGTGCCGATGCTGCAAAAGAGCGAAAAAAACTGCGTATGGAAAGCGCACATCGTCCCAGCTGTGACCTCGAAACAATGAATAGCAAGTTTGATGAAGTTGAAGATATTGCTAAATAAGCTAGCAATTTTAATTATCAACTTTTAGCTGACTAATAACCAACACCTTATACAACGACTCACTAAAAAGACACTGATATTGTAAAGCGCTTACTTTAAGCTGATAGGTATTTCAAGCCATTCGTCCATGGTGAATATATTCACTATCAACATGTTATTCCAGTGAGTTTAGTATGAGTCTAAAGCCATCCGTTGGTAATCCCCAACATCATTCGTCAGCTTCTTCTAAAGTGCCGAGTCATCGTGCGCGTGTAGCTGGCAACCTGACAACCTTCAATGATCCTAAATTAAAGCATACCCTTAACCAAAGTCCTGAAACCAACGATGAACACTCAGGCTCGCTCATTACGGTGTTGATTGCCGTTGGTGCCAATCTCATTATCGCCATTGCAAAAACAGTGGCCGCTTTTATAACAGGATCTGCTTCCATGATTGCTGAAGCAGCTCATTCATGGGCGGATGCGGGCAATGGTACGTTGCTGATTGTCGCAGAAAAAAAATCTGTTAAACCTGCTGATAAGAGCCATCCATTAGGCTATGGCAAAGAATCCTATGTCTGGTCAATGATTGCTGCTTTTGGTGTATTTACGGCAGGCTCGATTGTGTCTATTTATACGGGTATTAAAGAGTGGAATGCTACTGAATCTGGGACCAACTATACGATTGCTTTTATCGTTTTAGCGGTAGCGTTTGCACTTGAAGGATTTTCATTGATTCAAGCATATAGACAAAGTAAAAAGCATGGTGAGGCGCTCGATATTAGCGCGCTTGGCTATGTGGTAGATACCTCTAATCCTACCTTGCGCGGTGTGTTTTTTGAGGATTTAGCTGCCGTTATTGGCTTGGTGGTTGCCGCCGCCGCTATGGGCATGCATGCCTATACTGGAGAGGCTTATTGGGATGCGCTTGGTTCTATCATTGTAGGCTTGTTACTGGGGGTGGTCGCGATATTTTTGATTAGCCGTAACCGTGATTTTTTGGTGGGGTATAGAGTCACTGACCGTATGCACGAGTATGTGTTGAGCGAACTGCTAAATCATCCAGATATCGATAGTGTGTCCTATCTACACCTAGAGTGGGTTGGTCCTAAAAAGATCTTTATGGTCGCCGCAGTGGATATCGCAGGCAATCAGAAAGAAGAACATGTCGCTCAAAAGTTTGAGGAGATTGAAAACTTGTTCCGAGATAACCCTGTATTCCAAGAGGCAATTTTGACACTATCGGCACCAAATGCTGATATTCTGAAATTAGAAGATATTTGAGCTATACAGCAAGTCAATAAAAGAGAATACAGTAGACGGATTCATTGACAGCAGGTAGATTGTTAAATATTCGATACGTGATTCATTGTGTAAGACACAAAAAAGTGTAAGACACAAAAAGCCGTCAATAATGACGGCTTTTTTTATTCGTAATTATGAGCCTAAAATACCCATTAATTCACGGATACTTATTTCTTTGGCGCATTCGCACCGATGAACCAAGCATCTTTATCGATGATGCGACTAGCTTCAGTGAATAGGTCAGCGGTATCTTCATCACCGGCGTCGCCAGCAGTAGCAATGGCTTCTCTTAATGCCTCTGCTACTTTTTTGTAGCGGTTAGTTAGCTCGCGTACGTGTTGATCTACTTCAGTAATATCAGTTGGGTAATCATCTAAGATAGACTCTTTTACCACACGACTTGCCAGACCGTTTGGTTGGCCACCCAAAATCACAATACGCTCAGCGATAGTATCTGATACTTCAAGGATACGATCTGATGTTTCGTCTAACAACTGATGCACACCGATGAAACCAGTACCTTGTAGGTTCCAATGGCACTGTTTGCCATCTAAGGTTAGGTCGATGACGTTTGCTAGGTTAGCGTTTAGCAAATCAATCATTTTTTTGGCGGTATCGTCTGAAATTCCACTTGCGTAACGTTCTCTCATATTTTACTCCGTTATTTATTTAAAATTATTATATTGAATGAAAATCTCAATGTATTGTTATTAGTCTTTTACTCTTACCTGATGACAATCAATCCAAAATAAATATCAGAAATATCTCTATCAATCGGCTGATAAGTCACCTGCTTGTTAATTCATGATCGATAATAACAGCTTAAATCGATGTTGGAACCCCTGAGTGTTAGGCTTTGTTAGGTGGTCGTGTAACGGGTTTGTTAACCGTGAAAATCTTTGTAAATTTATCAAAGTCTGTGTGCGTTTTTTATAACAACGGCAGGTTTATTTATCGATAAATAGTATCTTTACAGACTTATATTTGTGTAGCGCGATATGGCAATATGTATAAGATAAGACTCGTCATTATCCGTTAAAAAGCCTTTAAAAACCGCTGCTCAGACTCCATATTGTTATAAACTTTAATAAGAAGAAAATTACTATGAGAATGCCTGAACCGCGCTCATCGCGTCAGTTAAACCAATTGGCCACTCAGCTCCAAGGCGAAGCTGAAATCAGTGGTGTCAATGCGTCTGGGACGAAAATATCCAGCCGTGCCTTTGAGATGGTCACCGATTTTGAGCCAGCAGGCGATCAGCCGCAAGCCATCGAAAAACTGGTCAATGGTATCAATTCTGGTATGGATGAACAGCTATTGCTAGGTGTGACGGGCTCTGGTAAAACTTATACCATGGCTAAGGTTATCTCAGAGTGTCAGCGCCCAACCATCATCATGGCGCATAATAAGACCCTTGCCGCGCAGCTATATGGCGAGTTTAAGTCGTTTTTCCCGAACAATGCGGTTGAGTATTTTGTCAGTTACTATGACTACTATCAGCCAGAGGCCTATGTCGCTGCTAGCGATACCTTTATCGAAAAGGACAGCGCCATCAATGATCACATCGATCAGATGCGTCTGTCAGCCACTCGTGCACTACTTGAGCGTCGTGATGCGATTATCGTTGCATCGGTATCGTGTATTTATGGCTTGGGTGATCCAGAAAGTTATTTAAAAATGCTATTGCATGTGGTGGTTGGTGATCAGATAGATCGTACCGCAACTATTAAGCGTTTGGTTGAGATGCAGTACACCCGTAATGAGTTAGATTTTGGCCGTGGTACCTATCGTTTGCGTGGTGAGCTGTTAGATATCTATCCTGCTGAGTCTGAGCAGCTGGCGGTACGCGTGCATTTGTTTGACAATGAAGTGGAGAAAATTACGTGGTTTGATCCTTTGACAGGCAAAACTGTACGCAGCGTGCCACGTATTACCATTTATCCAAAATCACATTATGTAACGCCGCGCAATAAGTTAGAAGCGGCCAGTGAAACCATACGCGCTGAGCTGGAGCCGCGGTTGGAGTACTTTCGTGAAAACAATAAGCTGATTGAAGCACAGCGCCTCAAAGAGCGTACCCAGTATGATCTTGAGATGATTCAGCAGCTCGGCTACTGTAACGGTATCGAAAACTACTCGCAGCATCTCTCTGGTCGTCCATCAGGGGAAGCGCCGCCGACGTTGTTTGATTATATTCCAGAAGATGCTCTGCTGTTCCTTGATGAATCGCATGTTACGGTCTCTCAGATTGGCGCGATGTATAAAGGGGATAGATCACGCAAAGAAAACTTGGTCAACTATGGCTTTCGTCTGCCAAGTGCGATGAACAATCGCCCAATGAAGTTTGAAGAGTGGGAGCGCATCAAGCCTAAGACGATTTACGTCAGTGCCACGCCAGCGCTGTATGAGCTTGAACACAGTGAGCAGGTGGTAGAGCAGGTTGTACGTCCAACGGGTTTGATTGACCCTGAGATTGAGATACGCCCTGTCTTAACGCAGGTCGATGATGTGCTATCTGAGATTACCAAACGCCGTGAAAAAGACGAGCGTGTATTGATTACCACATTGACTAAGCGTATGTCAGAAGATTTGACCAGCTATTTAAAAGAATATGGTGTTAAGGTTGCCTATTTGCATTCAGATATCGACACGGTAGAGCGTATGGAGATCATTCATGAACTACGTACTGGTAAGCATGATGTGTTGGTCGGCATCAACTTGCTGCGCGAAGGTTTGGATATGCCTGAGGTCTCATTGGTGGCGATATTCGACGCAGATAAAGAAGGGTTTTTGCGTTCTGAGCGTTCACTTATTCAGACCATTGGTCGTGCAGCACGTCATTTGAACGGCAAGGCCATTCTCTATGCAGATCGCATTACTCCAAGTATGCAAAAGGCGATAGATGAGACAGAACGTCGCCGCGACAAACAGATTGCTTTTAACCTTGAGCATAATATTACGCCAAAAGGCGCGCGCCGTAGCATCACTGATAAGATTGATACAGGCGAAAGCCTAGATGCCAATGACAATCAGGCCATCCCAGTCAAGAGCAATTTGCCTGATGTCGATATCAATATCTTGCGTAGTCCTGATTTATTGGCCAAAGAAATCAAACGTCTTGAGAAGCAAATGCAGCAAATGTCGCGTGATTTGAAATTTGAAGAGGCGGCGAAGACCCGCGATAAAGTGCTGGAGCTTAAAGCGCATTTGATCTGATTGTCTGTATTAAATAATATAAAAAATGGGGTGCGCACTGAGCACCTCATTTTTTTGGTCTATTCGATAGGAGGGCGCTGACAAAGATTGAAATAGAACCCAATGCCACTTACCATATCGGTATCAATCTTATAATTCATACAGCATTCCAAAGCATTGGCTCATGATGGGTTCGGTAGTTTGCCATATACAGTGGAGTTTTTGGAATCGACAAAATTTAGGCGTATTGTTTATGGTGCTTACCAATATCTACCCTCACAAGCCAGCTTTATATTTCATGAGATAAAGGGAGACGTACAAACCTATATCAACAGAATGCGCGAGCATGGTATTGCGGTTGGTCGCGAGTTTGCGCCCATCACAGGTTTCAATCGTCTAACGCTTGGCAGACCTGATGAGATGGCAGTATTCGTTGAGGTGCTCAAATCATTTCGTGAACAAGGCTGGGTTCAATCACTATAAATAGGATAGTGTCATGATAAGACTTGAGGCAAGCTCTTTATTTTTACCAACATCAAACGCAGTTTTACATATCGCACCTTAAAAAATTTCTCTCTATCTTATAGAATAGCCGTATAAAGCATGATCTACTCAGCATATACATAAAAGCTTTATTACAGCAATAGAAGTAGGCATGCTCATGTATTTTATAATTATAAAGTTAGGGAAGTACTTATGTTTGATATCAAGTCGTTTTTTAAGCGGGAAGTAGAAAAAAAGCTTATCAACGTGGACGATTATATTTTTATGCCTGAGCGGGTAGAGATGGAGCTTGAAGGTGGTCAACTAAACTGTGTGTTAAATAGTGATGGGCGTGTAGATATTTTTTATAGCAAGGAAGGGGTAACTGAGGTTGGTTCAGCGTCACGCAAGCATCCTTTTACTGCATTTGAAAAAGAGCTGTATCATGGTATTTATGATGATGTTATTACCGAATTAGTAAAAGAGGTGGATAAAATTATTGATGGCTCTTCTAAGTATTTCCGACGCAGCCAGACATTGCCTTTTACAGCTGCTCTATCCCAAAACCCAGCTGATTCAAACAAATTTTAGGCAAATGCGATAACGTAAGTAGATAGTATAAAGCGTCAAAAAAAGGGGTGTGCTATTGGTAGCGCACCCCTTTTTTTGTGACGTTTTTTATTTATTAATATTGTGCTCTATTTGACAAAACTAGCATAGCAGCTTTGAAGCGATTTGGCGACAACTCTAGTGACCAGTTGAGCGCGATACTGAGAATCGATAGCGGCATTACCCAATTCAACGATGGTCACTTGCTGCGGGGCTTGCTCACTCACGCAACCACAAACGTTACTTTTAACAGACTCTTGCTGCGCTTCCGTCATGGCGACGCTTGCAACACGCCAAGCGGTTTGTTTTTCAATTTGGCTACGGCATTGGTTGTCGATCGCCGCTCTAAAGACATTCATGCCAATCTCATTTGCGGTACCAATTGCTGTGCCTGTGCCGTTATTTGTAGCACCTGTCGTGGTGCAGCCTGCTAGCGCGACAGTAGCCAGCATAACGGTCGATGCCAGAAGTTTTTTCATAAGTGAATCCTTTAAGGTATTTGATAATCTCTAAAGTGGTATATTATCAGTAAAACATGGTAATGGCATCATCAACCAGTCGCCTGAGACAGTCTGCAATGCAGTCATTCACAAAAAAGCCAGCTAAAAAATCTCATAGCTGGCTTTGTAGATATGGCGTTGCCTAATGTTTATTAAACATTTTTACCATGTTGTTTTTGCTGAATGTCTTTTGCAAGCTTATAGCATTCGTTGATGTGATCAGTGGCGATTTTCTTAAAAATCGTATAACCCATGGTCGCAGCAACTAGTTGACCGCCTAATGGGATAAATTTGGTGACTTGTTTGGCTGCGATACGACCACCAAAGCCTTGAATGGTTTTCTTAACGATACCACGCGTTGCCATCAACCCTGCAAAATCTACAGTGCGGTCTTTGACAGCACTCCAATGAACTTCACGTGACTGAAGATCGATTGCTGACTGACGGTCTTCAATCAAACCAAAGCGTTCGCTGATCTCAGGGATCAATTGCGTCAGCATACCAGCGTCGACTGCCACATCAAAGAACGGTACAGGAACGATGGCAACACCAGCAGAAACTCTGGCACGTTTTTTGACCATACCAAGGCATTCTTTTTTGACTTTATCAAGATCTAAGCTAGGATCAATCGTATTTGGTAGTTTTTCAGCAGCTGGTGTGGTTTTCATAAAGTATCCTTATAAATAATTAAAATATTAATGATGTAAAATTCAATAATTAGCAAGTCTCTCAGTTGTTTACTATTCTATGGATTTATAGGCGCCATACAATCATTGCTTTGTAGCAAAATGCAGAAAAGTACGGTCACTATGCATCCTTTTTGTAAATGAAGAGCCACATGCGATACGTGTTCACTGAATAAATCCTTTTTCCAAATTACCATTTAAGCCAACATCTTTGGTAAATAAATGCAATATTAGCTAGTGTACAGAGACGCTATAAATTGTCGTTGAGGCCGTGCCTTAAAGGCAGTAAAATACGCTCATGCTAAATTTAACCCCCCGTAATACCAGCACTCGCATTGACGAGTTGCCCGCCGCGTTGCAACCACTTGCCGCCCAATCATTGACGCTTGCTCGCTTATATGCAGGCCGAGGTATCACTGCACCTGATGAGCTGGAGACCGGTTTGTCTGGCCTGTTGCCTGCTGACATGCTGCACGGTATCACTGAAGCCGTGCGTCTATTGGATATCGCTATCGATGACGGTCAGCGTATCCTGATCGTTGGTGACTTTGACTGTGATGGTGCAACCAGTACCGCGCTGATGATGCGCGCACTCATAAAGATGGGTGCAGTCGTCGATTTTTTGGTGCCCGATCGTTTTAAATATGGTTACGGGCTAACGCCAGAGATTGTCGAATTGGGCATCGAAACCTATCAGCCGGACATGATCGTGACAGTCGATAACGGTATTTCCAGTCATGAAGGTGTGGCGCGCGCCCAAGCGGATGGTATTACGGTAATTATCACTGACCACCATCTCACGACCAAAGAGACACCACCTGCTGAAGCCGTCGTCAATCCTAATCAGCTTGATTGCAATTTCACCAGTAAAGCACTGGTCGGGGTAGGGGTCGCGTTTTATGTGCTCGGACGATTGGCAAAGCTGCGCCGCGACGCTGGCAAGTCTACGGTACAGGTTAGTCAGTATTTAGATTTGGTAGCGCTTGGTACGATCGCAGATGTCGGCGTACTCGATAAAAACAATCGTATCTTAGTACATCACGGGCTATCTGCTATTCGTCAAGGTCGCTGTTGTATGGGTATTTTAGCGTTACTTGAGCAAGCAGGCCGTGACCCCAAGCAATTACACGCACAGGATTTTGGCTTTGTGTTAGGGCCACGTATCAATGCGGCTGGACGTATGGATAATATGCGTATCGGGATTGAGTGCCTATTGACCGAAGACTGGAGCACCGCCCAGCGTTTGGCGCAAGAGCTTGAGCAACTAAACCGTACACGCCGTCATGTAGAAGGCGAGATGCGTACGCAGGCAGATAGTATCGTACAGACATTGGCTACTGAAACTGATATTGAGGTCGATGAAAATACAAGCGACAGTGGCGATGACATTACTCAGGAAGTTAATACTCAATTCGCCACTACTCATAAGACAAGCCATACAGACACTCGTAGTATCGTTCTGTATCAGGATGATTGGCATCAAGGGGTGATTGGTATTGTCGCTGGACGTTTAAAAGAAAGTCATTACCTACCTAGCATTGTTTTTGCGCCAGCAGATACGGAGCAGACTGGTGAAGACGATGCGATTAAGGGATCAGCACGGTCAATTGCTGGCGTGCATATTCGTGATGCGATTGAGCAAGTCGCTGAGCGTCAGCCTGATCTCATCAGTCATTTTGGCGGTCACGCGATGGCAGCAGGTCTGACCCTCAAGCGTCGTAATTTTGAGCCATTTGTCGCCGCGTTTAACGAAGTTATGGCACAAATGGATGATGACGTGTTTGCAGAGCAGAAATTCACTGATGGACCTTTGCAAGCGGGAGATTTTAGCTTGTGGTTTGCTGAGCATTTAGCAGATGCTAGCATTTGGGGTCATGGATTTGCACCGCCGATATTTGACGGTGTGTTTGAGGTATTGAGTTTTAAGATATTAAAAGACAAGCATCTTAAACTATCGCTGCGTTATCCAGACGTCCAATATCCAATCGAGGCAATCTGTTTTAACTTTGATAATGACGCTTGGGATTATCGTGCCAAAAAAGTGCATTTACTATTTCAGCTAGATATCAATGAATGGAATGGCAAACAAAGCTTACAGCTGATGGTAAAAGACTTGGCTGTGGTAGAGCAGGGTTAAGGCTTAAATGCTATCAGTACAGTCAAGTTTGAGTGTGCTGATACTATTTGCTACTTTTTGACTTAACATCAGTACTTCCACTCAAGAGTGGGGAACTGCCAATCATAACGAATAGCCAGCATACGCAAGGTAAAAATCGTACTCATTGCA
Organism: Psychrobacter sp. C 20.9; assembly: GCF_001921765.1. Lineage (NCBI taxonomy): Bacteria > Pseudomonadati > Pseudomonadota > Gammaproteobacteria > Moraxellales > Moraxellaceae > Psychrobacter > Psychrobacter sp. C 20.9. Next base: position 128,092 of record NZ_MRYC01000006.1, on the reverse strand, counting down.
GAAACATCAGCAACCCAATCAGCAACGCCTAAGTTCTTTAGAGCAAAGTATAGAATACCCCCAGTTAACGCCGCAGTGATATAAATCTCTTGCTGCAATACCAGTGGAATCTCATTACAAATCATATCGCGAATGATGCCACCAACGATGATGGTGATCACGCCCAATAACAGTGCCACTGGCACATTGGTACCCATACTATCAGCGACTTTGATACCTATAAGCGTAAAGGCGGATAGACCGATGGTATCGGACAGTTTGAGGAACTTATCAACGCGTCTTGAGTTTGGATGAAAAAATATCTGCATCACAAGCGAAGAGAGCGTAATGAGCGTCAGATAGCTCATATCTACCATCCAAAACAGCGGATGACGATCCAAAATCACATCGCGTACGGTGCCGCCACCGATGGCTGTGACGATAGAGACTAGTAGGCAACCAAAGACATCAAAGTTCTTATGCTTGGCCAGTATCGTCCCTGAAACGCTACAGGCGATAATCCCAATCATATCAAAAAAATAGATCAAAGAGCGCGGGTCAAAAGTAGTGATTAGAGCTGTAGGATCCAACGCGATAGCCAACATAAGCCATTCTCACTATTTTTGATGATTGTCAGCTTTTATGTACAAAAAGCATTGCATTTTTGATCAGCTATTTAAGCAACCAAACGGATAGAGGGCAAATGCCAGTCGAATCTGAGCGCCAGCATGCGTACCGCAAAGATGACAAACAACATAATAAACTCATTGATGCCAGCGCTGACACCGACATACTGTAGGCATAAATACGTTACAGATCCTGCGATACTGGCCGTGATATAAATCTCACGCTGCAATACTAATGGTATCTCATTACAGATAATATCACGGAGCATCCCACCAATAATGGCTGTCCAGACGCCCATCATAATAGCAATAAGAGGTGACATGCCTTGGGTCAATGCGACCTTAAAGCCAATCACGCTAAATGCCGCGAGACCAATGGCATCAAAAAGCTTAAGCGCATTGTCGATCTTGTGATATAGATGAAAGAATATTTGTAATATAAGGGATGTCACGGTAATGACGATCACATAGTTGAGATCCGTCATCCAAAATAGTGGGTGACGATCTAGTGCCATGTCACGTAGCGTACCGCCGCCAATGGCATTGACCATCGAAACCAAGATGCAGCCAGCAATATCGAAGCCTTTGTGCTGAGCGAGCAATGTCCCTGCAATTGCGCAGGCGATGATACCCACCATGTCCAATAAATATAATAGAATATCAGGAAAAATTAAATCATTAACCATACTTATATTGCCAATTCTTGATCATAAAAAATGATGGGTATTCTCGTTTTAAATGGGTGTTTTGTAGATGAGCCAAACAAAATCAGCCCATTGTTAAATTGTCGTCTAGCCATCTTTTGCAAACAGTATCAAGCCGATGATAATCAGTACAATACCGACCAGACCTAAGGCTGAGGGTAGTGGATTTCCCAGCAGGATCATACCACCAATCAAAGCAAAAATGATTTCACTGGCTTGGGTCGAGTCAACGCCCGCAACCTCGCTTGAGGTCACCGCTTGCTCACGCGCATATAAAAACAGACTGGTCGCGGCCACCCCTGATAACAAGGCGACCAGTAGCGTGTTAAACACCTGCGCGCTGCCCGGTAACTCAGGGCGCACCATGATGCCTAAAACGAGCCAAAATGGCAAACTCCCTACGGTCATCAACCACACTTTGTTAAAGGCATTTTGTAACAGATTCGTCTCGATAACAGGAATACGTCTGATCAGGGTTTGCAGTGTGGAGTTGTTCGCAGTATCACGGTCAGCGCTATGCGTATCAGTAGCATCGTGGGCACTGGCCAATAGCGCTGTTTCTGCACGCATCGGCTGAGAATGCGGCTCACTGTCTTGAAGTTTGGCCTTGTGCTGCTTGGCATTGTAAGAGGCCTGCCAAACCAACTGATTGCCAATAGGGTAGCTAAACGCCGCGATCAGTGCTGGCAGCGCGCCATACAGTAGCATTTGCGTCAGTGGTATGGCATTGGCATCACTAGGCGCGTGCAAACCTTCACTGACGTTGACCAGTACCACGCCTACGAAGACAATCAGGGCATAAAAAATGAATTTTTTATCAAAGCGTTGTCCGAATGCCAGTAAGACAAGCAAACTGGTCACGACGGTAAACATAAAGGTCGCCGCCACAACCCAACCACTGGCGTGATCACCTGCATAACAGATGCCAGTATAAAACACGCCGAAGCCAATACTACCAGTAATGCACCAGAAGCCTATATGTTGACGAAAAATCGTCCAAAGCTCTTTGATGCGTCCCATACCGTGTTGAACAGCAATCATTGCCGTCAGTAGTAGTAGCATAAATACGTAGCGCAAGCTCGCTGACCAAAACCAATGCCCACCAGCAGCGCTCATCAGCTCATTTAATACAAAGGTTGAGCTAAAAAACGCACCTGATAGTAACCCTAGTAAGATCAGCCGAATCATGTTTCCTCCTTGAAAGTACGTGCCTGTATATGGATTTGTATTTGTATTTATATTTATTGTTCTAAATGGATGTTCTATCAGTGACTAGCGTATGGTTTGTCTTTTTATTTGCCTTTGGCATCTGCCCAAATAATTTTGTGTAGTTGCAGCTGAAAACGAACGGGCAAGGCATCTGCCAGCACCCATTCAGCAAGCTCTCTTGCCAACACAGGTACCTCAGGGCTGAGCGCTTCATCGACATCATCTGTCACGTTGAACATCGGCGAAAACCAAACCGTACCGACCAATTCATCTAACTTATGCTCGACTAATTTTTCTTTTGCCCAGTCATAATCTTTGCGGTTCATGATGACAAACTTGATCTGATCGTGCTCGGTGAGATGATCGAGATTTGACCATAAGTTTTTGTCCACTTCGCCTGAGCTTGGTGTTTTGAGATCCATCACTTTGCTGACGGCTGGTGGTACATTTTGCACCGAGAGCGCGCCCGCTGTCTCAAGGGATATCTCATAGCCATCGCTGAGCAAGCGTTTCATCAACTCAATCGCATTTGGCTGTGCTAATGGCTCACCGCCAGTCAGGCAAATGCGCTTACATGGATAGTTTTTGATCGTGTCTATGATGGTTTCTAATGATTGACGCTCGCCGCCCGTAAAGGCATATTCGGTATCACAGTAGACGCAGCGCAGCGGACAGCCCGTTAGACGTACAAATATCGTCGGCAAGCCAGAAGTCAGGGCCTCACCTTGTAGGGAATAGAAAATCTCAGTCAAACGTAACCCCGCTTCAGGGTCAGTGACGGGGATAGCGGCGGTGCGCAATAGTGATTCACTCATAATATGTCAAATACAGTTAAAGGTTGATAAGGCGATGGAGCGGTTATCAATCGTAATAAAGAAGAAGGCAGGCTGTGGTATTTGTCGTTTTATGTTTGGATAAAACAAAACCAAAAAACGGATTATAACGCAACGCTCTGCATTAGGGTGCAAAAAAGACGCTGAAGTTTTCTTCAGCGTCTTTAGTAACTATGATTTATCGACGTCCGTACCGTTCGGGTACGAGGCTATAAATATTAAAAATACTAGTCTAAACGTAATAGCTCATTCACAGCGGTTTTAGCACGCGTTTGTGCGTCTACCTTTTTCACGATGATAGCAGCGTACAAGCTGTGTGTGCCGTCTTCTGATGGTAAGCTACCTGGTACGACAACAGAGCCTGCTGGTACACGGCCGCGATGGATCTCGCCAGTCTCACGGTCATAGATGCGTGTAGATTGACCGATATAGACGCCCATAGAGATAACAGCGCCTTCTTCGACGATCACGCCTTCAACGATTTCAGAGCGCGCACCGATAAAGCAGTTGTCTTCGATGATGGTTGGGTTGGCTTGTAATGGCTCTAAAACACCGCCAATACCAACGCCACCTGATAGATGCACGTTTTTGCCGATTTGCGCACATGAGCCAACGGTCGCCCACGTATCAACCATCGCGCCTTGATCGACATACGCACCGATGTTGACGTATGATGGCATCAATACTGCGCCTGCTGCGATGTATGAACCTTTACGAGCAACGGCTGGTGGTACCACACGGACGCCTGCTTCTTTGAACTGTGCTTCGGTCCAATCTGCAAATTTCGTTGGCACTTTGTCATAAAACTGTACATGCTCGCCCGCTGCTTGAACGTAGTTGTCGTTCAAACGGAACGATAGCAGTACCGCTTTTTTGGCCCACTGATTGACGACCCATTCGCCATCTTTCTTTTCGGCAACGCGTAGGCTGCCATTATCTAACTGCTCGAGTACTTGCTCAATCGCGTCGCGCACGTCTTGTGGCATGTTGCTTGGGCTGTATTCGTTGCGGTTTTCAAAAGCTTGTTCGATGGTTTGTTGTAATGACATAAAGGTTCCTAAAATAAGTAAAAGGGAGAGGTGACTCGTATTTATAGTGACATAACTTGGGCGGACCTGCTTAAAATACAATACTTGTAAAATATGGACGATTGTACAAGATAACTGGGCCAAAAAACTTGCTTGCCATATTGTCGCTAATTTGACCACTTTTAGCAAACAAGTTCAGTATTTCATTGTGGCAGTGCTCGAGAAGAAGCGCTCACAAGACTGCTCAAGATGAATTGTTTATCGTGCTTTAAGCGCCTGGTGCAATGTTTTTTATCCACGCTAAAATGTCTTGATAAACCGTTTGATTGTCTGTCTCGTGTAATACTTCATGGCGCATATTGGGATACAGTTGAATGTCAACATGGTTAAATTTTTGTTTATGTAGGCGTTTGACCACGCGGCGAATACCGCGTCCCATGTTACCAATAGGATCATCTTCACCGCTGATAAATAGCATTGGGAAGTTTTTGGCAATGGTGGTAGCCCAGCCTTTATTTAGTCCGGTATCCATCAAAGTAAATAATGTCATAAAGCCATTATTGGTAAAGTCAAAACCAGTCTTTGGATCAGCTTCATAGGCTTCAATATTTGCAGTATTTTCACTCAACCAAGCAAACTTCGATGATGCGGTGCGATCCTTTAGTTGACTGTTCAATACCTTATTCATGGTATTGGCAAGTACTGAGTTCGGCTGTCTAGGTGCTACTTTTGCCAATACTTTATTGATAGGTAGCAAAACTTTGGTCAATGGATTGACGTCTGCTGAACCCATCAATATCGCTCCAGTGAAATTATGCGCATGATGCTTAAGTACGTTACGCACGATAAACGAGCCCATGGAGTGGCCCATCACAAAATGCGGTACATCGGGGTGACGTGCTTTTAGGCTATCTGCCATGACAATCACATCTTTTAGCAGCGACTGCACGGGATGCTCTTCACCAAAAAACCCTAAATCTGCTTCGGTTTTGATGGTTTGACCATGACCAAGATGATCATAGGTTGCGACAGCGATGCCATGATCTGCCAAGAAATGTGCAAAATCTGCATAGCGACCACTGTGCTCTGCCATCCCATGCACAATCAATAGCGTCGCGCTGATGGCAATATTTTTGTCACTTGGCTCAAAAAAGTTGTGGTGTAAGTAGTGAGTGTTGTCGGAGGAGAGAATGTTATCATTACTGGTATTGAGAGTGTTACTCATATAAGCTTCCTTGACAGGTTTTAATGGTCTATAGTCAATCCACTATAAAAGCGTTACAGCGTTAACCTCGCTTGAAGTATGACAGATACATCTGCACTCGGTTGCCTTGTACCGCTCTTAAATTGGATCAACTATATATTTTTTATGGATCGTTATTTCAAAAATGTCGATCAGTTAGGTGGCGTCGTTATGATTTTATTTTACTACGCGCTGATTGGTCGACCATTTTACCTTATTTTTTTGTGTTACGTGACAGGGTAATGAAATCTATATTTGCTAGCACCATTTAACGACAAAAATGAATGTGATCAATATTCTCTACGCCATTTATACCATCCACCCGATCATCATGGGCGTCTATCAGACATACCTTATTTGTAAGAAGCTTTTTGTGCTACTTATTATGATAGGCACTAGGGCGTGTTCCTTATTCAAACGTTTATCACTATTTTTAACATATAGTCAGTTCAAAATAAAATTGTTATGGTTAGGATGAACATCATAAAACAATTTGGCTAAGTCGTTTTCCATCCAGCCTTGGCGTAAAAACTTCACTTGAGCCCATTTTTTTCTCGATAGGATTCAGATCAGGGCTGTACGGCGGCAACCATAGAATACGATGACCATGTCTATTCAGTAGCTTTTGAATACGCTTACTCTTATGAAATCTGGCATTATCCATCACAATCACGCATTTGGTTTTAAGATTTGGGATTAGCTTGTGTTTGCACCAGTGATAGAAGACGATGCTGTTGATGTTTGTCTCAAAGTAATCTAGTGCAAACAGCATCTTTTCATACAGAGCACCGATAACGTTGGTTCGCTTTTTACCTTGCCAGTTGTAGCGATCAATGCAAGGCTTACCAATCGGTGAATAACCATGAGAGCGAATGGTCTGACTCTCAAAGCCGCGCGCGTATATATAAACGATGGGATAGCCTTGCTGCTTAAAGCTATAAAGCTTACTGTGGTATATCGCTCTTTTGATCGGACAGGCTTTTGGATGTTCTAAAGTCTTTTTTTTGACTGATGCCTAGGCGCTTTAGGGCATGATGAATGCCTGTTTTACTACAGTTCAAACGACGTGCTCGCTCATACTGATAATCATCAGGATGTTCTTTGACATCATTAAGTAGCACGTCATCTGGTATTTTATAGGGTTTGGTTTGCCTGGTTGTTTTACTATGAACACGCCGCTTCCAGTTTTGTATGGTGGTTGGGCTGAGGTTATAGAATTTAGCTGCCTCGGCAAAGGTCATACCCTCGTCTAAGCTTTTTAGTACTTGTTTGCGAAAATCTAGAGAGTAAGTCATGGTCTTTATAATAACAATTGAATTTGATAGTTAGTTTATAACACTTTTAGGTGGGATTGACTATACTAACTACTCCTATCCATTATAAATCTCGTAATTGCTCGATTAGCCAACGGTGAATGCCACTGTCATTGGTACGTGGATGCCAAGCGGCTATTATCTTAAAGGTAGGCGGTAGGGCTTCTACTTTAAGCGCTTTAACTTTACTGTTTGGCAGTAGTCGCGCGGGATAAAAGGCAATCATGTCAGTGGTATGCAAAATATCTGGCACAGCTGAAAAGCTAGGCACTGACATCACAATGTTTCGCTTAAGCCCTTTTTCGGCAAACCACTGATCATGAGAACCGCGCAAGTTGGCACGCGAAGGCGATACCACCAGCTGCGGGTGTGCTGCAATTTGTGCCAGTGTTAACACCTTTGTTGCGAACTCGTTTTTATAACCTGTAATGCATAAATGTTGTTCTTCAAACAAAGTGACATAAGATAAATTATCAGGGATAAACTCTGGAAAGGTAAGCAGTAAATCAAGTTCGCCTGCCGCAATAAGCTGATTGATGTTGTCTGAGGCAAAATCTCGCACTATCAATTTTAAGTTAGGCGCTTCACGGCGCGTTAGATTAAACAACTGCGGTAATAATGCCTGCGTCGCATAATCGGTCGCACTAATCGTAAAAACACCTTTATAGGTTTGCGGCGTAAACACATCCGGCTCCAAGAGCACCTCTAACTGTCTTAATATATCGTTAATAGGTTGCTGCATCGATAGTGCTTTTGGTGTGGGCACCATGCTATTTCCTTGACGAATAAACAGACGATCATCAAATAGATCACGTAGCTTACGCAGCTGCTCACTGATAGCTTGTTGGGTTAAGCCCATTTTGCGTGCAACTTTTGATAGGTTCTTTAGATCAAGCAATGCCTGTAGCACTCTGAGCTGTTTGATATCAAGCCGATTTATACCATTCATCATCTGTACCATTAATAATTGTATCTTCAACAAGAAAACGTTGTTTCTAATTGTACCTCTAAAACTTTATGCTTACTCATATTACTTAAGTGATCAATCAAACCTTAAAACAACGGATAAATTTCAAGTAATAAGCCTATCTGTTTGCTATAAAAGAGAATGTTATGAAACAAACTATTCCTAATACCAGTGCACTGTTTTCGCCTGTAAAACTTGGGCCTTATACGCTTAAAAATCGTATTGTGATGCCACCATTGACGCGCTCTCGTAGCACGCAACCTGGCAATATTCCTAATGATTTAATGGCAAGTTATTATGCCCAGCGTGCTTCTGCAGGCTTTATGGTGACGGAGGGGACACAGATCGAACCCAGAGGCCAAGGTTATGCATGGACGCCAGGTATTCATACGCAAGCACAAATTGAAGGCTGGAAAAAAATCACGCAAGCGGTACATGCCAAGGGCGGTATTATTTTTGCTCAGCTATGGCACGTTGGCCGTGTGTCTCATACTAGCTTACAACCCAACCAAAATCAGCCTGTAGCGCCCTCTGCTATTACTGCTGATAATGTCAAAGTATTCATTGAAACAGGTCCAGGCGAAGGTGCTTTAGCTGATCCAAGTGAGCCGCGGGCACTGAGCACAGAAGAGGTGAGCGAGTTGATAACGATGTACGCTCAAGCCGCTCGCAACGCCTTAGAAGCGGGTTTTGATGGGGTAGAGCTGCACTGTGCCAATGGTTATTTAGTGAACCAGTTTATCTCTGAGCATAGCAATAAACGTGATGACCAGTATGGTGGCTCGCTAGCGAATCGTTTGCGGTTCCTAAAAGAAGTGGTTGCTGCTGTCAGTAATGTGGTCGGTGCTGATCGTTTAGGCGTCCGTTTTGCGCCTTTGTTTGCTAGTACCGGTGAGGATCGTGTGTACTTAGGGCTGGTAGAATCAGATCCTCATCATACTTATATTGAAGCGGTTAAAGTACTTGAGAAAGCGGGCATCGCTTATTTGTCCATTGCAGAAGCTGATTGGGATAGTGCACCTGATTTACCAGAGCCCTTTTATCAAGCGGTTAGAGCTGAGTTTTCAGGACGTATTATTTATGCGGGAAAATACACTGTAGAGAAATCGCTCAATATGTTATCTAAAGGTTATGGTGATTTATTTGCTTTTGGTCGTCCTTTTATTGCTAATCCTGATTTACCAGAGCGCATAGCTCATCATTGGCCGCTCAATGAGGTAGATCCAGCCACAATGTATGGTGGCACGGAAATAGGCTATAGCGATTATCCTTATTATCAAAAGTAGCTATTGAAAAAATAAGGCCATTCGTGGCCTTATTTTTTTATAAAGTGAATACTGGATTATGAAAATAATCGAAAATGGCGTAGATAATCTTAGGGCGTGTTGAACATTGGCGACAAATTTATGACCTTGACCATGCCGCGTCAGAAAAGCAACTGTTACGCCTTCTAATTCACCCAAAACAATGTCATCGGATGGACGGCCATAAGGGGTCTGTATCGTCACGCTGCGCTTATTAGTCAGTGCTTGGACCTGATACAAGCCACTACCACCAATGATGGCAATGTCAGCAGACAACGATTCCAGCGCCTCTGTTGTAGATATTGTGATAAAAAATAATGATTTCGGTTCATATAATGAAGCATTTGTCGGCTTACATAAACCGTGATAAAGGTTTACAACAGCATCGAAATTTGCTTAAATAAAGTTGAAACTAAGTTTCACATAGCGAAACAAGATAAGTTTTGGCTATTATAAAAGATGCAAGTTTTTTCTCAAAAAGCCTGAAATATAAGGCATTGAAAGCAAAAGAGAAAACAGTCTTTGGTTTATTTATCACAAAAATTGCTATATCATTACTCAGGTGTAACGGATTAATACCTATATATTAATGCCGTTTATTGTATTAAATCGATTATTTCAAGGATGAACTCAATGCTCACTTCTCTAAAATCTCCCTTACTTTTTTCAGCGATATTAAGCGCCATGCTAGGTTTAACCGCCTGCTCATCGCCAAGCTCAGAAGGCAATGAGACGGCTGCTGCGGATAGTACGTCAGCTGATGCGGCTACCGATACACTCGATACTAAGTTCCTAACCATTGCCACAGGCGGTGCGTCTGGCCCTTATAACATCATCGGCACTGCATTGTCCGAAGTCTATGTAAAAAACTTTGGGGTCAACTCAAAGACACAAACCACGGGCGCATCGGTCGAAAACGTCAATCTATTGACCCAAGGCAAAGTCGATATGGTCTTGGCGCTCAGTGATGTGGTCACGGACGCGGTCGAAGGCAAAAATAACTTTGATAAGCCCATTACCAACATTCAGCAGATTGCAGTCTTGTACCCGAACGTGGTGCAAATCGTGACGACAAAAGACTCTGGTATCAAAAATATTGAAGATTTGAGAGGCAAGCGTATTGCCGTTGGCGATCAAGGCTCTGGTACGGAAGTCAATGCTCGAACGCTACTAGAAGGCTTTGGTATCACCTATGATGACATCACTGTTGATTACTTGGGCTTTGCTGAAGCAGCTGATGGTATGAAAGCGGGCAAGATTGAAGCCGCATTCTTTAGTAGTGGTCTGCCAAACTCATCGCTTATGGAGCTAGAGCAAGGTTTAGATTTGCAGTTGGTTACTATCGATCAAGACAAGCTAAAAGAAATCATTGCAACCAAGCCTTACTTCAAAACCTTTGAAATCCCTGCTGGAACGTATGGCAATGATGCTGCGATTCCAACTGCCGCAATCATGAATGCGCTATTGGTGAGCTCTGATCTGTCTGAATCTGATGGCTACAAATTGACTAAGGCGTTATTTGATAATCTGGACGGTCTAAAAACAGCACACCAAGCAGCCAACGACATCAGTCTAGAGACGGCTAGTGAAGGTATGGTCGCTCCAATTCATCCTGGCGCTAAAAAGTACTATGACGAACAAGCAGCCAAATAATTTATTATGGTTATCGACTGGCGCAGCATGTATTGCAGCGCTGGTTTTTTTGACCCTATGGATAGGTGTCGCGCGTCAGTCTGTGGTCGAGGTTCGCGTTGCAATAGAGGGTAGCGACGACAAGGTATGTTATTTCACTGACCCTGACTTTCAGCTGCGCTGGATACATTCTGTAGAAAAGCAGTGGTGGGAAGAGCAGTACCAACGCATAGAAAAAAGCAGCACAGAAGACGCTATGCTACTCCTCACCACCACATACTTTGAAGCATTTGGTGCTGGTACGCCTTCGACCGAACCCCTTGCACCCATACAAAAACCTGGCTATCTGGGTTATCAAGTCAATGAAAAACTACCTAGCCTAAATTGGGTAGTCTCTAGACTGACCAAAGGCGAGATCGATTATACTGGTCACCGTTTTTTGATTCATCAGTGGGTGCCAGATTATTCTGAAGTGGTGATCATGCCTAAGACGTATGGTTTAATTGATAGATTTAAAAAGGACTTGTGTCATGAACTCCCAAGTGACGGATCACGGTAGCGTGAATACCACGCCAGATGCCAATGTTGATAAAGATGCTGATGCAGATGCGATCAACAAAGCAGTACTGGAAAAATATGACCGAGAGTCAATCACACGTCATATTACGCAAGGACCAGTAAAGTATTTCATTGCTGGTATTTGTATACTCTATTCACTTTTTCATCTTTATATTACCTTTAACCCGATGCCTGCATTGCTACAGCGCTCTGTACACGTCGGTGTTGGTTTTGCCTTAATTTTCTTGATTTTCCCCGCCAGTAAAAATAGCAGTCGCAGTCGCGTCGCTTGGTATGACTGGATTTGGTTTTTATTGTCTTTGTCCGGTATGAGCTATTTGATCTACGAATATCAAGACATTGTGACCTCACGTGGTGGCATGGCCAATCCGCTTGACGTGATATTTTCGCTGATCACTGTGGTCTGTGTGCTAGAAGGCAGTCGTCGTATCACCGGTTGGATTTTGCCAATATTGGCAGGGATATTTTTGGCCTATCCGTTTGTCAGTCACATGGATTTCATGCCTGATAGATTGCTGACTCGCCCTTATGACATGGGCGATATTTTTGGTCAATTATTCCTAAAAACCGAAGGTCTTTATTCTGTTGCGATTGGCGCGTCAGTGACCTTTATCTTTTTGTTCATTCTCTTTGGTGCATTCTTGGCACGCTCTGGAATGGGACAGCTGTTTAATGATTTGGCATTAGCCATCGCAGGTCACAAAAAAGGAGGACCTGCAAAAGTCGCGGTGATTTCTAGTGGCTTTATGGGCAGTATTAATGGTTCTGCATTATCAAACGTGGTAAGTACGGGTGCCTTTACCATTCCATTGATGAAAAAGGTTGGTTATCATAAAGATTTTGCAGGCGCGGTTGAGGCCAGTGCCTCGGTTGGCGGACAGATTTTGCCACCGATTATGGGAGCCAGTGCGTTCATTATGGCGGAGACCACTGGTCTGCCGTATAGCACGATTGCGCTTGCCGCTTTGTTGCCTGCGATATTGTACTACTTAGGGGTCATTGCACAAGTGCACTTCCGCGCTGGACGTCGTGACCTAAAAGGTATCGCCAAAGAGAGCTTACCCGCGGTAAAAGAAGTGTTAAAAGCTCGCGGTCATATGCTATTACCGATTGTCTTTTTGATTTTCTTATTAATCAGAAATGTACCTGTGGGATATGCCGCGGCTTATACGATTGGTTTTACCGTGGTAATCAGTATGCTACGTGCTGAAACACGTATGAGCTTCTCTGATATTTTGGGTGCATTAGAAGACGGTGCGCGCCAGTCGCTCGCGGTTATGGCGGCCTGTGCAGTCGTCGGTATTATCATTGGCGTGGTCAGTCTGACCAGCTTTGGTACGGTAATGACATCTTCTATCGTGACCTTAGGCGCAGGGTCATTGTTCTTTACGCTTATTTTGACGATGCTCGCATCAATGGTCTTGGGCATGGGGCTACCTTCTATCCCTGCCTATATCATTACGGCGACCATGGCAGCCCCGGCATTGGCAGGGTTTGATATTCCAATCTTGTCAGCGCATATGTTTGTCTTCTACTTTGGTATCTTTGCCAATATTACCCCGCCTGTGTGTCTAGCAGCCTTTGCTGGTGCAGGTATATCCGGTGGCGACCCGATGAAAACAGGGTTCTTGTCGCTCAAACTGGCACTTGCCGGATTTATCGTGCCATTTATGTTTATTTATAGTCCGACGATGCTCATGATAGATCCAACTGGTCTGGCAGTTACGGCGAAAGACTTCCCGCTACCGCCTATTTTGGATATTATCACAGTCGTTGTGACCTCAGTGACAGGTGTGATTGCATTAAGCTCAGCGCTTGAGGGGTACTTCAGAGGTGAGATGAATACCATAACCCGTATAATCTTAGCGATTGGTGCCTTGTTATTGATTTATCCTGAGTTGATGACAGGTATCGTAGGCGGTGTGATTGTACTTGGTATTGCGGTATTCAATATAAAGACAAGTGCGGCACCAACGCCGACAGTGAGTGTTTAGTTTTAGTCACTGATATTAGAGTAAGTCATAAAAAAGGGTGAATAACAGATTTGTTATTCACCCTTTTATATTTTTAGCTATTATCTTTAGTACTTTGATATTGGTTTAACAATAATCAAATCAGCAATTAGCAGCCAAGTTTGCCTTCCGCTTCTAATGCTTTTTTGCTGCGGATAGGTGCTGGGCAATCTTCGCCATAGTACTGACGATCAGCAAAGTAGCTTGAGCGTACCATTGGGCCTGCCCAAATGCTAAAGAAGCCAATCTTTTTGCCGTAGTCCATATAGCGTTGGAACTCGTCTGGATGGACATAACGATCGACAGGGGCATGGTTCTTACTAGGCTGTAGATATTGACCGATAGTGATCATATCGACATCATGCGCTTTGAGATCATCAAGTAGGGCATAGATCTCTTCTTCGGTCTCGCCCAAGCCAACCATAAACCCGCATTTGGTCGCGATATCAGGACGGCGCTCTTTATAAATCTTGAGCAAGTCGAGTGAATGCTGATAATCAGAACCTGGACGGAAGGCTTTGTATAGACGTGGCACGGTCTCGATATTATGGTTAAACACATCTGGCGCAGTCTCTGTCAGTAAGTCCAATGCAATGTCCATACGACCACGGAAATCTGGTACTAGGATTTCAATTAAGCAGTTTGGGCTAAGCGCTCTTGACTCGTTTAGCACTTCAACGAAATGCCCAGCACCGCCATCTTTTAGATCATCGCGATCAACAGACGTAATCACGGCGTATTTAAGACCCAAGCCTTGAATGGTCTCAGCGGTATGACGTGGCTCATCCTTGTCTAGCTCATTAGGGCGACCATGACCGACATCACAGAACGGACAGCGGCGAGTACAGATATCACCCATGATCATAAAGGTCGCTGTACCATCCGCGAAGCACTGCGGCAGGTTAGGGCAGGCCGCTTCTTCACAGACGGTATAGAGCTTTTGCTCACGCAAAGTCGCTTTGATACGCGCTACTTCAGCAGGCGAGGACATTTTTACCCGAATCCAGTCAGGCTTTTTCTTGGCCTCAACGGTCGGGATGACTTTAATTGGGATACGGGCAACTTTATCGTAACCACGTAGTTTTTCGCCTTGAATGGCTTTTTTTGGTTTGACCTTAGCAGCAGGTACATGAGTTTGTACGGCAGTTGTCATAATAGAATTATCTCTTAACCCTTTATAGTATAAGGGTTTATGGAATGATCAGAATGTTTTATGAGTGGTGATATTATAGCAGAAATTTAACAGGCAGTTTTTGTACAATGTCGCTAAGATTACTACGATTGGCCGAGTGACCATAGTTTTAAATATCTATATCGATTTCCATCTCATTTAGGGTATCTATGGCGGCGCGAAACGCCTCTTGTGTGGTCGGCGCACCGCAGTATGGTAGGCTATGCATCAAGACCTCTCGAATCTCAGCGACACTCGCGCCATTATTAATCGCGCCTCTGATATGTCCTTTTAGCTCATTTGGGCTTTTTTGTGCAATTAAAAAAGCAATGGTGATTAAAGAGCGATACTTGCGTGGTAGTACTGACTCATCTTGCCATGTGCTGCCCCACGCGTGCTCAATGATCCAGTCTTGTAATGGCTGAGTAAATCCAGTCGCCGCATCGAGTGAGCGTTTTACATGTGCTTCACCCATCACTTCTGTACGTACCTTGAGGCCATTATCATAATTGGTGTTGCTATCCATATTGGCTCGTCCTTTGATGTTTTATAGAAATGTCTGATAAAAGCGTATAACAGTCATATGGTGTCTGCGCACTCATAAAGCAAGTTTTTATCAATCAGTGCAGGTACGTAAATACGAGCGATTATAAGGTGTGCAATCATATTATTGATGGGACTATTTTGATAATAAATGTTGGATATGGCCTTACTATGAGCCTTTTGAAGGCTCAGCCATTAACATTTAGAGCGTTTTAAGCTATGATTGCACGGATAATTATTCCCTATAGTATATAGACGCAGGCGGTCATGCTGACTACCCACGTAATGTGCTAAACCCCAACTGACGAGGACGACTATTGTGTTAGAAGCTTATCGTAAACATGTCGAAGAACGTGCTGAGCTAGGAACGGTTCCGCTACCATTGAACGAAAAACAAGTAGCAGAGTTGGTTGAATTACTAAAGAATCCGCCAGCGGGCGAAGAAGCATTTTTGATGAACTTGCTAGAAAACCGTATCCCTGCTGGTGTTGACCAAGCAGCCTACGTGAAAGCGGCATTTTTGGCAGCTATCTTAAAAGGTGAGACGTCATCACCATTGATCAGCAAGCAAAAAGCGGTTCAAATTTTAGGTACGATGCAAGGTGGTTACAACGTTCAGCCATTGGTTGCGGCACTAGATGACAGCGAAGTCGCACAAGACGCTGCTGAAGCATTAAAGAAAACTTTGCTAGTATTTGACGCGTTCAATGACGTGACTGAAAAAGCCGAAGCGGGCAACACCATTGCTAAAGAAGTCGTTCAATCTTGGGCTGACGCAGAATGGTTCTTGAATCGCCCTGAAGTACCAAAGAAAACCACTTACACGACGTTTAAAGTCACTGGCGAAACCAACACGGATGACTTGTCACCTGCGCAAGATGCGTGGAGCCGTCCTGATATTCCACTGCATTCACTAGCCATGCACAAAAACTCTCGCGACGGCATCACTGCTGACGAAGAGGGTGTGCGTGGTCCAATGAAGCAAATCGAAGAATTAAAAGAAAAAGGCCATCCGCTAGCTTATGTTGGTGACGTGGTTGGTACGGGTTCTAGCCGTAAGTCTGCCACCAACTCAGTATTGTGGCTGATGGGTGAAGACATTCCTAACGTGCCAAACAAACGTGGTGGCGGTCTAGTACTAGGTAACAACATCGCTCCGATTTTCTTCAACACGATGGAAGATTCTGGCGCATTGCCAATCGAAAAAGTCGCGGTTGATAACCTAAATATGGGTGATGTATTTGACATCTACCCACATGACGGCAAAATCACCAAGCATGACTCTGATGAAGTGCTATCAACGTTTACGCTAAGCTCACCAACGCTACTTGACGAAGTGCGTGCTGGTGGCCGTATTCCATTGATCGTTGGTCGTGGTTTGACCAACCGTGCGCGTGAATACATGGGTCTTGGTCACTCAGACGTGTTTGCTAAGCCAGAAGAGCCAGCCGATACGGGTAAAGGCTTTACACTAGCGCAGAAAATGGTTGGTAAAGCGTGTGGCCTGACAGGCGTACGTCCAGGTATGTACTGTGAGCCTAAGATGACTACGGTCGGCTCTCAGGATACGACTGGCCCAATGACACGTGACGAGCTAAAAGACTTGGCATGTTTGGGTTTCCAAGCGGATCTCGTGATGCAGTCATTCTGTCATACTGCGGCTTATCCAAAACCAGTTGACGTTGAGACTCAGCACACACTACCTGACTTTATCATGAACCGTGGTGGCGTCAGCTTACGTCCAGGTGATGGTATCATCCACTCATGGTTGAACCGTATGCTACTGCCAGATACCGTTGGTACTGGTGGTGACTCACATACTCGTTTCCCAATGGGTATCTCGTTCCCAGCGGGTTCTGGTCTAGTTGCTTTCGCAGCGGCGACTGGTGTGATGCCACTTGATATGCCTGAATCTGTCCGTGTTCGTTTTGTTGGTGAGCGTCAGCCTGGTATCACCTTGCGTGACCTCGTACATGCGATTCCTTATCAAGCGATCAAAGAAGGCTACTTGACCGTTGATAAGAAAGGTAAAATCAACGAGTTCAACGGTCGTATCCTTGAGATCGAAGGTCTAGAAGATTTGACTGCTGAGCAAGCGTTTGAATTGTCTGATGCCTCAGCTGAGCGTAGTGCGGCTGGTTGTACTATCACCTTGTCTGAAGCATCAGTGACTGAGTACCTAAACTCAAACATCACGCTGCTTAAGTGGATGATCTCAGAAGGCTATGGCGATGCGCGTACGATCAGCCGCCGTGTTGAGCAAATGCAAGAGTGGTTGGCTAATCCAAGCCTCATGCGTGCTGATGACGACGCGGAATACGCCATTGACATCACCATCGATATGTCTGACATCAAAGAACCAATCCTTTGCTGCCCGAATGATCCAGATGATGCCAAAACCTTGGCTGATGTGGCTGGCGATACCATTGATGAAGTATTCATTGGCTCATGTATGACTAACATCGGTCATTTCCGTGCTGCTGGTAAATTGCTACAAGACGTACCAGCAGGTAGCCTGAAAACTCGTCTATGGATTGCACCACCGACTAAGATGGATGCACGTCAGTTGATGGAAGAAGGTTACTACAATATCTATGCACAAGCCGGCGCTCGTACTGAAATGCCAGGTTGTTCACTATGTATGGGTAACCAAGCACGTATCGCACCGAAGTCTACTGCCGTTTCGACGTCGACTCGTAACTTCCCGAACCGTTTGGGTCAAGGCGCTAACGTATACCTAGCATCTGCAGAGCTTGCAGCAGTCGCTGCCGTACTGGGCAAACTGCCAACCAATGATGAGTATCAGCAGTATGCTGGCATGCTAAACAGCATGGGTGATGAAGTCTATCAATACATGAACTTTGATCGTATGGAAGACTATACGGAAGAAGCAGATAAGATCAACGTTGCTCAGTTGAGCTAAACTTGGTTGACACTTAAGTTAAACGTTTTTGAATAAATAAAAACCCCGTATCGTCATGATGCGGGGTTTTTGCATGTTCATTACATGGGCTGATTTTTTATGCCATCTTATGTATAATATAGGGGCAGGCGGAAACCGTGGCTCTGCACTTAATTTATCTTTTCTAACTCGGGACGGACCGATACTTTGATACGCACTTTGCTGTTTAAGAACAGGTGCTTTGGAGTCTTGGTTGATGACCTTATCACCGCTTAAACGTCGCTTAATTTATGTGACCGCTTTCGAAATTATCGCGATTATCTTATCTACGCTTATATTGATGAAACTCAGTCACAGTGATGCATCAGAATCTTTACCAATCGCTGTAATGATGTCGGTAGCAGCCGTCGTTTGGAACTTTGTATACAACACCGCTTTTGAGACTTGGGAGGAGCGCAGGCAAATAGCAGAGCGCACGCTGCTTATTCGTAGTGTTCATGCCTTTATATTTGAAGTCGGTTTGGTTTTGATTTGCTTACCGCTATATATGATTTGGTATCACGTTGGCTTGCTCCAAGCGTTTATGATGGAAGCTGCCTTGCTAGTGTTTTTCTTAATTTATAATTTCGTATTCACCTTTATTTTTGACAAGATATTTACCTTACCGTATCACTATAAGTCAGTATCTGCTTCTTAACCGCAGACATAGACGAAAAGAGGGCTACCATATTGGCAGCCCTTTTTTTGATACTATAAATAGCGAGTTATTTGGTTATGAATAAATTTAGCCGTCAAATCAACCCGCCTACTACTCAATCATTTACCTTGATAAACTGGTGTACGCTTTTCAATAAAGGCGCTGACGCCTTCGATAAAGTCATCGGTTTTTGCCATCATGGTCTGCTGCTCCACTTCCATATCTAATGCCTCGTTCAAACCCATAAACGCGTGTACGTTGAACATATGTTTCATAGAGGCTAGGGCTTTACCTGGCAGCTGGCTCAATCTTAGAGCCAATGCTTGAACGGTGGCGTCTAGCTCTTCTGCACTAACCACTTGATTGACCAGATTTAAGCGTGCCATATCTTCCGCTTTCAGCTTATCACCCAGCATCACAAGCTCAGTGGCTTTTGCTGTACCAACCAATTGATTCAATAAATAAATACCGCCTGCATCTGGCACTAAACCAATATTGACAAAGGCTTGGACAAACTTTGCATTATCCGCTGCGATACGAAAATCACAGGTAAGCGCTAAGTTCATGCCAGCCCCTGCTACGGCACCTTCTAATTTGGCAATGATGGGTTTATGGACATTACGTAACTTTAAGCTGACTTCGCCTGCGCCTTCTACCATGCCTCTCAACTTGGTTGAGATAACATCCTTGTCCAATCCTTCAGATAACATCTCTTTGATATCACCGCCACTTGAAAAATTACCACCAGCGCCTTGCAAGATAATGACTCGTACTTGATCATCAGCCGCTGCTTTATCTAGCGCTATTAACACGTTGTTTTTTAGTGGCGTGCCAAACGCATTTAAGCTTTTTGGATCGTTAAACGTAATGGTGGCAATGTGATTATTCACTTGATAATCAACGATAGACTGTGACATTTGAGATTTCCTTATTTTCAGTGACTGTGTTAAGCAGCGATTTTTGGTACCCGTATAAAAGACAGCGGGACAAATTGATGGTAATAAATAACGCAATGCTGATTACTATAGCAGCTTGCGCGCATTATAAAAGCAGGTTTTGTGGGCGCTTAAGACACATCTACATGGCGGTTGGCTCTTTGAGTTGCTCGTATAAACTGCCATGCCTGTATGAACAAAAAGAGTGTATGAATAAGATACAGATAATACGCATGGTTCATAAAAAGGTGAGTTCCTGACTTATTAATAGATTATGCTACTATGCAGGTAGCGCGTTAGGTCATGCGCAGCCCAACTGATTAATCAAAGTTTTCACCAAACAAGGAAGTGATTATGCCAACAATAAAAGTCAACGATGTCGATATCTATTATGAAGACAGCGCGCCAAATGACACGCAAAAACCCGTTATCGTATTTGCCCATGGTCTGCTGTGGAGCTCGCAGATGTATGACAAGCAAGTGGCGTATTTTCAAACCGATTATCGCTGCATTGCGTTTGATTTTCGAGGGCAGGGTCAGTCACAGATTACCAAGTCTGGCTACGATATGGAGACCTTGACCGAGGATACGCTAGGGTTACTTGACGCACTCGCTATTGCTAAATGTCACTTTGTTGGGTTATCCATGGGCGGGTTTGTCGCTCAACGTATTGCGCTTAAGCGACCGGATTTGCTGTTATCACTCACGCTGCTTGAGACGTCAGCCGACCCTGAAGATCCAAAAAATATTCCTGAGTACCGCAAACTGGTCAAAGCCATTCGATGGCTTGGGATGAAGCGCGTGAGCAATAAAGTCATGCCGATTATGTTTGGCAGTACCTTTTTGGCCGATAAGCTGCGCAAATCTGATCGCAAACAGTGGCTCACGATGCTGCAAAGCAATCGCAAGGATGGTGTCGTTAAGGCAACAATGGGTGTCATCGATCGCACTGGCACTTATGAGCAACTGGGTGATATCACGACACCGACATTGATTGTGGTCGGTGATGAGGATGCAGCGACGCCTTACGCAAAGTCTGAGCGCATGCATTTTGCTATCGCTGGGTCGAAGCTTGCTATTATTAAAGGCGCTGGCCATACGTCGACAGTGGAAGAGCCTGATCAAGTGAACCGAGTGCTCAGTCAGTTTTTGGAAAACTGCGTTTAATGTTTAGCGGTTAAAGGAAGGTTTTGTATTGTTAGGTTGTTTAAGCAGTAGTCTATAAAGATGTACAAAAAAAAGCCGCTATTAATAAAAGGTAGCGGCTTTTTGCATCGTATTGAAGTATCACATAGTTAACGATTACATCCGTGAGCTATATTGGCTGTGGCCATCATCGATAGTGCCAAATGCTTCTGCACGATTGACGATTTCGGTTGCCCATGCCCGGTGGGTCGCAGGTTCTAGCATGGTATTGTTGTACTTAAATACGGCCTTGGCCTCACTATGTAGAATCGCTTGTGCTTCATCTAATGTACTGAGTGGCACGCAGTAGGCTTGCTGCACCAGTGCAATTTGGCTCGGATGAATGACCGTTTTACCGACCAGCCCCAAACTGACATCATGATTTAGCTCCTGCATAAAGAGGGTTGGCTGGTCCAAGTACTCAAATACTGGCGCTGTCAGATAAAAACCATGCGGTACGAAGCAGCCAAGCAGCTGATAGGCAAGGGTGCCGATAGGCGTGTCATAGACAATGCTATTCTTTGGACGACGCAGGCGCAATGCGGCAAATAAGTCATTACCCCCGATACGTAGCGCAAATACTGGCTGACTAAACGCTTCTTTAAAAGCAATCGCCAGCTCTTGATTATGATGCGGATTGAATAATGCAGCCGTTTCGAGCGTCGGCATCAGCAGATGGTCAACGCTAAGATTCTGACAAGTCATGCGCCAATTGGATAAGCTATACATATCGACT
Source organism: Psychrobacter sp. C 20.9 (assembly GCF_001921765.1). Classification (NCBI taxonomy): domain Bacteria; kingdom Pseudomonadati; phylum Pseudomonadota; class Gammaproteobacteria; order Moraxellales; family Moraxellaceae; genus Psychrobacter; species Psychrobacter sp. C 20.9. The sequence continues at coordinate 106,494 of NZ_MRYC01000006.1, read as the reverse complement.
TTTGGCATGACAAAACCATCAATAAGATCAATATGCGCATAATCAGCTAATTGCTGTAGCATCATCGGGCTACGCGGACGTATAAAAACCAGTGGACGCGTTGGATGCTGTGCGTGAATAGCAGCGGCTCGCGATGGATCATTGATGCTATTGACATGTTCAGCCCACGTACCCAGTAGCGTGCGCAAACGCTCAAGTGCCAACTCCACATCCTCATGACTAACGGCATCTTCTAAACAGATAATAATACTATTGATCGTTGGTAGCTTGTCGCGCTTAATCACTTGCCAGATGTCTTGGCGAGTGGCAGGCATATAGAGGCTCGCCCCTAGTTGGTAGGGGTGATGCGTGTGCGGTCTGACCATCGCATGACGCTCAGTGATCAGATGCACATAAGACTGGGTATCATAGGACTGAGTGTCAAGGTAAGTCGCTGACTCGTTGTTTGTTATATCTGACATAGTTGGCATCATAAATAGAGGGATAAAGGGCAAGCGTTCAATCGCGCTAGAGGTATTCATGACAAAAACATTAACTGTCTTTGGCTCGTTGCTTGATAAGGGTGATGGCTTGATAAGGGTGTATTTTATCACCTAATACCTCAATAGTGATGCCTCGCTGCGCACATAAATGACGCAGTAGTACGGTGTCGGGATGCGCCGCGGTCGCGAGCAATATACGCTCTGGATCGCGGCGCAAGATAGCGCGCGTCGCCTCGGCGATAGTTGGCTTAATACGGTTATGATTGGTAATGTCATAGTCCGTGGCGAGCGCATCTATTAATGCTGCCGTCTGGTAGCGCGGCTGCTGATATGTTGGCAAACGCTTTGGAAGTGTGCTCAGTGAGCGTCTCGCTGCATCAACATGATCGATAAATGCCACGCTATGATCTGCTTCAATCAAATCCTCATAAAAGACACTGCGGTGTAGCCCTGATTGTGGCTCGGTGTATAAGCTGCGCGAAATCAGTCCTGATACGGTACTATTTAACAAACCCGATGGAATTAACCAATCTTCCGCGCTCGCGGCGAGCCAAGCAACGCCAGCCGGATCGGCAAGGGTCAGTAGCGGAATGACATCAGCACCTTGATGAAAAATATTGGCAAAGTTGGCATGAGCCGTGTCGCTAAATACGTCTAAGCTGCGAGCAAGCTCTTTATAAATCGCGCCTTTACCTGTCCAGCCATCGACAAATACAATCGGACTGTTTGGGTAAGCGTCCAGCAGCATTTGTAGCGCCACAGTATCTAGCCCGCGATCACGAATGATACTGATGCCATAATGTATACTTGGCAAATGGTAGCTGCTATCTGTGTCAGATAACGCACGCTGCAATAGCACACCAATCGGTAGACCTGCCCGTACCAAGCTAATCAAGACTAGCGGATGCTCGTCACTGATATCATGACAAAAGACATCACATAGGGTATGCGCTAAGCGTGCGATATCAGTTGCGGCTCTCTTACCACCTTGCGCTAGTGCCTGTTGGTATAGCTCTTCATGCATCGCGGTAGGCGCTTGCTCCAAGGTCAACATATCAGAGTAGTGACGCTGCCCACTTTGAATAAGTGCCTCTTTTTGACTGACGGGCACATCAGCAACAGCGTCTTTATCGACGATATCGAGCAGGACGGTCACATCGCTGGCAAGGTAGCTACCTGAGCCGTAATTGTTTAGATTGGCTCTGTTGGTCTGTATGTTAGGTAAAGTCATAGTATGAATAATAGCACTCGTGATGATAAAAGAGAGGTTCTGTGTCTGTTTTTTGGCTAATTATTTGGGCTGATGTTCTAGCCCAAATAATTAGACAGATGGCTGAGACGGATACTGCTCATGCATCTGACCGCGGCTTGGCATACCGTACCAGTCAAGCAGCTTCAAAAAAGGCAAGTCTGCCAAGCTATCACCAAAACCAAAACTGGGACGCTGATGGTCTAAATGATTGTCTAATAAAAACTGTACAGCATGGCGCTTGTGTACCGCGTGCGGTAATATCGCTAGATTATTGGCATTCACATGCACATAAAAATCTTGCTCAAAATCGCGTATTAACGTGGGCAGTTTTTTGGCCAGTTCAACTAATGCTTGATGGTCTTTTTGCGCGTGTTTGATCGCTAGATAAATCGTTAATTCTTCATTTACAGACCCATTATTAAAGCTATCGACATGCGGCGTAAATACCAAATGACTCTGCTCACTTTTGCTATGACTAGCAAACAGCTCGCTTAGTTGGTTTAATTTATCTTGCAACGGTGCAAGCTTGCTAGTCATATGCTGCTGCCACGCGCTTAGTAACTGCCCATCAGCCGTTAAAATAATGGCACCATGGGTCAATACTTGCCAACTGTCGAACGGTAATTTCACGCGTTTGATCTCACTGCGGTCACGTGCTGTTACTACGATTAATTCAGTGCTATTGAGTAGCCAATTAAAGAAGCTCGCTTGGCGCTGACTCATAAAGCTTAGTGGCTCGTTTTGCTTGTTGACCGTCGCACAAACCAAGTGTTCTGGCTCTGCAGTCGGGACTTGCCAAGCATCAATCTTGCGCTGGGTTTGAAAAAGTGTATCGTCCAAATCCATTAAGGCATAGGGTTTGATAATATCGGCGCTGGGCTTGAAAAATGGGATAGTCATTGCGTCGTCCATAAACAGTAAGTATGAAAGTTAAAGAATGGTTTAAATTGTCGGACTGACCACCAACACATTATTCAAACCGCGCCACATCGCATCGACGCTATCAGCTGATGTCTCCACACACAACACAATCAAGTCCCACTCGTCAGGGTCAACATTATAAGCAAAGTTGGTCATGCCCAGCCCATAATTATCATGAAAGCTCAGCATCGTAGTAATGGCGCCGCCAAGCGCAATTGGTGAGCGAGTTAATGCACTAAATTTAACGATAGCATTTGTGTCAGCTTTGAGGTTTTGAGATGTTGTCTCAAGCCATTCCGCCAACAAAAACGGCAACCAAACAAACTCATTGCTACCCAACACCAATATTTTTTTGGGCAATTGAGTGACATCAAAGCTGTCCTGATTATGGAAGCTTGCAAATGCAGCCTGAAAGCTCGAAAGATAGTTGTCAAACCCATCTGTGCTATTTAATGTGGGAAAACGTCCCCAGTTACCTGTAAATCCAAGCGCTTGACTACCAGCGGCAGTGGTATCAACCGATGGCATGGTGATAGGCTCTGGGTTGGGCGCGTCTGTCCATTGCCAAGCGCCAGACAGTAAGTGATGGCGATGAAACTCAATACCAGTTAAGCGATCTGCCATACGGACAGGCATAATGTCATCTGTCTGCTGGTTTGTATTTTCTTGATCCAATGACCAATCAACCAAAGTCGTTAGATGTACTTGCTCTAACTGAGTCAGCCCTGCATCACGTAAGGCCGTGACGACATTGACACAAGTATTGCCTGTTGATGCTTCATCATCGACCATAATCAGCGTTTTGCTAGCGAGTAGCTGCTCTTGCGTGATGCTATCTGTACTTTGATAAATTAAATGCTGGCTGGCATGACTGTGATCTTCATTAAACGTTGTTAGTAACGCTTCGGAGTTATTGTCACTATGCTGCGTGTGACGCGTAGAGTTTAGCAATAACGCACTTGGATAACGTGTTTGTAGCGCTTGATGCACGCCAGCGGATAAACCCACTGCTGTCTCTGCCATACCAATAACTAAAATTGGCTTGGGCAAATCGCTAGGAACTAAATTGGCCAAGTCAGTAAACGCATCTCGCATCGTGCTGGGTACCACGGGGATATGACGACCCAATACTTTGGATACAAACAAAAACGCCCGTTTTGGATTAATACGCTGAGCAAAACCAAGCAGATCTTCTAATTGATAACTGTCGTTTTGTTTCAGGCTATTTTTGTTAGCCATTGAGTTGGTCTGATAGGTCAGATCAAGGGTGCCGCGAGGTAGGGTGATGCTGCGTTTATAGGTTTTGTTAGAAGTTATATCTTGATTTGTATCATTCATTATTTCTTGTTGTCCTATGTATTATCAGATTTTGTTTGTTGCTAGTGTTTACTTAGCTTTATGACGTACATAGAGCGTAGAGTTTACCGTTTTGGTTTCAAATATTCCGATATTTCTAATCATGCTAGAGAGTCTGGCATAACCGTAATTTTTAGGATCGAAATTTGGGTAGTGTGTTTTTATGGCGTTGCCAATCAAACCGAAATTCACCCAGCGCTCATTATCGGCTTTCGGGTGATCGATAATGGAAGCACGCAGACTAGTTAATAATTTTGTATCACGTTTTAGGCGACCCTCATCCCATACTGATGTGGCCTTGTCGTTTGGCTCCACACTTGAAGTTGGCAATACATCGTTGTTGAGTTTAATAGAAATTACTTTGTTCACAGTACGGATGTCATATAACGCCATTGCTATAATTAATTCTGAAAACTTTGCATAGCCGTATCTATCTAACTTGATATTTGTATGGTGTTGTTTAATCTGGCTAGCAAGATAAGATAAATTTGACCAGCCTTTGGCAGAATTTGGGTCTTCTTTTATCAGCTTGTTTAATATGCTAATAAGATGTGTCTGCTTTTGAAGTGCTTTGGTTGTCCATTTTTCGGGTGATGTTTTGGATTCGGCGACAGGCAGCAATGGTTTTGTCTTAATATCAAAGCTAGGCGTGTCTTTGTGCTCGCTAATGGGCAGTGCTTTTGGTAAAGGTACTAGATCCTCCACGTAGTAAAAACTGTCACAGGCTTGTGTGAATGCTTTAACGGTCTGCTTTTTACCGAAACCAAAGACTTTGATACCATTTTTTCGTATGCGTAACGCCAAAGCAGTGAAGTCACTATCACTAGATACTAAGCAAAAGCCGTCATAATGACCACTATGTAATAAGTCCATAGCTTCAATAACTAGACCAATATCAGTCGTATTTTTACCTTTAGCATAGGCGAAATGTTGTATTGGGTCGATAGCATGTTTTAAGAGTGCTTCTTGCCAACCTTGAATATGTACATTGCCCCAGTCACCATAGACTTTTTTGCAAGTAACATTACCGATACTCTCTATCTTACGTAAAATATAATTAATGTTATTAGCTGAAGCATTATCGGCATCGATAAGAACGGCTATGTTGTTGAGTTTCATTGATATAACAGTCCTTGATTAATGCCGTTTTTCTTTTGATCTTATCATTGTAGTATGTCGTTAACCCTGACAGCCAACCAGCCATAATGCACTGCGACTTTGCTTGCTCAGTTGCGGTGTGGTCAGAGGCGTGGCGCTTGTCAAATCAGCCTTACTCTCCAAACTGATACCAGCGCTCGCAAGCAGCGCAGATAATAACTGAAATTTCACCGCATAGTTCATGTTTTGGGCGTGTTCATGAACGAGACTGGCAGTCACCATGCCGACGACCTCACCAGTTGGTAGCAATAAAGGACTACCACTAGAACCAGGCTGAATGGGCGCGGTAAACTGAAGGTAACGAATATCATCGTTTAAGCCCGTTAGCCCTGAGATACAGCCTTGTGTGACTTGTAGTTGACTGCTTAGCCCTGATAATGGAAATCCTAATGTAGTAATGGTCTCACCCAATATGTCACTGCATTGCTGTGCCAATGGTATATGGCTGGGCAGGGGGTCACTGACTCTGATAATAGCGGAGTCGCTACCGATATCACTGAGCACGACTTGTGCCTCGCGATCAGGCTGACCTTGCTGACGTATGCCAATCATTTGAGCTGACTCAATCACATGATAGCAGGTGAGCAAGTGGAGCGGATCAATGGCAAACGCCGTCCCTGTCCATGTCTCACCTGCCTGCACGTGACGAGGTGGCCTTATGTCATTCTGCGCATCATGAGAACCCGCTTGCTGTTGCTGTGCTGCTTGGATACGTGCATGTGAGTTGGGTGGACGAACATCAAGACTGACTTGTACTCGCTGTTCAAGACTCGTCAAACCTTGGGTCGAAGCTTCGCCAAGCGCCCGACATTTAAACTGTCCATTGCGCTGATATATCTCTAATATAATCGCAGCTTTGACGTGGCGTTCGCGCGCTGTAAAGTCGTAGCGAAGTTCACCATCATTCAGTGTTAAGCAAACATTGCTTAGCTCAACCGCAGGCAAGTTCAGGCTAGGCTCATCGTAAGCATAAGCAATCAGCTGTAAAAAATGCACACCTTGTTGCTCAAACAATTTGGGTAGATTAAGCTGCCATTTGCTTGGGTTATTGGTATCATCTATCGTTGCCCAGTCTTTGGGCTCATGTAAATAAGCAGAGCTACAAACAGCCTGACGATTGGCATCTAATGGCAACCAAAGTAGTCCAAGATCCTGTCCAAACTTAAGCGGAGAAGTGCTAGAAAATGCGACCGAGCAGCGCACGTCTGCGATAACAGCATTGGCGCCTAACACGAGTGTGGTCTGTGCTGTCATCGTCTACCTCTTATTGGATATATACTCGGTTGTCAGTCGTTCTTTATGTTGCCTGCTTATTTTTACTTATTCAGCAGTATCTTCAATTTTTACGCCTACCATAATGGAGCGTACTTGACAGGGTGTTATTTGTTGCATGAAATCAGCCAGTGTTGGTTTATCAGTTAGACCAAGCCAATAGCCAAAGCCGACCTGTGTCAAATCCACACCGCTATGTGTCGTATAGCCGATACCACCAGAGGGGCGACTATTGATCTCAAGCACACGGTGCTGACCGTCATCATCAGCTTTGGTCTGCACACTGACGATACCATCACAGCCAAAGGCTTTAATCAATGGAATCACCACATCCATGACGGATTGCTCATAGCCGATATGCTGGATTTTGCCTGTTTTATAACGCGTGACGGCTGCCAAGACCTCACCGTATTCGCAGACCACATCGATAGAGTATTCCTGCCCTGATAGATAAGGCATAAGCAGCATAGGAATAGGGCGCTCACGTACCATTAGACTGTTGGTATACGCATTGATAAACTGCGCGGTATTGATTTTTTTCTCTTCGGTAAAGTACAAATGCTCAAAACTATCGTAGTGTTCATCAGGTTCTTTACCTGAGTCCAAGCGCCAAAATCCTTGTGCAAAAATACCAACAACTGGTTTGACACATAGGGGCTGATGACCGTGTTCGGTAAGTAATGCTTCCAGCTCTGTCACATTATCAAAGCGCCAAGCATCAGCGACAGGGATATTGTGTTGGTGACACTGCTGCATAAAGGAAAATTTATCTTCGATCGACTCTAGTGCTGCTACGCTGGTTGCGCCTGTAAGTAAACGAATACCAGCGGCCTCAAACGCCGCACGATGCGCTTCATAATCGACCCCATTGCGGCCCGTTAATAATACTTTGACGTTATTCTCTTTGGCGTGTTCCAAGACGAATTGCCAGCGAGGTATAACAGGCTCAGTTGTCTCTTGTGCCTCATCCTCTATGGCTGCTTTTTCTGGATATGGTTCGCGATAGACCCTATCAGCAAATTCAAAAATCTCAGGTCGGTTATGACGGTGTGAGGCAATAATATTAAAGGGGTTGTTCGATTTGCTTTTTAAGTTCTGCAAACTCTCTAACATATCGCGCTGGCTGGATTGACCCTCAGCTAACCAAGCAGCTATTGATGTGGAGTGGATGCTATCGTTAGCAAGGTTAGTCATAATTCTCTCAGCGTTATTATCATATGTAGGGAGTTGGATGAGTGGATACGGTTATTGAAAACTGGCGGCAGTATAGTCAAAATTTGATCATTCAGCAGCATATATTATATACAAATGGCACAGGTTATAAATGCTCCTGATGAAATAGGCAAAAGGATTTGTAAGAGTGATCTTGTAGCTAGTAGCGCGATTGCTCGGTTTAAAATGTTCATAATATTCATGCTACTATATGACGATAGTGAGCATGCCAATGACAACAACGATAACATAATAAAGAATCTAAAGGACGTATGATGAATCAACCTCAACAACTGATCGCAGGTGCCAATGCGCCATTACCAACTGATAATATTAGTGTTCGCATCTTAAGCCAAAACGCCATTGATTGCGCCGCTTATCGTCTGACGACTGATGGCAAAGTACGCGGCGATGGTGACATGATATTTTATGGTCAGAAACGTAGCGATGACGGCAATGTTAGTTTTCGTGGTCATGACAGCGACGGATTTTTTGATATCAATTTGCCCGCGCAGCCTGCCAATATCGACAAGATTGCTTTGGCATTCTCTAGCGAGCAAACGCTGGCACAAGTCGGCGATGTCGATATTCAGGTACTACAAGGCAGTCAAGTGTTGATGACTTGTCAGCTGAGCAGTACTGGACGTAACGAAAAAGCCATTATTTTGGCTGAGTGCTATCGTCGGCAGGGAAGCTGGAAGTTCCGTTTTATCGCGCAAGGATTTAATGGCGGCCTAAAACCGTTGTCGGAGCACTTTGGCGTTGAGATTGCTGATGATGCGCCAGCACCTCAAAATACAACGCAAAATCAGGCTCAGCCGATTAATACACAGCGACCCATTAATACGCAAAAAGCAGGCAATACCTCTCAAGCGAGTACTCCGCCACCGATTCCTGCTACTCCTTCGATTAATCTAAACAAAATCACTTTAACCAAGAACCAATCAAGCATCAATCTGAAAAAGCGCGATGATTTTGGCAAAATCTCAGTGAACTTAGATTGGAACCAACGTTCAGATGGTAATAAGGCCGCTCCCAAAAAAGGCCTATTGGGTGATCTGTTCAAACAGCATCAATCAAGCGGTATCGATCTAGATGTTGGCGCGATGATTCATCTAAAAAACGGCGAAAAAACCTTGGTTCAAGCACTGGGTAATCGCTTCGGTAGCCTGCAATCAGCGCCTTATGTATGCTTGCGAGCCGATGATAGAACGGGGCAGGTGAGTGGCGGTGAGTGGCTCGATATCAATGGTAAGCAGTGGTCACAGATTGAAGAAGTATTTATCTTTGCCTTTATTTATGAGGGCGCGCCAAACTGGGAAAAAACCGATGGGGTCGTGACTATTCATGTACCCGATCAGTCACCGATTGAGACCCGTTTAACAGAAGGGGCGGGTAACTTGCCAATGTGTGCCATCGCGCGTTTGGTCAATCAGCAAGGCAGTATCAATGTCGAGCGTATCAATCAATATTTCAAAGGACATCAAGAGATGGATAAGGCCTTTAACTGGGGGTTTAGCTGGAAGCGTGGTCGTAAATAACAGCGTTAATAATAATCTTTTATAGTGAATTCAGTATAAAAACGATACAGCGGGACTGGGATAAATTTTTCGCAGCCTCTGTCTGCGTAGGCACAGCACGCAAGGAAAATTTAGACCAGTTCCACCTTGATATATAATGTATCTGTTTTATTTAGGATTGACTATAGTGTAAAAACCCATTGATAAAAAGAGCGGACCATCTATTGATAGATGGGCCGCTCTTTTTTGAAATAAATTAGGGCGTGTTGAACATTCGCAAATAGGCACTGCTGATCGCTAAAATTGTTCCAGACAAGGCACAAAGCGACGATAATGCAGATGCCTTAGCGAGATTTGTAACGCAGTATGGGGCAATTTTAGCATCAGCCCGCAGGGACAGGACTCTTTTTTGCCGCTTCATCGTTAAAAATAAGCGCTTAGAATGACTAAACTTATTATTTTTAACATCGAATCGCCTAAAAAATAGTCGCTGTCAGTGCCATGGTCGAATGTTCAACACGCCCTATTCAACTGGATTAGTAATACTCCAGTTAAAATCCCAATCAATTATGCGTGCGGCGTAATTGCAGGCATTAAGTCATGGAAGGTGCGACCAGACGCAGTCTCGCCAATAGCGTGCATTTTCCATTCATTGTTATGCCGATAAACTTTTGCCATCACCATAGCAGTATGTCCACCTTGTGCCGATAAGTTGTAGCGAGCTACTTCGCTGTTGTTATTGGCATTAACAATACGGCAAAACGCGTTTTCGACTGTCTCAAACGTCTGGCCGGTAAAGCTATTGACCGTAAATACTAGTGAAGTCACGTTGGCTGGGACTCTTGAGAGATCAACGTTGATGACTTCATCATCGCCATCACCGTCGCCAGTACGGTTGTCACCAGTATGCACGATACTGCCATCTTTTGATTTAAGCTGACTGAACCAGATAGCATCGACCGCTTGTTTGTTTGCGTCAAACATAATGCACGAAGCATCCAAATCGATAGAATCGCCGCCTGCACCACCACCGAATAATTTACCTAAAAAGCCACCTTTTTTGTCTTGTGGACCTTGAGCGACATCCCAACCTAGACCCAATTTAACTTGAGTCAGCTCGCCGCCTGCTTCTTTGCTTAGGGAGATTTTCTGCCCTTTTTGTAGACTAACTGCCATGTGAGTATCCTTATAATAATTGTGAGTAAAACTGCTTAAACATAGTTCTAAAAAACGCTATAAGATATTATCTAAAAAACCACCGTTGCCGCCGCGTCCACCTGAGCTCGTTCCTAAGACACTCTGCAGCCATCCTTGATAGCTATCACGATTGCGCGAGCAAATAATGACTTTGCCACTGCCCGAAAAGTTCAGAACCATACCCTCGCCACTGGTGACGGAATTGATGATATTGCTCATGATGCCTTTTTTCTTGCTGGTCGAGACGGACAGTTTATAATCGAGGTTCGAATCCCAGCAAACCACATGACCATTATCAATAATGACATCTTTGTCTGGGGTGACCTCAATCTCAAACAATGAGCCAAAACCAGATACCACAACCTGACCTTTTCCTTGAGTCTGCATGACCATAAAGCCACCAGTATCACCGAATACCGCACCGCCTAGATTACGCTGAATATTGGCTCTGATATCAACGCCAGTTTGCGCCGCGACAAAAGCACCATCACTCAAGGTATATTGCTGTGATCCCACCTCGATGATTTGCATATCGCCATCTAGTGTGGGAGCAAGCAAGCAATCACCTTCACCATTGACCGCTTCAATCTGCTGTTGAAACAACGATTCATCATTGGCAAAGCGGCGCATAAGCGATTGCATCAGTCCACCTTGTAGCTTACCTTTTAGCTCAAGGTTAGACTCCATCATTACCATTGCATTGGCTTCACAATAAATTGAATCACCTTTTTTGAGATTACAATGCAAAAAAGGCTCAATAGTACCGATTAAACTGAATGTTGCGGCCATGGGGTGTAAATCCTTATTCTAATATCTTTGATAAGTGCTCTTAATGTGGGGGAATAGACCTATGTGTTTTAGCGTTTTTATATTGATGAGCCTATTAAATTTAAAGCCATCAAATGCGTTAAAAGGGCACACTTGATGGCTCATAGGCGTTGCTATCAGAAAACTGATAGCAACGCTTGGCTCGCTAGATATTTACGTCAATTTAACGTTACACGTTTACGCCGTAAGACGCTGCTAATGGTCCAAGACCACCGCTGAAACCTTGACCGACGGCACGGAATTTCCAATCGCCGCTGTGGCGATATAGCTCACCAAAGATCATAGCCGTTTCAGTGCTGCCATCTTCTGATAGGTCGTAACGGGCAATTTCAGCTGCGCCATTATCGTTTACAACACGGATATAAGCATCGCCAACTTGACCGAAGTTTTGGTTACGTGCTTGGCCTTCATAGATAATCGCACAAATGGCAACTTTGCTGACGTCAGCTGGGATGCTCGCAAGATTGATTTTGATTTTTTCGTCATCGCCATCGCCTTCGCCAGTACGGTTATCACCAGTGTGCTCAACGGCGCCATTGTCTGACTTTAGGTTATTAAAAAAGATAAAATCTTGGTCGTTACGGACTTTGCCTGCTTCGTTGATTAAGAAGCCAATAGCGTCCAAGTCAAACTCTTGACCGTCAGTTGCGCGTGGATCCCAGCCTAGACCAACTGTGATGTTGGTTAAACCTGGTGCTTCTTTTGATAAGTTTACGTTGCCGCCTTTTGTTAAGCTAATAGCCATACAAATACCCTTTGGATTAATAATTAAGTGGATTGGGTCGAAAAAATAAATTAAAAGTTGTGCAGTGACTGATATGAAAGGACAACTGGTAAAGAACCTAGCTGTATACCACGTCCTGCATATCATTACGTTTTACTATACTAAGCGTTTGCTCACTAAGCAAGGCGTATTTTGTGCGCTTACTATATGCTTACTAAGCGACATAATAACCCTGCATTTTTGATACTTTTTAATCATCTTGGCAATAGTGGTTAACGTATTGTTATGCAAAGGTAAATTATTTAACGGCTGTTTCCTTTGGATTAAGCCATAGAATGAAGAGAAACCTACCCTAGGTTGCAAAGACATAACCAAAAAAAGCGGGTCGTACCAGATATATTGGTACGACCCGCTATAAGCTTGACAACTCAATAAAATTTAAACGTAATATTGTACTGAATAATCCATTAATAAAAGTATTTAGATAAAGGTTTTATTCGGCAAAAACCGACCAGCCTGTTTCTTGTACAAACAGCTCTAATGCTTTCAACCCAAGCTTGGAGTTTCCGATATGATCCAGCCCTGGCGACCAGACAGCGATAGAGCCTTTGCCAGGAGCTATGGTCAAAATACCGCCACCAACCCCACTTTTACCAGGCAAACCGACGCGATAGGCAAACTCACCAGACCCATCGTAATGACCGCACATCATCATTAGCGAGTTAATCCTTCTTGCTCGGTGCTCGTTAATTACACGTACCCCTGAGTGCTTATCAACCCCGTTGGAGACCAAGTACAGACCGGCACTGGCTAATTGCTGGCAATTCATCTCAATCGAGCATTGATGAAAGTAAGTACCCAACACCTTATCCACATCATGCTTGAGACGACCAAAGGATTTCATAAAGTACGCAAGCGAGGCGTTTCGGTCTTTGTGCTCCATCTCAGACGCTGCCACTTTGTGGTCAAAACGGATGGACTCATCGTCCGTAATAAAGTGCACAAACTGTAGAATCTCAGCCAATATTTCTCTAGGTTCGTGACCCATCATGATCGCATCGACCACCGCAATGGCACCAGCATTGATGAATGGATTGCGTGGTCGACCAGTTTCATGTTCTAGCATGAAGATTGAGTTGAAAGGGTCACCTGAGGGTTCACGACCAACGTGTGTCCAAAGCCCATCGCCCAATTTGCCAAGGGCGATGGTTAGAGTAAATATCTTGGAGATACTTTGGATCGAAAACAGAGTGCTCGCATTGCCTGCTGTATACATCTTTCCGTCAGGTGTCGCTACTGCAATACCAAACTGGTTTGGATCTACATGGGCCAGTTGCGGGATATAGTCCGCTACTTTTCCACGATCGGTTTCAAGTGCCATCTGTGCGGCAATATCATCAAGAATCTGTTGCATAATGGTTGAAGGGTCTCATTTTTGGTGAGCGATTAAAGGACGAAGATTCTAACCGAATAACGTATAGTAGTGATGAAAAAATTGTATGTGAAGCAAAATACGCATGTATTTTAGTGATAGATAAGGATTCGCTGTGTGACTAATGCCTGCCATTATAACGCAAAAAAGCAGGCCATATCTGATGATACGACCTGCTCAAAGCTATACAGCATCATGCGAACAACAGGTGCTAATTAAGCCTTGCTGCTTCCGCTTTACGATGTTTCAGCGACGCCCATAATGCAAAACCAATAAAGGCAATACCGATAAGACCAGTAATGATTTCTGGTACATGGAACTTCACTGACAACAGCATAATGATGGCTAAGGCACCGATGGCGTAATGTGCGCCATGCTCAAGATAAATAAACTCATCAAGCGTGCCTTTGTCTACCAAGAAGATAGTCATCGAACGTACGAACATCGCACCAATGGCAAGACCAAGCATGATAACGATGACATCATTGGTAATGGCAAATGCGCCAATCACACCATCGAAACTGAATGAAGCATCGAGGACTTCTAAGTATAAGAAACCAATGATACCGCCTTTCATGATAGCGCTGGTTGCGGCTGCGCCACTTCCTTCGTTTTCTAAGTCTTCTTCGAGATCACCTTCTAGCATACCAGAGACAACCTGTACACCAAGGTATACTAGAATGCCCCAAACGCCAGCAATGAGCACAGCACTTGACTGCTCTGCACTGGCCCATGATACCGCAATCATTAAGACGATAAGCGCAACAAATACGCTCATCGCATCGACTTTGCCTAGCTTGACCAAACGGCTCTCAAGCCAGTCAAACCAATGGACATCTTTGTCATCAAAAATAAAGTTCAAGAAAACCAATAGTAAGAAAATACCACCAAATGCTGAAATTTCAGCATGATGTGCCATCAATCTGGCTGAGTATTCTTGAGGATTGTTCAATGCCAAATCGATCACTTGCATCATACCAAGGTCAGCGGTAACCGCAACGATGACAATAGGGAAGACCAAGCGCATACCGAATACCGCAATTAAAATACCCACGGTTAAAAATATCTTTTTCCAAAATTCGTCCCAGCCCTTAAGGACTGAAGCGTTGACCACCGCGTTATCAAAAGATAACGAAATCTCCATGACGGCCAAAATAGCGGTAATCGATAGCGTGGTTATCATCCCACCCATACCGCCATGTGAATATCCCCACCATGCCGCTATTGCTAAGGCAATGATTGTGAAGATAATATCTAAATAAAAATGTCTCATGACACATCCTGTCTGGTTGCGTAAAGCTGGTCTATTATAGACACAAGCTGCAAAAAAGTGGTTATTGCTAACCACTTTTTATGCATAATTTTAAACGAAACGTAAAGCATTACTAGTCATTGGGGCATTAAAAATTGTGACTATTTGCAACGATGGTCGCTTGATATCTTGGACGTGATAATCGGAATGGCTGATAGCCCAAATGCCAATAAAAATAAGGCTCTAGATGTCAACGCCGTACTGATGACACATCGCCTGTAAGCCACCTGAATAACCTTGACCTACCGCGCGGAACTTCCATTCACCGTTATGGCGATATACTTCACCGAATACCATGGCGGTCTCAACAGAGTAATCTTCTGCTAGATCAAAACGTACCACTTCAGTACCGGTTTCTTCGTTAACAACGCGGATAAAGGCATTGGCTACCTGACCGAAGTTTTGGTTGCGAGTAGCAGCGTCATGGATAGTCACCGTCACGACTACTTTATCAACGTCAGCAGGTACTTGGGTTAAGTTTACTTTGATAACTTCATCATCACCATCGCCTTCGCCAGTACGGTTGTCACCCGTGTGCTCGACCGCGCCATTATCAGATTTCAGCTGATTATAGAAGATAAAATCATGGTCGCCGCGCACTTTACCTGCACCATTTAGCAAAAATACACTGGCATCAAGATCGAACTCAGCACCAGAGGTGGCGCGCTCATCCCAGCCTAGACCGATTAGTAGCTTGGTCAAATTTGGATCAGTTTTCGTTAGCGATAAGTTACCGCCTTTGTTAAGTGATAGAGCCATGGTGTTATCCTTGTTATTAGACGTTAGAGATTTAATGACATAAAAGGCGATGCTTACGCTATAACTGCGCAAATCCATCGCCTAGTAATGCTCTATCATAACAACAAAAAATGACCCAATCAAAGCCGATTAGGTCATGGTTATATTTCATATACATTGGGCAAAAAACCTAAGTTTCAGGCAGTTACGTTACTCATTATAGCTACCTTGTTCATGACATTTGCCAGTATAGCAGCAGTGCTCACTCATAAATGCTTATCTATAGAATCTGACGATGACGAATCTCAAAGCTTTGATGAATAGGCTTTTTGATATTAAAATCAAAACCAATCGTTTTTTGGGTGATATTAACAATATCGTAGCGCTCGACTAACTGCTCATCTAGCTCAAAGCGCGTGAAGTTATTAGAAAAATATAACACGCCATCGGATGTTAAGCGGTTCATCGCACGATTGATGAGGGCAGCATGGTCACGCTGCACATCAAAGGTGCCTTGGAACTTCTTCGAGTTTGAGAACGTCGGTGGATCAATAAAGATAATATCAAACTGCTCGGTGTTGTCTTTGATCCACTCAAAAATATCGGCGGCAACGAATTGATATTTATTGCGGCTGACGTCTAGACCGTTCAAGACAAAGTTTTGTTTGCCCCAATCTAGGTAGTTCTGTGACAAATCAACGCTCGTGACTTTTTTGGCACCAGCAAGCGCTGCATGCACACTGGCGGTACAAGTATAAGCAAACAGGTTAAGTACAGATTTGCCGCGGCTGTTGTCTTTGATACGAGCACGCATATTACGGTGATCGATGAACAGACCCGTATCGAGATAATCCGTAAAGTTAACATAAAAATAAGCACCATCTTCGCGGGCGACATGAAACTTGCCGCGTTTTTCTGTGGTGTTCTGTTTACTGTACTGATCGTTACCAGACTGACGGGCACGCGTTTTGATAAAGATTTGCTCACGATTAATATCAAACACTTCACGGATACCCATCAGCGCGAGATTAAAGCGTTTTTTGGCTGTTTCAGGTGGAATGGTTTTAGGCGGTGCATACTCTTGCACGTGGGCATAATCGCCGTATAAATCGATAGCAACCTTGAAGTCAGGCAAGTCGGCATCGTAGACGCGAATGTTACTGACATTGTCTTTTTTCGCCAGTTTCTTAAGCTTGGTCAGGTTTTTTTGTAGACGATTGATAAAGTCCTGTCCGTCTTCTACGTCGATCTCACGCTTCTCAAAACGGCTGACAAGATTGCCTGTCTGTCCAGCGATAAGCGTTCCGTAGCGGAAATAGACGGTGATCGCGCCATTATGACAGCGTAACGTTTTTGGTTCTTTAATCGGTAGGATATCTACTTGCTCGACACGAGCAGCCAATATGCCAAGCATTGGATCGATACCGCTGCCAGCAAAGCTGTCTTGCACAATCAGGCCAATGGCTTGATACAGTGGCTTAATCATTTCTTCATCACCCAAACGCTCACCATAAGGCGGGTTGGTAATGATTAAAGGATTACTCAATCGACCGTCATCCACGAGCGGTTTTAGGGCGCTACCAAGTTGATCAAGCGCACGCTGTTCGATGTCTAGTAGCGGAAGCAAATCTTGAAGTCCTGCCGCGATGAGGTTTTTTTCGGTTGCGATAATCGCGCCATTATCAGCATCAAAACCCAACACAAGCGGCAGCGTATCTGGTTGCTCATTGGCAATCTCTAATGCTTCGCGAAAACGTGTCTGTGCATCCTCAATCATCTCCTGCCATAGCGTCTCGTCATGATGCTGCCACTCATAGAAGCCAAATTGATTGGCAGCTTTGTCGATACCTACAGCATAATCACAGTGCATAAGTAGCGCTTCGATAAGGAAGGTACCAGAGCCACACATTGGGTCTATTAACGCATTGTAGTAAGGTGCGTCGCCTGCGTCGTTTTTCTTGTGCCAACCAGCGCTATAGAGTAGGGCAGCTGCCAAGTTTTCTTTTAATGGGGCTTCTGTCATAGCCACGCGATAACCACGGCGATGCAAACTGGTACCTGATAAATCTAAATACAGCTCGGCCTGTTTGTCATTGACGGTCGCAAAGATAGAAAAATCTGGGTTTTTGCTATCGACATTCGGACGGCTGTCGTACACTTCGTTGAAGGTGTCCGCAATGGCGTCTTTGACACGTAGCATGGCAAACTGCTGGCTGACGGCAACGCGCTTATCAACAGATAGACGGATGGCAAAGGTCTGCTCTAAGCTAAACTGCTCAGTCCAATTGACGGATTTTGCCAAACCATATAGCTGCTCTGCAACATCGTATTCTGCATTGATGTTTTTGCGTTTGATGAGCGTCAATACCCGCGAAGCCACACGTGACCAAAGGCAGATGGTATACAAGTCGCGTAAATCACCCGTGACGGCAAGACGACCAGTACTCTTGATTTCGCTATCAATACCGAAACTTGTCAGCTCAGTCTGCAGCGGTGCCTCAAGCCCATCGGCACAAGTAATGATAAGATCAAGCGACAATGTGGAAGAGGGTGCAGCTGCGGTTTGTTCGGTCATACGGGTACCTGTGGGCTAAATTGACAAAAGAGGCAAATAATAAAATAGATGTTTTAACCAGTAATTTTACCATAATTCACGGTAGGATGGTTCAAAGTGGCTATGTTTAAGGTACGATAGGTTTAAGGTGCGATAACTAAATACATGAAAATAAGTTAGCTACTCACCCTTTGCTAATGATGACTTTCCTGATACAACTTGAGTGGTGGTTGCAAAAGGTTTAGTCGCGATAGGGTAGTCGACGTCTTTTGGCATGAGCAGGCGCATATGCGGATAGGGCGTCGAGATATTGGCCGCATCAAAGGCAATTTTTATCTCTTCTTGTAGCACTTCTTTGATTTTGGGTATACGTGCCACGGCTGCTGGCTTGACCCAAAAACGCACGATAAAAAATACGCCATACTCCCCGATTTCGGCCACGGTCGCTGAGGTCTCAGGACGATTGAGTACTGCATCGGTATTGCTGAGTACTTGCAAAATCTCTTGGCGTGCAAGCTCAATATCATCTTCGAAGGCAATACGCACGCGTATATCAAAACGAATAAAGTTTTTGGAGGTTAGGTTAATGACTTCAGAGGAGGCGACATTGGAGTTTGGAATGATGACAGTGATGTTGTCTCGAGTTAGGATATGGGTAGTGCGCAAGGCAATAAGCACCACGCGCCCCTCAGTATCATTGATATGAATCCAGTCACCGACTTGAAAGGACTGCTCTAGTAAAATAGTAATACCGGCAATGAAGTTGGCAAGCGTCGATTGAGCCGCAAAGCCCACTGCCAAACCGACAATACCCAAACCTGCAACGAGCGATACGATGTCAAAACCAAATTGAGCCATCACGCTGGCGAGGCCAAGTACCAATAAGAGGACGGACAAGATATTTTTGAGCAGCTGCTCTATCGAGGCATTGAGTCCATAATGCTGTAGGACTTTATGAATAATCTGACCAGACGACGCCCACAGTACGTAGTAGATACCAGCCCACGTACTTGCTTTTGCTGTCGCCTTGATGGTTTCTGGTTCAAAATTTATCTGACTCATGATCGCTATCAGACTGGCGACAATCCAAACGTAACGTAGCGTTGAGCGGGCAATCTTGGTACGGCGATCGTTTAAACGAATTTTGGCTCTGCTTTGCTTGAGAATATAATTGGCCAACCAATAAAAAAATCCCAATACCGCAAGCAGTATTAGGATCTTTATGCCAGTGCTAGCAAGCTCTACTGCTTGAGAAGACCAGTTGAGTGTCTCTTCATCGATAGAGCCGCCAAGCGCAAGGTAGAGACTAGTATGTAGGTCACGAATGATTTCTTTAAAAAAGTCGGTAACACTAGCGATTGACATTGCTTCGTCCATGCAGGGTGTGTGTATACAAGGTTTGATAAATGAGGTGTCCGGTCACACGTCACCTCAAGTTGTCTAGTCAATCAAATATAGCATGAGTGATGACTAAGCCTAACTCTATTTTTTAGAGCAAGGCCTAACTGTAAATTAAAAATTGTCTTCTTGCGCGTCTTGAGATTGATAGGGTATCTCCATTTTGTCCTGCACATCACGTAATGCCGTACGCAGTCCTTCTAATATCGTAGGGTGATAAAAAGGCGTATCGAGCATGTCTTTAATACTCAAGTCATTGGTAATCGCTGTGGCTAATATATGACCGATATACTCGGCATCAGGGCCCACCATGCTCGCGCCTAATATTCTGTCGGTTTTTTTGCAGCCATAGATATGTAGCAGACCACAGTTAACGCCCATCACACGGCTGCGCCCTTGGTTGTCAAAACTGACGCTACCAATCACAAACTCTAACTCAGGGTCTTCTTGAATCTCGGGTAGAGACATTCCGACATTAACGATTTGCGGTGAACAAAATACGATAGAAAATGGGGTAGCGGGCGGGCGAATATAAGCATCTTCTGTATTTTCACAGACCATGTTACCAGCACTATAGCCCTCATCACTCGCTACATGCAGTAGAGGAATGTGAGCATTGGCGTCTCCAACGATATAGATATCTGAATCACCAATTTGCCCTGTTTTTTTACTCAAGTTTTTCGGGCGGTTTTTGTCATCAAGCTCAACGCCTAAGTGTTCGACACCCAACTGCTTGATGTTGTTGCGGCGACCAGTCGCGACCAAGACACAGTCGCCTTGCCATTGTCTTGACTCACCAGCACTGTCTTCATATTCAATAAACGCAGTTTGAGTGTCTTTATTTACTTTTTGACCCACATCAGTAATCTTGCTTCCCAAGTGCATGGTAAGCTCATGACTTAAGCACTCGATGGCTTTTTGGTTGATGTCATTATCCTTGAGACCAGCAACCTGTTTGACTCGGTTGAGTAGCGTAACCTCTACGCCCAAGCGCGTAAATGCTTGTGCAAGTTCTAGACCAATGGCGCCAGCACCGACGACGGCCATAGATTTGGGTAAGTCTGTAAGCTCAAACACGCTATCAGAGGTGAGCATCGTGTCACCCAGTTTGTCAACCCAACCGTCAGGTATAAAAGGTGAGCTGCCAGTTGCCACAATGATTTGCTCTGCGGCAATGAGCTCATCATTGACCTCGATTAACCCTTGCTCGTTAATATGAGCACGCCCATCGATTTTTTTGTGATCAGGCCAGCTATCTACTTGCTTTTTTATGTAGCTAGCAAAATGACTGCGCTCATCACGCACGCGCTGCATCACTTGCTTGCCATCTATTTTTACCGTGGCATGAACCCCAAAGTCGCCAGAATGGTTGGCATCATGTGCACGGTCAGCGGCTGCAATCAGCAGTTTGCTAGGCATACAGCCGACAGCGACACAGGTAGTGGTCCAAAACCCTTCATTGATAATGACGACATCATCTTTAATTTTGCTCGCTTGGCGAAAGGAATTTTGACCAGCCGTGCCTGCACCGATAACGGCAACAGAAACGTTGCGCGTGATTTTTTGCGGTGCCTTATCAGTAGTAGTACCAGACTGTTTATTCATATGATTCTCTAGTAAGAAGGGATTATAAGCGTATGTGTTGACCGGTGACTCAGAGCCTTATATTCGCGCGTTTTATCATTTTTGCGGCAAAAATGGACTCTGTTATAACGATCAGGTTATGGTGCCAATATGCTGAGTAGACGACTGGTGTAATCTTTGGCACGTAAGTTACGCTGTGCGTGGGTCAGCTTGCCTTCTTTATCAAATACAAATGCTGATCTCACCAGTCCCAAAGTAATATTGCCATACATGTTTTTTTCTTTAATCACTTCAAAATACTGGCATAGCTTCTCATCAGCATCACTGATAAGTGGGATCTGCAAGTCATATTTATCGATGAATTTTTCGTGGGATTCAACGCTATCACGAGAGACGCCAATAATGTCATAACCTAAGTCATCAAAATCATGAAGATGTGAGGTAAACTCCGTCGCTTGTGTGGTGCAGCCTGGTGTATTGTCTTTAGGATAAAAATAGAGAATAAGACCTTTGTCGGTATTGGCAACCATCTCTTTGAGACTGATCTCATCATGAATAAAGTTGCCAGCAAGTTTGCGTACGATGGTCACTGGAAAGTCGGGTAGGTTGATCGTTTCTGTTGTTGGTTTTGCCATGGTAAAATCCTTATTCGTTTTGATTTATATCGGTTCTATTTATAATTTGGTTGGTTGTGATTTGATTGTTTACGTTGATTTTAGGATGAATCTTCTTATTATAGGCAGATTAAGAGAAATAAATAATCAGTTTTACACTTTGCTCATCCATTGGTAACAAAAAAGACTGGCAATGGCCAGTCTTTTGTATATTGAATGCATGCTTGTTAAGCAGGCTTTTGCGGCTGCTTCAAGTCTAAGCCGACTGTGCACTGCTGCAGGTCTTTTTGCATCGTCTTGACGTATGGCAAGCTTGAAGGGTCTTTTTTGTCTTTTGCGTAGCTCTCGATCTCCCACATCTGACCGATGGTCATGTTGCTACGCACACCGATAGTGCACTTACATAACTTTGTCGCATCACTTTTACTAGCAACTTTATATTTGACTGCGCCATTGACACATGAGTTGATATTACTTTGCTTAATATCAGTAGCATTCGCTTGTGGCATTGCAAATACGGCCGCTAAGGCTAGGGGTAATAATGGCAATAACTTCATAAATATCCTCTTACAGGTAGTGTCAATTTTTGACTCTGGTATTCAATGTGATTTTATAATCAACAGACAGCTGGATCACTGATATATGAGTGACTGACTCATTTGTGATATCTCTCATGTAACCTATATCACATGTAATCTATTCAATTGACAAAAATGATTGTCCATACCATAGCAAGTATATTGATAAAAATACAATGTCGACGTGCTGTGTTAATGCAAGCGAATGTTTCGCTAATGTTGATTGATGCCGCTGTTTGATAAAAAGTCAGTATCTCTATCCAGCTTGGTAATGAGTAGGGTCAGTGACGCCAGCTTGAGCAAAGCCTTGGCGACGTAGCGCACAGCTGTCACAAACGCCGCAAGCAAGTCCGTTCACATCGGCACGATAACAAGAAATCGTTTGTCCATAATCAACGCCCAATGATAGACCAAGCTCAATAGTCTGTGCTTTAGACAGCTGTTGCAATGGTGTTTGGATTGATAGGCGGTGACCAGTAACGCCTGCTTTTGTGGCAAGGTTGGCCATGTGCTCAAATGCTGCTATGTACTCTGGACGGCAATCAGGATAGCCCGAGTAGTCAACTGAGCTGACCCCAATGACGATATGATTGGCATCGGCCACTTCAGCGACGGCTAGAGCATAAGACAAAAAAATCGTATTGCGCGCAGGCACATAAGTATTCGGAATGGCATCGTTATCGATCTCATCACGCTTCTTGCTAGGGAATTTGTCGGTATCGCCGTCTGGTACGATCATGCTGTGATCGGTGAGTGATGAGCCACCAAGCTGGGCGATATCAATATCAATGATTCTATGATTGACGCCTGCTGTCTCAGCGATAGTCTTTGCTGCAACAAGCTCACTATTGTGACGCTGACCATAGTCAAAGCTGACCGCTGTCACAGAGGCATAGCGTGCCTTTGCCCAATACAAACACGTCACCGAATCGAGGCCACCTGATAAAAGTACAACGGCATTTTGATTTTTATTGAGAGTATCTAATTCAGCATCGGACGCTTGGTTGGCCGAGTTATTCTGCAAAGTAACGTTAGTCATAGTGTTATCTATTATTGGTTTACGAAAACGGCTATTT
Source organism: Psychrobacter sp. C 20.9 (assembly GCF_001921765.1). Lineage (NCBI taxonomy): Bacteria > Pseudomonadati > Pseudomonadota > Gammaproteobacteria > Moraxellales > Moraxellaceae > Psychrobacter > Psychrobacter sp. C 20.9. Next base: position 83,286 of record NZ_MRYC01000006.1, on the reverse strand, counting down.
TAGCAAAAATACGGCTATTACAGAACCACGAAGCGACCAATCACGCGTCACTAAAGTGACAAAGCCATGCTAAGCAGTATTGCAATAAAAATAAAGTGCGTATTACTGTCATCTTTTCAATCTGTTAGCAATATTTGTTATAATTGCCGCTTTTAAAGCATCGATAACCCTACCTCATTGATCTTGCTTTATCGCAAACTACTTTATAGTAAAATCATCCTTATAAAGATATTGAGTAACTTATGACCGCAGCAACCTTATTTACGCCAAACATTCCTCCTAAGTTTGATGAGATGTCTGATCATATGTCTGATGAATCAGGCTTTAATCGTTATAGTGTAGAGGCCGACGCTGAAGAGGGTAGCAATGAAGATATTGTTGATGAACAATCTACTGACTCACAATCGCCTACTGAATCTGCGGCTTTTCGTAAGCTACAAAAGAAGCTTCGTCGTCAAGTCTCTTGGGCCATTCGTGATTTTAATATGATTGAAGACGGCGATGTGGTGATGGTCTGTGTCTCGGGCGGCAAAGACAGCTACACCTTGCTGGATATTTTGCTCCTACTAAAACGTATCGCCCCCATTCATTTCGATATCGTCGCAGTCAATCTCGACCAAAAGCAGCCTGGCTATCCTGAAGATATTCTGCCTGCTTATCTAAACGAGCAGGGCATTGCGCATTATATCTTGGAAAAAGACACGTATAGTATTGTCAAAAGTGTGGTGCCAGAAGGCAAGACCTATTGCTCAGCGTGTTCACGTCTGCGCCGTGGTTCGTTGTATGGTTTTGCTAAGCAGATTGGTGCGACCAAAATCGCCTTGGGTCATCATCGCGATGACATGCTGGCGACTTTCTTCTTGAATTTATTTCATGGCGGCGCGCTCAAATCAATGCCGCCTAAACTGCTGAGTGATGACAAGCAAAACCTGCTGATTCGTCCATTGGCGTATGTCGAAGAAAAAGACATCATCGAGTATGCCAAATTAAAAGAATTCCCGATTATTCCTTGTAATCTGTGTGGCAGCCAGACCAATCTACAACGTGCCATTATCAATGACATGCTACGCGAATGGGATGACGCTCATCCGCAGCGTTTGGCGTCTATCTTTAAGGCAATGCAAAACGTAGCACCATCACAGTTAGCGGATCGTGAGTTGTTTGATTTTGAGACACTCAGTCTTGATCGTGATAACGACGAGCGTTTATTTGAAGGGGACAATATTCAATCAGGGCAGACCGACAGTCTGGCTGAGATTGGTTTGCCGGTATCACCAAAGACGCAAACGTTCAATCCTAAGTTTGCTAGCGATAAGCCGTATGCAACAGAATCAGACAATGCTGTAACAAGTAGAACTACACCTCAGAAAATTCCAACAATTAACCCATTTATTTAGCATCTCATGAGCGAATACTGATGGAGTGACCCATAAAAAACCAGCCATTCATAAAGAAAAGGCTGGTTTTTTTAAATGTAGATATTAGGGCATAGCTTAATAATATTAACTTTTAGCAAAGACAGGTAAAGGTTTAAAGCTAACCTCTGAGCGCGGAAGCTTGGCGACATCTTGCATACGCCAATCGTCCTTGCCATCGTTATTCACTTGCAGGTAATATTTGGCTTTTACCGAATCAAGATTTACTTGGGCGCTGTATTTATTGCCCTCAACATGCTTTAGCACGACGTCACGGTCTTTTTTGATATCGGTGGCATGCGAGATTGAAAGATCAAGCGTATCGGGATAAGTAAGTGGCTGGCCGTTCAATAGCTTGCCTGACTGCACACTTTGCTCAGGATAATTGAGATAAAACACAACATCGCCATTATCCGCAAATTGCATTTTGCCATGCAAGTCCAAGTCATAAGCAAGCTTGTCACGTGATACGTCGTGATAGAGCGTCTTGCCATCCATATACCAGTCGTCACGTACCACGCTGTCGCGGATCTGGTAAGAGTAGTAGACAAACCAAATACAAGCGATCACGACCGCAGCTGGCATGCCAATCACAAAGATCATAACCATGTAATTCTTGTACCATGGCTGAGTATCTTGATGTTTAAAATTCGGTGCTGGATTAGACATAAAATACCTATTCATCAGATACTTATTTATCAAAGATCTGCTTATCAGATATCGACAAATGGTATCAACGGACAATTTGACGGCTACCTGCTGCCAGTTTAATCATAAATCATTCACCCGATAGCCTTTGACTCTCAAAGTCGCTGACTACCGGATGACATAAAGGAAACTAAATAATCAGTTCAGTGATGAATTACTGACCTTGAGTCGTAAAGACGTTTTGCTTACTGACTTTGTACTTACCGTCTTCACTGGTCACATTTAACGTCACTGGCGTTTGACCAAACTCAATCACATCAGGATCACCATAAATACTGACAGGCATATCGAAGCTTTCGCCTGCTTCTAAAGGTACATCGTTGAAGCGTAGCTCTAAACTCAAACCCTCTTGCGGTGCGAGCGTTATTTTATAATTGTGAGGCTCTTGGGTTTTGTTGGTCAGCTTGACGATATAGCTGTTTTCGATCATGCCTTGATTATTGATAGACGACAACTGATTACGGTCACGGCGGATATCAATCTCTAAGGGCACGCGATCGGTCAGCGCATATATAACACCGCCACATAGCACAGCTAATAACGTCAAATAAGCAAATAATCGTGGGCGTAGTACGCGGCTTGGCTCTTTTTCTGCTAACTGACGTTCGGTCGTATAACGAATCAGTCCACGCGGATAGCCGACCTTGTCCATCACTTCGTTACAGGCATCAATACAAGCTGCACACTGGATACAGCCAACTTGCAAACCATCACGAATATCGATACCAGTAGGGCAGACCTGCACACACATGGTACATTCAATGCAGTCGCCCAGGTGCTCTGGATTTGTGCCTTTTTTACGGGCACCGCGTGGCTCACCGCGTTCATAATCATAAGATACGATCAATGTGTCTTTATCAAACATCACACTCTGAAAGCGGCCATAAGGACAAATCTGTACACACATTTGCTCGCGCATGTAACCTGCATTGGCATAGGTGGCAAAAGTAAAGATAAACATCGATACCCATACCCATGTTGGCCAATCAGGGATAGGAATAAGACCCACTGTCTGCCAGCTATGATATAGCGAGTCCGTACCTGCCACGTAGCTGACAAAAGTCGCCGCTGTAATCACTGAAAGCAAAAACCAAATCGCATAGACAACCGTACGTTTGAAGACTTTGCTCGCACTCATCGGCGATTTATCAAACTTCATACGCTTATTGCGATCACCAATGACCCATTTTTCAACGTACTGGTAGAGATGCGTCCAGATGGTTTGTGGACAAGCATAACCACACCAAACGCGGCCAGCATATACAGTCACCATAAACAAAGTAAACGCTGCAATAATGGCAAACGCGGCAATAAAATAAAAATCTTGAGTCAAAAAAGTCAAACCAAAAATATAGTAATGCTGTGAGGGAACATCAAACCATATTGCTTGTCTGCCATTATAGCGCAGCCACGGCAAAATTAAAAAAGCGACCAAAAGGGCATACATCGTGATGACACGAATATTTTGATAAAACCCTGTCACAAACCTTGGATGTACCCGATGCTTGGTGGCATCAAGATCGACCTGCTGTACGGGGATTTTATTAGATTGTTGTTGTGCTGACATAAACGTGCCTCTTTAAAAAAAGAATCAGTCTGCTGGCATGATGAACAAACACCTCTCGTATTGAGGTATATGAGTGTACGATGTTATCAATGTCAGTAAATAATGGATAGTGACTTGAATAAAAGTCCTCTAGTACACTTACTAAATAATTGATTATAAGTGGGTTATTAGATCGAGCTAAGACATCATCAGTCTGGCTCGTTAGCTATTTTGAAAACAGCTATTCTAACATTCTCCCTACTAACAATGGGGTAATAATCGTAAAAAGCAAGCACTATAGATCATAATAATGTCTACTGAGAAGTATCTGTGATAGCGACTATTAGGTAAATTCTGCAAAATAAACGAAAAAAGGAGAACTGTACTAACAGTCCTCCCTTTATTAAATCTCATCCATGTACAGTACGGCAATAGTGTCTTAGTTAGCAGTAGCTTCTTTGGTCGCTACTGGCTGAGTCGCTGCAGTATTTGCCATCGCAGTTTCAGGTGCTTTGCCAGTTTTGTCCGATAGTGAGTAGACGTAAGCGGCAAGTAGCATGATACGCTCATTACCTAGCTTCGTTTCCCACTGAGGCATTACACCTGCGCGGCCATAACGTAGCGTTTCACGAATGGTCTCGCGATCACCACCATATAACCAGATATTATCCGTCAAATTCGGTGCGCCAGCTGAAATCATACCTTTACCATCTGGTCCATGACAAAGAACGCAGTTGGTCGGCTCATGAAAAATCACTTTACCTTGAGCAACTTTCGTTTGATCAAGATCATAGTCATTCTGGTTGCCTGATAGTGATAAGACATATTCAGCGACCGCACGTATGCCGTCTTCACCAAGCTGATCACGCCATGCTGCCATACCACCAACACGACCATTGTGTAGCGTGGTCAAGATGTTACCGGCTTTACCACCATACAACCAATCATTGTCAGTCAGATTAGGATAGCCTGGGGCACCCTTAGCATTCGAGCCATGACATACTGCACAGTTCTGTAAGAACAAACGGCTACCAACTTTTAAAGCATTTGGATTTTCAGACAGTTTTTCGACATAAGGCGCAAGTTCTGTGACCTTCTCATCGATTTGTGCCTGTAGATCCGCTGGTGGATTGTCACTGCGACGCATGGTCGCTTGTAGCTCGTTTAGCGTCGCTAGTGTCGCGGTTGCGCCTGCTGCATCTGCTTTAACCAAAATATTCTTTTCAAAGTTATCTGTAAATACTTTGTTGTTGCTCTCAAGCTCACTGAACAGCTCGTTTTTAGAAGTCCATGGTACATCTTCACCATCGACTTTTACGGTTGCAAGACCGTTCCAGTTTCCCGGAAGCATGGCTGGGAAAAACACCCAGTAAACCACGCCCCAGACGATTGAGCCAAAAAATATCACTAACCACCATTTAGGGAGTGGTTTATCGTATTCTCGGATACCATCGTATTCATGACCAGTGGTACCGTCTTCTTCAACCTCTGGCTTGTATTTTAATACAAACAGCAGAACGCCAAGAATGAACGCCCAACAACCAAAACTGATTAGCGTAATCCAAGAACTCCAAAAAAATGTCATCATTTATCCTTATTGCGCTGCTCTTCAGACAGAGATCTAATGTCCTCGTCATCAAGCGCAAGTTGTGCATCTTCTTCGAAGCGTTTTTTGTTTTTTGGCGAATACGCCCACCATGCAACGCCTACGAAGGCAATAAAGGCAGAAACGGTCGCAATTGTTTGTAATTCACCAATACCCATTAGCGCTGTCCTTCCATTGCGGTACCTAACTGCTGTAGATAGGCAACCAAAGCATCAAGCTCAGTGGCGCCAAGTACGGCATCTGGAGCACCTTCGATATCTTCTTCAGTATAAGGCACACCGAAGCGATCACGGAATAGACGCATTTTAGCTTGAATGTTCTCACCATCGACTTCGTTCTCGGCCAACCACGGGAAACCTGGCATGACTGACTCAGGCACTAGCGAACGTGGATTGATTAGATGCTGCTTTTGCCAATCTTCAGAATAACGGCCACCAACACGTGCTAAGTCTGGTCCAGTACGTTTCGATCCCCATAAAAACGGGTGATCCCACGTAGACTCAGCGGCACGTGAATATGGTCCATAACGTTCAACTTCTGCACGTAGTGGGCGAACCATTTGCGTATGACAAACGTGACATCCTTCACGGATATAAATATCACGACCTTCAAATTCAAGCGCAGTCCAAGGCTCCATAGCGGGAAGGGGCTTGTTCAAACCGCCTTCTTCAGGACTGTCGTTGTTATAAATCAAAGGCACGATTTCAACTAGCGTTGCAAAACTGATAGCAATAACGATACCAATGACTAACAAGCCTGTATTTTTTTCAATAATTTCATGCGGTGTACCAGCCATGATCGCTCCTTATACGTTAGCTGTCGAAGGTTTTTCGACACTAGGTTCATGATCCGTTGGATCAGCGACATCTACAGGCTTACCTTCTGGCATTTTGAGTGTTTTATAGCAGTTATAAGCCATAACAAACATACCCGATACATATAAGAAGCCACCAAACGCACGACCGATATATGGGAAATGCGAGAATTCAACAGTATCAACGAAGCTATATACCAAAGTACCGTCTGGGTTAGTAGCAAGCCACATCATGCCTTGGCCGATACCTGAGATCCACATAGACACGATATAGAAAATCGTTCCTGCAGTCGCCAGCCAAAAATGCGTGGTGATTAAGCTGATAGAGTACATTTTGGGTTTGTTATACACACGTGGTAACAGCACATATAGCGAACCAATCGTAATCATACCAACCCAGCCAAGTGCGCCTGAGTGTACGTGACCAACTGTCCAGTCAGTGTTATGCGATAAAGCATTTACTGTCTTGATTGACATCATTGGGCCTTCGAACGTCGACATCGCGTAGAACGACAACGCCACAATCATAAAGCGAATGATCGGATCGGTACGTAGCTTATCCCAACTACCTGATAGCGTGAGTACACCGTTAATCATACCACCCCAAGAGGGTGCAAATAGAATGATGGAGAATACCATTGCCAATGACTGCGTCCAATCAGGAAGCGCTGAATAATGCAAATGGTGACCACCAGCCCACATATAGGAAGCAATCAATGCCCAAAAGTGAACGATAGACAAGCGATAAGAGTAGATAGGACGACCAATCTGTACTGGAACGAAGTAATACATCATGCCAAGGAAAGCTGCCGTTAAGTAAAAACCTACCGCGTTATGCCCGTACCACCACTGTACCATGGCATCAGTTGCACCGCCAAATAGCGAGTAAGATTTGAACGCACTAACAGGGATAGCCATGCTGTTTACGATGTGTAGTAGTGCAATCGTAATAATGAAGGCGGCAAAGAACCAGTTAGCCACATAAATATGTGAGGTTTTGCGTTTGATGAGTGTACCAAAAAATACGATGGCATAAGAGATCCATACCAAAGCAATTAAGATATCGATAGGCCACTCAAGCTCAGCGTACTCTTTGGTTGACGTCAAACCTAGAGGAAGGGTAATAACGGCAGAAACAATCACTGCTTGCCAACCCCAAAAGGTAAACCAAGCCAAATATGGCGCAAATAAGCGCGTCTTGCAGGTACGCTGAACGATATAGTAAGACGTTGCGAACAAGGCACAGCCACCGAACGCAAAAATCACCGCATTGGTGTGCAGTGGTCTTAAATGACTAAAGGTCAGCCATGGAATGTCAAAGTTTAGTGATGGCCATGCTAACTGTGAAGCAATGAACACACCAAGACTCATGCCGACGATGCCCCAAACGACAGCCATGATCGTAAAAAATCTTACGATAGTAATTTCGTACTCACGGTCAACTGGGGCGACTGCTGTGTTTTGTAAACTCATTGGATGATTCCTTTACAGCCCGAATTATCAACAGAATTAACCAACAGTCCGCATTATAGATATTATAAAAACTTATAAACCTACAATAGCTACGGTACATAATGTTTTTTGACCTTTTATCACCATAATCTTATTAACTATCAATTTAGGCTTTGATTTTATGTCAGTTGATACTGATGGATAAAATGAGGCGCTTCGTGCACCTTGTTTACAGCCAATCGAAAGTAGGATTGTTAATACATCATCAAGATAAATAAAAAGACGCGCCGTTTTTGAGCATCAAACATCTTATGAGGCTAAATATATATCTTAATTATTACGAAAAAATCTGTACTAATGAAGATAGATACCCATATCTATAGGGCTATAAAAACGCACTGACCATAGATGTATGCTAGCGGCGGCTGACAAAAAACATGTTTATGTAATGTTTGGTTAAAACTCCCGACTCTGTTTAAGGGTATTGTAACGCAATCCTAATTAAATATCATCAGAACTATGCGGCAAAATACAAACTCTTTGGTATAAATGTTAGCGAGCAACTTATTATTGCGCTACTTGCTTATTTTATACACAATTTTGTCACTATTCTAGATGCGTGTTTGCATCAAACTAAGACAAACGTTGCTAAATATAATTGTGATATTCGAAAGGAATTTTGTAACAATCGTACTACTAGCGGCACAAATAGGTTTTACTTCTCATCAAGTCGCCCCTTATAATGAGCCTGAACATATTTAATGCCCGCATACTTGTGGGCTATTAATAACAAGCATTTTAATAATTTGCTAGTCAGGTTAATGCGTAAAATAGCAGCGTTAACCCAACAAAACACCCATTAAGGATAATAATATGGCAGTTTTTTTGACAGATGAATGGTTTGAGCAAGTGGAGAAAATGGGCAGTGAGGCGGGTGAGTTAAACTTGCCACCAGCACTTGCTAACATGATCGTTAACCTAAAAGTATCTGATACTGACAAAGACATCGAAGCCAACTTTGCCGATGGTTTATTACATCGTGGTCTAAATAGTAACGGCACGACGACTTTATTATTAGATCGTAGCATTCTACAGTCTATCATCACTGATTTTGACACCAATCAAATTATGGGTGCTTTCATGAGCGGTAAAATTCGCGTTGAAGGGGATATGTCACAATTGATGGCAGTACAGACTGCTCGTCCAAGCGCTGAGCAAAAAGAGTTGTATAAGCGTATCAAATCAATGACGACGATGGCGTAGATCTTATATTGGGTGGTTTGTACTCAAGCCATTGATGTACAATTCACTCAGATATACAAAAGCCCCTATTTATTTAGGAGCTTTTTATTGTGTAAAAAACTAGGCATAACACGTAATACAATAGACTGTTATATTCAGTAACTAGCTGGCTTTAGACTGCGCCGACGCTTGCTGATTCTCTTTATATATCGCTGCCTGCAACCAGACATTGGCTTGTACATAGTCATGCACTTTAATGCTGGCGGTCTCTGGCGTATTAAGCGCACCAATACGTACGACAAAGGGATCTGCATCCTGCTCACGTAGGGTCACTACATCAAACAAAATGACAGATTTATCGTTAAATATCGTTTCTTGTTTGCCAAGCACTTGACCTTGACACCAAGCCTCATCTTCTTGCCCTAAAGTATCGCCAAATAAATAAGCACACATGTGTCCTAAGTTGATTTCGACCGGTGCCATTTGTTCTTCGGTTTCAGGTTTCCATTCACTGATTTGCGCTTGCAGATCGTCTGGAATTTTTCCGTCATTAGCCGCGACGATATCGTTAAACGCACGGTGATAGCGGATAGATTCTTGGTCTTCTACCATGATGACTTCGTTTTGCTCACTGAGCTTAATCTCGTGCGCCCATGCGCTAAAGTTAACGAAATAAGACGTATCGCGCTGATACAAATGACGATTGGTCGTATAGAGCTGATCAAAAGCATAAATAATGCTGCCATCGGCGGTACGCAAGCGTAGCACTGCATCATGAGAGTTGTCATTGGCGATGACGCGCTCGATTTTACAGTCAAGCCCATAAGGACTATCAACACAAGGATAAGCATTGATGAAGCGCTCAGGCTTACCGTCTTTCATTGCGAGTACTTGATTGATATGGCATGGCTTGTCTTCTGATAACAACAAACAGCTGTCTTTTGAACTAACGTTGTTGTTCAGGCCTTTAGGCATTGCCGCCACTTCGATCATTTTTTGTAGCCACTCTGGCACATCATTGCTCATATCATCGGTCAAAATACGCCAATGATCGCCATGACCTGCAGACTGCTCATCGGTCAGTGTGATCTTGGTAGGAGTTTGAATGTTTTTATATTGATAATTTATGGTCATGAAAATACTCAAAATTAAGTCAGCGTGGGGTTTGTGTCTAATACTGTAGTGCGACGGTTACTTACGTACCATTCAGTATTTCAAATAACTGGTTTATGATGTCAGCGACATTACCAGCAGAGAGTGAACAAACCACAATGAGGGTTAATGACAATTGTCTTTAGCATATAATATATAGGTATTGACATATCTAATAGCAAGGCCTCTATAAAAAATAATAACAAAACCCAGTTTTTTGGTAAAAAATACTCTTAGTATCGGCTAATGACTGGCACATATTGGCTAAATTGTGTCAAACTAGCTCCCTTTTGACGGCTGTCCTCGGCTCGTCTGAAACCCTGTTTTTGTGTTCGATTTATATGTGAGTATGGCAAATGTCAGTTTATGATGCATTTGCCACTGCTCGTTTTGTAGCCTATATAAAGTCGCACGTAGATAAGATAAAGAGTTTGAATATGTTTCGTCCTTTAGCGTTATTTATCGGCTTACGATACACCCGAGCAGAGCGCAGTAATGGCTTTATCTCCTTTATATCACTCATCTCAATGATTGGTCTGACGCTTGGGGTTGCCGTATTGATTACGGTGCTATCGGTCATGAATGGTTTTGATCGAGAATTAAAAACCCGTATTTTGGGCATGGTGCCGCAAGCCACCGTGGTCTCAACTGAGATTATTGGTGATTGGGAGCAGCTCGCTGATAAGATTAAGGAAGATCCAGAAGTATCAGCTGTCGCCCCCTTTATCCAATTGCAAGGGATGCTGACATCAAACGGTCAGGTCGCCGGGATTATGGTGACTGGCGTCGAGCCTGAATACGAAAAAAACGTCTCTATCATTAATGATCATATGGTTGAGGGCAGTATTGATACCTTGCAAAGTGGTGACTTTAGCATTGTATTGGGTGAGGAGATGGTTCAGTCTCTGGGCTTGCAGATAGGGGACAAAGTAACTTTGGTGCTACCAGAAGCATCGCCATCGCCAGCCGGTGTGATACCACGATTTAAGCGCTTTACTTTGACAGGTATTTTCACCATCAGCCCAGAGGTAGACAGTCTGATGGCGTTCATTCCGATGGGTGATGCAGCAAAACTGTTGCGTCTACCAGAGGGCGCGCAAGGCGTGCGTATGAAGCTCAATGATATCTTTACTGCGCCAATAGCAGCAGAGAAAGCCGCAGCCATCGCACCTGAACAATTATATCCTAATGATTGGACGCAGACGCACGGCAATCTATTTGGTGCAATTCAGATGGAAAAAGCCATGGTTGGTTTGCTACTATTTTTAATCATCTTAGTTGCCGCTTTCAACATTGTCTCAAGTCTTGTGATGCTCGTCACTGACAAAAAAGCAGATATTGCCATTCTAAAAACCTTTGGTGCGTCTCCTCGTTTGATTACCCAAGTCTTTATGGTACAAGGCGTGGTCATCGGTGTGATCGGTACCGTTGCTGGTACGATATTGGGTGTGATATTCGCACTCACCGTCAGTGATATTTTAGGCTTTATTAATCAAGTCTTTAATTTGAATCTGTTTGATGCTTATTTTGTGAATTATTTGCCGTCAGAGTTGCGTTTGCTCGACGTGGTACTCATTACAGGTGCCTCATTTATATTGAGCTTTTTGGCAACGATTTATCCAGCACGCCGAGCGGCTAAAATTCAGCCTGCCCAGACACTACGTTATGAGTAATTCAATCGCATAAATATCGACATAAATAAAATAAAGGAAGCGCTATGTCTGCCATTTTAAAGGCGACCAATATCAATAAAATATATGATGAGGGAGCCGTTAGTACGCAAGTATTGACGGGCCTCGATCTGACAGTTCATGCTGGTGAGCGCATTGCTATTGTCGGGACCAGTGGTTCAGGAAAAAGTACCTTGCTACATTTGCTTGGTGGTCTAGACACGCCCACGAGTGGTGAAGTCTGGTTACATGGTCAGTTATTAAATAGCATGAATGAGACCGAACGCGGCGCGATGCGCAACAAGCATTTGGGTTTTATTTATCAGTTTCACCATTTGCTAGCAGAGTTTACCGCAGTCGAGAATGTTGCGATGCCTTTACTGATGCGTCCAGAAGTATCAACGACTGACGCTCGCAAGCAAGCGATTGAGATTCTCGAAAACGTCGGTCTAGATCATCGGTTGATGCACAGACCAGGTGAGCTATCAGGTGGTGAGCGTCAGCGTGTGGCGATTGCGCGCGCACTAGTTACCAAGCCTTCGCTTATCTTGGCGGATGAGCCAACTGGTAACTTGGATTATGACAATGCGCAAAGTGTCTTTGGATTGCTATCAGAGCTACAAAGCACTATGCAAACAGCACTTTTGATGGTGACACATGATCGCAACTTGGCGGCTCTTGCTGATCGTCAATTATTGCTACGTAATGGTCATTGGGAACAGTATTAACGTCTATATATGTTGAGATTTTCAGATGAATATAAGTGTCATGAATTGGCACTTATAAGGGTTGTCCTAACGAAATATATTGTTGTATTATCAAGTAAATATCTCATAGCAAAAGATATAAAAGCTTGATTAACTAGCTGCTATATCTATTTTATAGGACTCCGAATAATGAACAAAGATGACAATCCAATCGCCGCTTTTGGCAGTGCCGAAGAAGGCGATGAGCCGTTAAAGCCTTATATCGATCCAACCTTGTTTGACACCATCGATAGACAAGAACAAAAGGATCTTATCACACCCGTGTTTGATGCGATCACTTTGGCTGGGGTTGACTATGATTTAAAGGTTCAAGACAGCGCGACAGGTAAGCGTTATACGCTCTGTAAAAACGACGAGGTTATTGAGATCGTCTCTATGGATAAAGATTTTACAGACAAGCTTATAGATGCCATAGAAAGAACCAAAGAAGAGTAATAGCTATTGTTTAAGACGCTGACGTTGATACTGTTTAATATTAATACCGTTTAATGATGTTAAACGGTATTAATATTTAGGCGATTTATCATCAGGTTTTTGCTGACGTTTTTGCCAACTCACGACCGTCTTGTAACGCCAAATCGCTTTAAAAGCAAGTCCACAAATGATGCTGGTTATAACCGCTAAAATCGTTAGCCCTATACAAAATGCTGTAAGCGATACAGTGCCCTTATAAGTAATAAAAGGGTTGGCGCCATCTGATAATGCCCATAAGCTAAAATCAGCAATCATTCTGCCGATAAAGCGCAAACTGATCACTGGTGCATCAATGATTTTTGCACCGATATAATACCCAGCATAAAAGATAGGCAAGCTGGTGACTGGATTGGTAATCCACGTTAGACCGAGAGCCATAGGTACATTGGCTCGAAAAATAAGTGAGCCAATCAAAGCCAGCAACATCTGTCCTGGCAGTGGAAAAAATGCGCTAAGCACGCCAATATAGACTGCTTTATTTAAGCTATGGCGGTTGAAGTGCCATAACCGAGGATCTGCCAAATGCGGGGCGAACAGTTTTAGGGTGCGACTTTCTAGGATTTTTTCCGGTGTAGGAAGCAGGTCTTTTAGACGTTTGTGGGGCACAGTATCGCCTTTAATCGTTAACGACAGTCCGCTCAATTGTATTGATGGGCTGGTATAAAGTAATATTATGGATAAAAAATACCGATGAGAATACATAGAGTGGTGATGGTAGAAAGCCATCATTTTAATATGCCTCATCAGTATAGGGTAATATAAATATAAATGCTATTGCCTCACAGATATGATGCTTCAGTCGCTTCTAAAATGTCGATAAAAATGGCTGCTCTGGCGCCTTATTATCATCAATAACTGGCGTTAGCTGCATTATAATATTTTGCTCATCAAGCAAGGAGTGCGGGTGTATTGGTTAGTTGGTAGCCTAGTAATTATTGCTATGATGGGTGTGTTGGCAGTTGCAGATAATGTGGCGATGCCGATCGACATGCCTTTATTAAATGTGGTCAGCGCCACAGGTTTGCTTTGGTTGCTTGTCATATTTGCTATTATTCTGCTTAGTGCTACTCAACTTAATAGCCCTTCAGTAAATACTCAAAGTACCAATAAAACGCGTTCTGTCAGCTCACCTAATGATGTTAAATTGTCACTTTTTAGCAAATACTTCTTATTTGGTCTATTAGCCATTGGGTTGGTCGTGGGTAGCGCGCTACAAGCGCTAGTTGCACATCAGCAAGCCGAAACGACCAAAATCACTGACTCTATACGTGTACAAGCGCTCGTTCGTATCGAAGGGATAAGTGACAGCGTATATGACGCCAGTACAGATAGCGGCTATCGACAAGTAGCAGTGGTCACACATTTAATGCCATTAGTCGCTGAGTTGACTCCCCAAGATTTGGCAAATAGTACAAGTGATTATTCGAAGGAAGAAAATAATAGCCTAAGTAAAAGCTATAATGAAAGCTCTGACAAAAACCTCAATAATAGTATTGAATACCGAGTATTGCTCAATGCCTATCCAAAGAACACATCAAATGATGATTCGTTCTCAAATTTAAATGATTTGCAACCAGGCGATGAGCTATTTATGAGCTTGGCACTGGTACCATTGTCTACCTCCAAGCAAGCTATAAGCAACCCGTCTGGTTTTGATAGTTATCGTTGGTTGCGAGGTCGACACATTGATGGTGTGGCAAATATACTGGCGGTTAGTCCGTTGACTGTCAGCAAAAGCAATAACGATGAAGCTTTACAACAAGCATCGACGTCTGACTCTTATTTCAAGCGATTTCGTACTCGTATTGATATAGGACGTTGGCAATTAAGAGATCATTTCTATAGAGATTGGCCTGCACAAACCATAGCAGAGCAGCAGGCCAGAGCTGTCACATTGAGTTTGCTCACAGGTGACCGTAGCTTGATCAATCGCGACACCAAGGATCTATATCAACTGGCGGGTATCTCGCATTTGCTTGCAATATCAGGGACACATGTACTGTTTTTAGCCATTGTATTGGGCGGCGCCGTTGTGTTGCTATTCAATCGACTGTGCCCAGTGGTTTATCGCGATATGCCACGCTGGCAAGTGCGTTGGTGGGTAATGATTGGTGCTGCTTTTATCTATGCACTATTTACAGGTTTTGATGTGCCTGCTGCACGTACGGCGTGGATGCTACTGGCTATAGGCTTGGTAAGATTGACATTGCTACCTATCAGTACTATGCGCGTGTTGTTAGCATTAGCTGTCTTGATGGCATGGCAAGATCCGTATGTATTGTGGCAGGCAGGGTATTGGCTATCTTTTATCGCAGTAGCGCTACTACTCAAGTATGAAGGCACCTTATATCAGCGCAATACAGCCGCTCCGCCGCTACCATACAATGATGATAACGGGCGTGCTTATATAAGCAATGTTTTATTTCGCCGTGCATTGCAAATTGCTCAGCGTATATTCAAGTTACAATTCTGGCTATTTTTGACTTTATTGCCTATCACGCTGCTCTTATTTGGAAAGGCATCGTTATGGGGACTTATTGTCAATTTATTTGCCATTGGGCTGTTTGGGTGGGTGATTGTACCGCTCAATCTGTTAGCAGGGCTTTTTTACCTATTATCACCCACGATAGCTGACAGCATTTGGTCTTTAGTCAGTGCCATCGTCGGCAATCTACATGAGTTGATTGGTTGGCTGACATCATTACCAGCATTAACAGACGCATGGCTTTATACACCAGTGAATATGGCGATATTGCTCATGGTGTTGTTAAGTGTAGTACCTTGGCTTTTGCCAAGAGGGTTGCTCAGTCGCTGGTTGGCACTGCCTCCACTGACGCTGTTAATGATGACGGTGTATGCCAATCAGCAGTCAATGATAACAATGCCGACGTTATATATTTTGCCAACGGGTGATCCATATATCAGTGCAGCCTTGCTAAAATTCCCTTTACATAATCAAAGCGTTAGTAACAGTAAGGATGGATCCTCACTTGCGAAAGACAATACCAGCTGGCTGTTTTTGGCTGATCATAGACCAACCGCAACACGGACCATGCCAAGCAATCTCACAGCGGATAAACTATCTGTATCTTTAGAGCAGCAATTGGGCAGTTTGTCAGTCGATAAACTAGAAGGCATCATAGTGCAGAGCAGTAGCACCGTACTGACTGACACTTTGAATGCCAGTGAGCAAAATATGGTCGTTAGCGCCAAAAATTCTGAGTTATTACCGCTGGCAGTTGCGCAGTTAAATCAGCAGCTACCTGTCAGTCAATATTGGCAAGCGGGACGCTCCGAGCGTTGGTCTGCATTCCAGCAAGCCTCTAAAATAGCAGCTCAGTCTAAAGGTAAGACGAATATCAGTGCGCAAGGATGCGAGCAAGGCAAAACATGGCAGGTGGCTAGTGGTGATTTATCCATCCAAGCAATGACAGGCTGGAGCGAGATAGGTGATACTAGCGTGTGGGACTGTACAATTGCGATTGATAGCAGTGTACCTATACAAGTTCTAAGATACAACGCAGCCGATCCGCTAAAGTCATTATCTGTAAACTCTCAAACGAAAATAGCAGATAACCAGTTAGATACGGATCACAAAAAATATTCTCTATCACGGCTTGTTTTAGATACTGACACCCATCCACGCGTTTGGCAGATGTGGTCATTATTATGTTCAGCTGATTCGAATAACGACAGCATGAGGTTTAAAAATATCACATGGCTTGGTCATAGTGCATCACAGATGACAACTGATGTCATAAGTCGTCAAAGCATCAATGATATTATCACCTACGATGACAAACCTTTAGAAGCGTCTTTATCGCTGAATATAATAAACAACGGTGTTGACGCAGAAGCGATGAGTCCTTAAAAATATTGCTTATACTCGCAGTGTTACAATATGGTGATATTTCACAGTTATACTATTGAACCATTATCGAAATACCACCATACTTAGCAGCCTATTAATACCGATGATTGACACGGCGAGGAGATATTTATTTTTAGCCGTATCTACCAATATCATCTTTTTATTGTTTTAGATTGTTTCTGACTTAGGAAGTTATATGCCCAACTGGCCACCAGACCCAAACAAACGTCCTGATAATTCGGCAAATCAGCCAACGCCAATGCAGCAACCAAACGCGCCGAGCGGACAAGAGTGGAAAGTACTGGAAAACACCTTATTAGCTAGTGTGGTTGAGCAGCGCCGTGCTCGTCGCTGGAGTATTTTCTTTAAACTGTTGACCTTTGGTTATATATTATTGATATTTTTGACCATAGGTCGCGGATGTAGTGGTTCGCCAACAGGTATGGATGCCGTTGATACTAGCTCGCCGCATTTGGCAGTGGTTGAGCTCCAAGGTGTGATCAGTAATGATGACGTGGCCAACGCTTACGACGTCAATGAGGCATTGAGAGACGCTTTTGCAAATAGTAACTCTAAAGCGGTGGCGTTAGACATTAACTCACCTGGTGGCTCACCGGTACAGTCTGATGAAATTTGGCAGACTATGATGGATCTGCGTAAAGAATATCCAGATAAAAAGCTTTATGCTGTTATCGGTGATATTGGTGCTTCAGGTGCTTATTATATCGCCTCTGCCGCTGATGAGATCTATGTCAATCCATCGAGCTTGGTTGGTTCTATCGGTGTCATTATGCCAAGTTACAATGTCAAGGGCCTAATGGACAAGGTCGGCGTAGAAGATCGTACTATCACTGCGGGTGAGTACAAAGACATCTTGAGTTTGTCGCGTCCATTGACTGACTACGAAGAAAAACATGTCGAAGGTGTGCTTGCTAATACGCACAAGCATTTCATCAATGCCGTCAAAGAAGGCCGCGGTGATCGCTTGAAAAATCCTGAACAAAACAAACTGTTTTCAGGACTGTTTTGGACCGGTGAGCAATCTATCGAGTTAGGTTTGGCAGACAAAACGGGCAGTATCACAAGCCTCAGTAAACAATTGGATCTTGATACGATCATCAGCTATAGCCCAACCGATCCGTTCCAAATGTTTATGGATCGCTTTGCGGTACAATTGGGTGCAGGCATTGGCTCTAGCATGAGTCTTGATGGGTTTTTGCCCCAAGAAGAAGGTAATGCAGAAATGCGTTAAGCGTTTAATATTTTAGATATACTGTGTATGATTGTTGAGGCTGAGCATATAATTATGCTCAGCCTTAATTGTATATAGTGCTAAAAACTACCTTAATATGAAATACAGTTGAATTATTAAAAATAATATATAAACCATCCCACGAGAGCCTATTATGAGTGATGAAATCAATTTGCAGACCTTTGCTGCGCTACCTGTCTCCAAGATAACAAAAAAGCCTGTATTACATTTTGCCCATGCCAATGGCATGCCAAGTGCTGTCTATGAGCCGTTTTTTGCAGGATTGTCCACATTTTTTACGATTGAATATATTGCCATGTTGGGTGATACGCCCGATTATCCAGTAGATAATCATTGGCGCAGTCTGACGCAGCAGGTGATCGATAGCGTAAAAACCGCCTGCGAAAAGCATAGCGTCACTCAGGTGGTGGGCGTGGGTCATTCACTTGGCGCCATGTGTACCTTGCAAGCAGTGTACCGTGAGCCTAAGCTGTTTGCTCAAGTAGTGCTTATGGATCCGCCTTGGATCTATGGCAAAGTTAGCTTGTTATGGCATTTGGCAAAGACAGTAGATAAATTGCCTCTAACGAGTAAGCGTTTGATGGACAAATTGTCACCAGCGGGTATCTCTAAGCATCGCCGTGATGTGTGGGAGAGTCGAGCAGATGCGTATGAAAAAATGCGGCACAAAGGATTTTTCAAAAACTTTGATGAGCGCAGCTTCCAAGGATATATCGATCATGGCTTGCATGAGCGCGCGGATGGTAAAGTGACACTGGCCATTCCTAAAGCTAATGAAGTAGAAGTGTTCCGTACCAATCCTTCTTGGTATTGGCTGACGCCCAATCGCGGCCCCAAAGTGCCTGTTACCTTGATTATCGGTCAAGACAGTATCTTTTTAAAACGTCGGTTTCCCCAACAGATAAAGTCGCGCTTGGGCATCCCTTATGAGACTCATGAGGGTGGGCATATGTTCCCACTTGAGCACCCAGAGTCTGTATCGCAGCAGGTACTAGAACTGATTAAGCGGCAACTATAGTCAATCCTAAATAAAACAGATACATTATATATCAAGGTGGAACTGGTCTAAATTTTCCTTGCGTGCTGTGCTTACGCAGACAGAGGCTGCGAAAAATTTATCCCAGTCCCACTGTATCGTTTTTATACTGAACTCACTATATCAAAATAAAAGCAACGTATCGTTATGTAGGCTTGTGTCTAATACAAGCTGACAGCGTATTTTTTAAGTGACATATATATGCCAAAAAACGTGACAGCTTTACCAGATATCGCAACCTCGCCTGAGCGTCCGCCGTTATTTTCACGCGTTGGTACATTTATGCTGACGGTAGGGATGGTGCTTGCGTTTTTTATCAGTCAATTGGTAGGCGTCTATAGCGCTGGCAAGCTGGTATTACCTGCGACCAAAAATGCTTCGATGGGCGATATATTCTTTTTTGGCAGTAACGATGGAACAGTCGTGAGCTTATCAATACTCATAGGCTGCGTGCTGCTGATGACAACGAGTGTTCTCATTATTCGTATAAAAGGCGGGGAATGGCGACAGTATTTAGCATTAAAGCCGTTTTCATTTACGGTAGGTATGGGCATGCTAGGATTGCTGTTGATATTTATGATAGTCAGTCAGGCGCTGACCTATATGCTGGACATGACGCCGCTGGTATTTGTAGATCCATTGTACCAGTCTGTTAGTTCAGTGTGGCTGCTGGTCTTTGCAATGGTCGTGGTTGCACCTATTTACGAAGAAGTGGTTTTTCGTGGCATATTATGGTCAGCCATCGCAGAGCAGTTCACCGCACCGTCATACTCTGTGCATCACGGTGCGATAGTAGCAAGTATCGTGACCAGTTTGATATTTGCCATCATTCATGTGCAGTATGGCATTTATGAAATCAGTACTATTGTGGTTTTGGCATTCATATTTTGTTATGCACGTATCAAGTCAGGGTCACTATTACTGCCCATCGCACTACATATCATCAATAATGGCGCAGCGATGTGGCAGTATCTTGCGCAAGCGGCGTAGATAACATGCTAGCCACGACAATGGCCAGCATGTGAATTCTATCAAGCCAGTTATATCAGCATTTAGCTATGCCTATGCGTCAGGATTTAACGATAACACTTCATCGGCTGCTCGTTTAACCTCGTCAAGCGTTAGCTGAGGTTTGCCGCTCAATGCTTGCCGCCATTTGCGTGCACCCATCAATCCTTGAAACAATCCTAGATAATGCCGTGTCATCGTGGGTAGTGCTTCGCCTTTGGCGATTTGTTCTTGTAGATAAGGGTAGAGCTGCTCTAAAATCTCTGAGCGCTTAGGTATCGCGTCGGGTGCTGCCTCGTTCCATAAGCTATTGGCCTCTGCTAATAGATACGGGTTGTGATAAAACGCCCGACCAATCATCACGCCATCGATATGTTGCAAATGCATTTTTATGTCTTCAATGGTATCAATACCACCATTGATCTCAATATCAAGCTCAGGAAAGTCTTGTTTTAGACGATAGACATCCTCGTAGCGTAGCGGTGGTATCTCGCGGTTTTGCTTAGGACTCAGCCCTTGTAGCCACGCGGTACGTGCATGAACGATAAAACGCGTACAGCCAGCAGCCGCAACGGTCTGCACAAAATCCACCATAAACTCGTAACTGTCAAAATCATCGATACCGATACGGTGTTTGACCGTCACGGGGATATCGACTGCAGCTTGCATGTGCTTGACCAAGTCAGCCACCGTTTTTGGCTCTGCCATTAGACAGGCACCTATCTTGTTGTGTTGCACACGATCAGAAGGGCAACCAACATTGATATTGACTTCATCATAGCCGTATTGCTGAGCAAATTCGGCGCATTGTGTCATCTCACTGATATCTGCTCCGCCAAGCTGCAATACCAGTGGATGCTCAAGTGTGTCAAAGCGTAGGTGCCGTGCGCGGTTACCGTGTATCAATGCACCGGTGCTAATCATTTCGGTATACAGGTACGTGTGCGGGTTAAATAGTCGCGCAAAGTAACGATAGTCTGTCGTTGTCCAATCAATCATAGGAGCTACTGATAGTCGCTTATCTTTCATTAAATCAATCATTTAGCGTTAAAGCCTTACTGTATATAGTATAGAGTATTGTTGTCTTACGTGTTGCTGCGTGTTCGTGCGTGTTTTTACGTGCGTTTACTTGTTATTGTGTTGTACCATATTCGTACCACAAAACTAAAAACAAGGCATGGTACAAAATGGGCAGCATAGTAAAGCGCAAAAATGCCGACGGCACAGCTCGGTATAGGGGATTAATACGCATCGAGCGTGACGGCTATCCGTCGTTTACTCAGTCAAAGACATTTAGCAAAAAAGCGTTAGCTGAGGCATGGGTAAAAAAGCGTGAAGCTGAGATTGAAGCCAATCCTGAAATAATGCTAAAACGTGAAGCTAAGTCGATGCGCTTACGTGACGTTATTATAAAGTATCTTGACGAGCTTGGCGATCAGTTCGGACGCACTCACAATATGAGCTTGATACTCATTAGCAAATTACCGATAGGTGCAAAGCAGATTAACACACTAAGACGTGAGGATTACACCGCATTTGCTGACGCAAGGCTTAATGGTAAGTATGAGGGCTTAACGGCAATCACACCTGCCACGCTCAATGGTGACATCGTGGGCATACGCTCAGTGCTCAAGCAAGCCAAACTTGCATGGGGGCTTGATGTTAATCTCAATGAGTTTGAGGACGCTGTGCTAGGATTAAGGCACAGCCGTAAAGTATCATCTAGTATTAAACGCACTCGGACACCAAACAGTGACGAGCTGCAAGAGCTGACGACCTACTTTTATGCAAAATGGATGACCGGCAAAACAACTTATCCGATGCACCTTATTATTTGGCTAGCAATCTACACGGCAAGACGACAAGAGGAATTGACACGTTTACGCATTGATGATTTTAATGATGGTTGGTGGCTCGTTAGAAACGCAAAAAACCCACGCGGAAGCATGGGCAATCATATCAATACTAAAGTTAGAGACAATGCGCTACCGATCATCGATGCGCTAAAAGCTGATAAAGTACGTGCTACTATGCGTCGTGGCAACAAACATTGGGATAACGAGCTACTGCTACCGTTATCACCTAAGAATATATCAGCGATGTTTACGAGGGCGTGTAAGCTCAAGGGTATTGACGACTTACGTTATCATGATTTACGTCATGAAGCAGCGACACGGCTTGCTGAGCAGCGTTTAACTGTGCCTGAAATGCAGCAGGTGACTGGTCATGACTCGTGGTCTAGTTTACAGCGTTATGTGAATGTTACGCCCCGCAAATCTGTGTTAGAGTTTGACAGGGCAATGCAGGTCGCTATGCTTGCATGGCAAGATGGTCGCTATTAGCTTCGTCTATCTCGTGGTCAATCCATGCCACTAATGACGCCAGTGGCACGTAGTAAGCAGGCTTACCATCAGATCCGTTATTAACTACTGAGAAGCCTAGCTGACCATGTTTAGCTTTTCGGTGTAGCTCGGTCTTTGTCAATGGTGGCAGGTAGTCGCTTGCCACCTTATCAAGCGGTATAAGCGGTGTAAAACCGTACCGCATGATGAGCATTTGCTCTGTGTTGAAGTTAGTCATTTTGACAATTCCCCTTTATGAAACATTTGGACTATCTTGTTTAGCGTTATAGGTGTAGCAGGTCTAGTTGTTCCAGTTATTCCATTACCGTTACTACCATTCAACGCCGGCTGATAAGCAAGTATGTATAGAGACTCTAATATATCTAGCTCGTCTTTATGACAAGCCACATAACTCACACTGTCAAAATCCTTATCTCTATGCTGTGTTATACGACTTGCTATGTTTATGCTTTGGCCTATATAGACGATCTCATTGTTCTTAACTAGAAAATAAACGCCGCATGCATCGCCATAGGTTTTTGATTTCTTAATAAGTGCTGATTTTGGAACCAATGAAAACTTAGTTTGATTTAAAACTGGTGCGATATCAGATAAGTTTCCAGTAAGTAGGTTGACTTCACTTAAGAGCTGTCTGCGCTGTTGCTTTAGGTTTTCTATGCTCTTTTTGAGCTTTCTATTTTGCTCAGATAGCTCTTGATGACTTGCTTTCTCTATTTGGGTTAGTGGCTCCTCTATCTTTAGACCTTTATCGATAGCTGAGTTGATAATATCTCTGATCAAATATAGATGCTTATATCCTCGCGGTCCATTGTGCGAAACAACCTCACGAGGAATCGGTGTGCCTTGCTCGTTCATTTTTCTAATATGATTAGTAACACCATAACCATCTACACGAAACAGCTTTGATATCTGAGTGAGCGTCTGCTTTTCATCTAGTAGACTACGATCAATAAACTCTGGCAATCGCTCGATACCTTCGTTTTGTTCAATCATCATTCACCTCGTCTAATTTATCCGAATTCCTTTGTATCACACCAAGGCAGCCGCTTATCGACACAGGGTGATAGCCTTCAATCTCCTTAGATAGCATTCGATTTTGATGCCGTAGCAGCGCCCTTGCAAACTCATAAACATACGGATTTAAATCCGTTTCACCATTTGGCTGCTCTTTGAGCTTAAAGCCGTTAGCCAGTGCGATTTCTTTGATTTGGTCGTTAGTCATTGATACCGTCTCCATTTGGTAGTTTTGGCAACTCCATCCAATGAGTAAACCACAAGTCGTCGTAGTCCTCATCAAAGCAACCACGTCCGCCGTTGTAGTAACCAATCTCAGGCTCTAAGTCGTCCTCATTACCCATCTCGTAAGTAAAGCCTTTTCGCAAGGTAAGGTACTTGCCGTCACGAGTTGGACGTCTATCTTTTAAATTAATCCATTCACTCACATCACTCTCCTTGTTTTATAAATGGCGCTAAATCAGGCTCGCTATAACTATCAGGCTTTTGTATCTTGCCGTTCTTGTCATACTCAAACTTACCTTTGACCATCTTGCTATTGTTTGAGCGTATGACCTCTTTTAATGCGGCCTCGATATCAAAGCCCATCATATAAGCCACACCAGTTGCAGTTACGATTTGGTCGCATAGGGCGTCTAGTAGCTCGATTTTGTCCATGCGCTGCATGACATTAACAACGCTAATGTTATCGCCCTTATACCAATCTGCAATCTCTCCGTTGTGGCTTGGCTCGTGTCCATATAACGCTACATCCATCTCGTAAACTTCTTCGTAATGACAACCGATCTGAGTACAGACATCCTTATTCGTCGGCTCAGGCTTCGCAGTTTTAAACCAGTTTGCAATATCGGTGATAGAGTCGGGCACAACATACGGCTGCATCTTCTCGTTGTAGTGATTCCAGCACCATGTTTTAGCATCGTCGATAGTTGCAAAGCCGGTGGCAACATCATAGCTTTGCTGTGTGTTCAGCCGTCCGTAAACGACCTCATATTGCGACTTACTATTTTTTCTAGCCTCACCATCTTTTCTAATCAGATACTCATGGAACGCGCTTCTTGCATGATTCTGACTGTCCCACGGCAACGCCTTCAACGGTAAATTACTCATCGTCTTTGTACTCCAGTTTTTCTATTTGAGCGCATAACTCATCACGACTATCTAAATGCGCTGCATAGACTAAGTTTCGTTCAGTCCACATTTCACCGCCCATAACAATCTTGGTAATGGCCTTGTATCGCGGGTCGTCAATATCGTCAAAATGGACTGCAAATATGCAATTAACTTGCTGTTTGTTACTCATCGTTTTGCTCCTTATCCAGCTTGTTAATTGCCATGCTGTAAACCTCGTTACATACATTCTCTATCAGCACATGCTGCTCGTCCGCACTCATATTAACCACGACCTCCGATAGTGTATGAGCTAAGCTGTTAGCCATCGTCAGCAACACACTACCGGCATCGCCATCATTAAACGTGGTTATGTTGTCGTTATCGGTATAAGTGATAATGATAGCTTGGCGCTCTAAGCCTTTGCTTGACTTGTTAAAATCTTGAATAACACTCAATGCTTTTTTCTCAATATTCTTATTCATAGTCTCAATCCTCATTAGTAAATAGGGTGCCCTTATCGCGGGCTTTCGGCCTTGCCTCGACTGCTTTTTCAGAGCTCATGCAATAGCTGCAACCATCACACGTAAGGAATTGTCAATCTTGGCTGCTAGCGTTATGCGTCACTACTAGCGAGGTAACGGCATCTATTAGCCCCGATGCAGGGTGTAACTGGTTATGACGCTTTCAATTCGCTGCAATAAACTGGTTCATTGTCTCTGTGCCATTGTTTGTGGCATGGATCACAAAGCCACATAACGTCCAATGGTTTGTTATAGTCGCAATGATGACCGTGTAAGGGTGTCTCATCACTGCATGACTCACATTGACTAGGTTTATGCAATCGACCATCACGGACAGCATTGTTTACTGCGTTACGAGCTGCTGAGCGATGAGGGTAGCGTCGGTAATGAGCTATTTTCGCCTTAGCTGTTGCCTTTTTACCCTGGTCGGTTTTAGCGTAATCTTTGCGAGCTTCCACGCGATGCGGTAGGTTGGCTCTATTGCGGTCAAATTCTCGGTAGTGTTCAATGTTAGCGGCTCTGTTGGCTCTGACTCTAGCGCGTATGCACTCTTTGCAATTACCTGATTTGCCGTCCTTGCGAATAGATGACTGGTAAAAATCATCTATAGGCTTATCGGTTTTGCAGTATTTACAATTAATCATGACTAGCTCCTTAGAATGGAATTTGTTCATCTACTACGGCATTGGCCATTGTTTGAGGTGCCTGGTTACTAATCTGATTGTTAAATTGCTGTGGTGCTTGGTTCTGCTGTGGACTTAACCCTGTTTCAGAACGTGGCTGCTGATAGTTGCCGCCTTGTTGATTGTTCTGATAGCCGTTACTTTGTTGGTTGTCGTTTCTGCCACCTTGCAACTTAATACTGTTGACGCGGATTTCTTTGTATTGCTTACCGTCATACTCGCGCTCGCTCATTTCACCAATCACGGTTACTGGGTTGCCTTTTTTAAGGTATTGAGCGACTGCTGCACCTTGATTGCCCCATAGTGAGCAACTAAAGAACATCGTTTGCTTTTTATCGCCAAAACCTGTGTCCGCTGCCACTGAAAAACCACATACTTGAGAATTACCTGCTGGGCGTAACTCCGCGTCTTTTGTTAAATTTCCTGCTACGATAACTTCGATCATAATATTTCTCTCTTATTTACTGTAATCGCGCTTGCAAGGTTTACCCTCTGAACGCCACTTATTGATTAGGTTGTTTAGGTCGGTCAAGATGGACTTAACCTCGTCTTGCATACCCTCATAGGCATACATATCAAGCGTGTGGTAGTCTTTAATCTCAACCGTCTGACCGTACTCACGTACTGGCTTACACTCGAAAACCTGATAAGTAAACTGGTTTTTATTTCGCATGGTCAGGTACGCTCGCCATTGCCAAGCATCAAAGTAACGTTCAGGTTTATAGCTACCAGTCAGCTTGTGGTCATAGACCGTGTAGGGTGTTTCAACGTCAATCATGCCTACCAAGTCCACGCCATCTATGAGCTGTACAACGTGCTTATTCTCACGCTCGTAGGGCAAGCCAAGGCAGATAACATGCGTGTCATCTGAGTTGAATAGGGCGTCTAAGTTAAACGTAAAGCCGTCCATTTCAACGATGTTATGCGTGTTATTCGTCTGCTCTAAATGCTTATGCCAAGCTGTCCCTGCTGCCATAGCAGGGTTTTGAGTAAAAGCGCCGTAAAAGCGCTCATACAACTCATCTTCCGACATTTCGCTATCTAAAAAGTATTGATAACTATCAAGCCATGTGACCGATATACGATTATTCGGCATTGGCCACCTCTGCTTCCTGCTCGTTAGCAGGTTCAAATTCAGCATCTTCTACCACTGGCTCAGGCTCAACAAAGCTATTAGACGGTTTGTCATAGATAAAGCCTAGCGCCTTGCTTCGGCTCATAATGCTTTTTGCCATTTCTAGGTACAGTGGATGCTCAATCTTAAGATCAGCTTTTAACTCGTCAAGGTCGCTCGTTGTCTCAGCATCTAGCAAGTCGTTACGCAGGTCATCAAGCTCTTTTTGCGCTTTGGCAGCTTCCGCTGACAGACTATTGATGTGGTCTTTTGTGGCCTGAATGATGTTTGCTAGCTGGTTGGGTGCTTCCGTCATCGGTACAATCTGAACATTACCAATGCGTCCGCTATCCTTAGCCAAGTAAGTAGAGCTAGGCATAAAGTTAAGCACTTTAATATCACCGTTTTGGCTTTGCTGAGTGGTCATATAAGCCATCATGTCAGCTATCTTGTACGCTTCTTTTTTACTACCGCCTACCATGTCGGGGCGCTTGATTACGTTGTCACCGTCTTTGTCCTCTGACGCATGGGCTAGCAGCACGATGTCTTTACCCATACCACGTAGCATCTTGAGCCAATCGGTAAAGATACCGCCTAACTTGCCGTAACCCTGCATAGATAGCTGACCATCACGACGAGTATTACGACTATCACCCTTTAGGTTGTCGGTTATCATGTCTAGTGCGCGACCTGCTGTGTCTATGATGATAGTGTCGTAACTGGCTAGGTCTTGCGCTGTGAACGTTGCTACTTCCTGCCAACTACCGATCTGCACCGTGTCTTTACGGTTAGACGCACGATAAGCGCCCTTGTCAAAGTCGAACAAGATAGGGTTTTTAGCGGTGAACGCTAACGATGTTTTCCAGATGCCAGGGTCGCCATAGATAAACGTGATGATGTTCTCTACGTTAAGCGGCTGCATTGATGTAACGATATTAAGTCCCATGATTAAATTCCTTGTCTTACGTTCTGTGTTTGTTGAGCTTCGATAATCACATCATCAAAGCTACCTGATTGCTGCCACGACTTTATTAACTCGCGTTCCTCATCATCGGTCAGCTTGAACGCTAACGTGTCGTGGTGGCTAAACTGTTGCCATTGGTGGTTCATAGTCCGACCTCACCATATCTTGTTTGAGCTATTCGCACCGATAACCGATTCAGCATCTAGTTGCGGATAGGGCAGGTCGCCAAGCTCTCTTAAAACTCGGACTGGTTGCTTCCTGCAGAACTTAAATAATGCAGTCTGACTTTTGCTAAAGTCGATTTGCTGACCTGCATTGCCTGTTATTCTTAGGTTTCCTTGAGCAAGATGGTCGCGTATTTTTACAACCGCAGTATCTTCGTCATTCTTGACTACGCCTGAGTAAATCATTTCCGCAAAGCTAGTCAGTCTATCTTTGTTTTCTCCGCATAAATGAGCCAGCAGCACAGCGGTTCTTAGCGGTAGCGTTATACCTTTTGCGGTGCTTCTAAATAAATTACTAGTAAAAATCAGACTGTCTTTTATAGGTTCTGCTAATAAAATAACCTCACTAGCAGAAACTCTTTTTACACCGTAAGCCAGTTTAACCATCTGTATCATCTTGGCAGTTAGCCAGTCAGCTTGACCTGACAGCTTAACAACATCACCTGTGCTTCTAGCTCTACCTGTATCGACAAACATTGATGATTCGCGCTTAGTGCCATAAGTAACCAAGAACTCAACCGAACATCCGGACGCAACTACTGCTGACAATCTGTGCTGACCATCTGCAAGCGTGCCGTCATCGTAAAAGGCGATGCCTTGATGTGTTAAGCCCCATCTACCTTCTTTCATTTCTCTAGCTAGTAGGTTTACCGCAGCCATGCTTATATTGCGGTTATTCTCATTCTGATTTCTTAGTATCGACGCTGCTTTTGTTGGCGTGATTAATTCTAATTCAGCTTTCATAGTTAAATTCCTTATTGTTGTTTGATTCTGCGTAGACTCTCATTCGCAGCCTTAACCGTTTGATACTGCTCAGACTGCAAATACTCGTCCGTATAGCCACTCTCGCTAACTGGCTGCCACTCGTTACTCACAAGCAATTGACCGTCTATCTCGACTAGCGTGTAGGCCTTGTCATCGACTATGACCGTGTTGGCAAGTGCCATGTTTGCGACCAATGCGCCAAAGGCAAAGTAAATAGCGTAGGTTAGGATTGATTTCATCAGTTGAACTCCCTGTCTATAGCGCTGTTTTGCCAGTCGCTAACGTCGTAATCACCACATGGGCTGTAAGTACGCGAGTTGTCCTCCTTACCTAAGTAAACCCACCAACATTCGTCAGAATCAAAAGAAAGCTCTTTTTTTGGTACAGCATAAAAATAAACATCACCTGTGCTGTCAACTGCTGCACTCTTAACCCAATCAGGCGCGTCTTTGAATATCGCTTGCGTTAGCTGTTTCATTTACGCCACCTCGCTTACTGTATGCACGTCATAACCGTGGCAATGTGCGCTCAATAAGCTCTCAAAATGCTCTCTTACATTGTCGTCATCTAGCGGTACATCAATAACCAACATACCGTCAGCCGTTGGCTCTAGCTGCACTCTATGAAGCACAGCGTAGGGTGGTTTTTCGTAGAAGTCAGGGTCACGGCATGAGTAGTCAACACACTCAAACGTAAGGATCACATTGCATGTGTTGTGCGAATTTTGGTCTTTGCTTTCAATTCTGATTGTCTCTAACATGATGCTCTCCCTATCCGTATAAAAAGTCTGAGTTGCTTAGCCCGTAAGTGCGCTGGTCGTGCCAATCGGGTTCGTATTCGTCACCGTCATCAATCGGGTTATCACGTAGAAACTGGTTGATAACCGCTTTAATCATCGGCTCATGCTCAAATTGCAGTGTGTAAGCGTAGTCTTCACTGACGCCGTTAATCTCTTGGTAGCAATCGCCTACGCTTAGTAGCTCGATGTTCTGTCTGTCGTCAGTCTCAAAGTAAATCTCAACTGATACATCGTTAGGCATTGCGATATAAACCGTACCGCTTGTGCCTGAGTCGCTTAACTCGTGATCTGCGTCATTGTCTAATCTGATAATGTCTGTCATAATCCCTTCGCTCCTTGTGAGTAAAGCCGCTTTGATTTCCAGTCGAGAGCGGCTTTTTATTGCCTAAAATTTGATGGTCACGTTGCTAATTTTGTTTGTGTGAATTAGCTTGATGACCTGCTTAGCGACTTCTTCATCGACACCACCTGCTACCAAGTCGTCTTTTGCTGCAATGAAAATAGCGTCACGATGTTTCTTGTTCGCCTGGCGCTTAGCTTCTAAACGCTCAGCTTCTAGCCGTTCCGCTTCGATAGCGTCACGCTCACGTTTGGCTGCATCAATTGCTTGCTGCTTTGCTCTTAGCTCAGATGCTTCTTTTTCAGCAATCAGACGCGCTTCACGTTCTTTTGCTTCACGCTCTTTGCGTTCTGCTTCTTGTGCTACTTGCTGTGCTTGTCGTTCTGCATCAGCCTTAGCTTTAGCGGTTGCTTCTCTTGCAATGCGTTCTTCACGCTCTTGCTGTTCACGGTGAGCTTGTTCGGCTCTTAACCGCGCAAGCTCTGCTTGTTCATCTTCACGCTGCTTGGTTTCAGCAAGCTGTGACCGTAGCGCCTTTAAAGCAAAGTCTTTGGCTTCTAACGCTTGGCTCTTGTACTCTTGCCAATCATCACCAATCACCTTGTCTTGCAGGGCGGTTAAGCGTTCGCTGATAGCCGAGCTGTCAGCGCCTACTAGAGCTGACAAGTCAACCATTTCATCAAGGTTCGCTTCATGCTGCGCCTTACGCTGTGCTTCTCGTTGTTCTAACTCGGTCAATGGCTGTCTGATTTCATCTTGTAGCGCCTGTAATCGGCTCTTAGCAAGATTGCGATCAGCGTCAATAAGCTTGGTAGTGACGGTGTATTCGTCCTTTTTGGCTTTACCTGCCTTGTCCAAGGCAGACTTGGCGCTTGCAATCTTGGCAGCCAATGAGCGACACGTCGCTTGACCGTCTTTGGTGTCAATATCAAAAGTGATTGAGCGCGATTCGGTTTCAATCTTGCTGATAACTTCCTCAATTGCTGCTTGGTTCTCAATACGCTTGCCAAACAGTTGCGGTAAATCTTCACGCTGCGTAATGATTGTTAATGCTTTTTCTGTCATAATAGTTTCCTTAGTAAGTTAGTAAGCCCTGTCTGGTGTCCGCCAATTGCAGGGCTTTTTTGTGGGTGATTGTTTAGTTAGTACGCAATAGCCGTCGATTAAAACGGCTATAACCTAATAACTTCTAATCTCTAAGTTTTTAAATAGTGATCGCTTGCGTCGTCCGCGTTTTGCCTTGCGATGTGTATAATTTAGCACATGCTAATAATTTAGCAAGTGCTAATTTTAATTTGCGGCAGAATAATTGTAATCAGTATGTAACAGACACAAAAAAACCCGCTCAATGGCGGGCTTTCGATAAATTTAGTAATTTTTTCTAATCGTCAAAATCTATTGGCTCACGATAAACGCACCAGCCAAAAGGTGGATGCTCAACCAAGTGTGAGTGTTTTATAAAATGACAAATCCAGTAATATTCATAGTTTTTCATTGTTATCTCAGTCTTTGTTTGCGTTCAACAGCGACACCGCAAATAGTAAAGCCCACAAACCTACCGTCAATAATAGGGTAGTCAGGGTTCGACGGTATTAGCTGGGCGTATTCTTTGCCAGTTCCTTCGTCAAAACCTCTTGGCCTCCACTTCTTAAATGTCGTTTCCTTTTCCCCACTACGCATAGCCAAAACATAGTCAGCAGGGTTTGGTTGTAAATCTGGATCAATCAATACCAACTCCCCTGATTTGAAATCAGGCTCCATGCTATCGCCTTCCAAAACCACCCAGTAAGCATTTTTACCAAACCCATCACCAATAATTGGCTCAAACTCATCGGCAATAGCGTCATCGTGGTACTGACAAAACGCACCTGCTTGCACAAAATTTAATACTGGCGCATAGCGTATAGGCTTATCAGTAACTCTTTTAGCATTGTCAAAACCATCATCAGCTTTTGTTGACGCTGTAGGGTCGCTAGGCTCAAAGTAGAACTTAGGCAGCCCTAGTGCAACCTCAAGCGTTCTGGCTGCTTCCTCACCAAAACCCCTGTGACCTGATTTTATTTGTGAGATATAACTAGGGTCAACAGGGTATTGGCGACAAACAGCAGCGACCGATTTAAACTTACCACTATCTTTCCATTCCTTTAGTAAGGCTATCAGCTTTTCCTTTCTCAGCCCTTGTATTGTCTCGCTCATCTTAAATTCCTATTGCTGTTTATTAGCATATTGACGTTATTTAGCATTTTGTAAATTACAATGTGCTAATTTTTTATTGCTATAATATTTAGCATGTGCTAAATTAATTACATCTTAAGGAGTGCAAAAACATGAAAACTCATATCGACAGCTTAAAAAAATATGTAAGTGATCTTGGCAGCGATTGCGAGCGCGAAGCATTTGCTGCTCGTTGTGGAACCACGCTTGGTCACTTACGCCAAGTCTATTACGGCAACCGCTCATGTGATGCAGGTCTTGCTATCGAAATAGAAAAACACACTAACCGAGCAATTATGTGCGAGGAACTAAGAGACGGTATTGACTTCGCTTATCTTCGCAACTTACTGCCAGAAACAGAGGAGGCTTAACCCATGTACGACAACCCTAAGCACATTAAAGACCAAAGAATTAACGCTCGTTTCAATGACGATGAGATTGAAGCGATCAATAGTGTGGCCAGTTTAACCGGTCTGCAAAAAAGCACTTTGGTGCGCCAAGCGACACTTAGATTCATCGAAGAATTAAAAGCTGAACTTAAAGGAGAGTTTGACCGAGATTTCACAAACTTGAAAGACGCGGGTTAGCCCACTTTTGGTAACCGCAAAATAGGAGGGCTTATGCCTGATAACGATCAGCCGTCTTTTAGCGAGGATGAGCTAGAGGATATCAAGCGAGCAGCAAAAATTATGGGCATGACAGTCGATGAACTTGTGAGCCATGCAACTAATAGGCACGTCAAGCGCGTAAAGGAGTTTTCTCGCAAATCAATTTATAACCCGAAGTCAATAAAGATACTTAAATGATTTTCGGTAACCGAAAAGGAGCTTAAAAGATGCAAGAACAAGATATCCAAGCATGGGAGCGTGAGCTAGAACACTCTCAAATGATGCAAGCACAACGCGAAAAGGTCACATTCGCAGGTGGCAAAACTTATGAAGTACCAATCAAGGACGACAGCAATGAGTGAATACAGCGCAAACAATCAGCTATCTAATAGCAAGGCGCAAGCCAAGCAAGACACGCTCAAAGCTCAAAATATCAGATACGACTTTGAGTTGAACGAAAGTAGAAAACGAGCTAACGAAATATTTTGGCGCGGTGTCATGCGGTTTATCACGCATATCACACTGGTATCAATCGTCGTTTACGCACTATTCCATTTTGCATAGGAGCTAATCATGTCATTCAACGAACCGTATTTCGCACCGATCAACAATTACAGCAACACAAACAAAGGTATGCCAGTCGATGCAGTAGAAGCATGGCTTGACCAATTCCCACAGAAACGCGCTGAGAACAAGCCCAACGGCGGCATCATTCGCAGTGTTGCAGATACTAGCAGATTGGATCTGCGTGAAATGAGTCCGAAAGAGCGCAAGGTTGCACGCGCAAAGGCTCAACGTGAGCATAAAGAGGCGCTGAAAAACTTGGCTAAGCAAGAGGCGCAGGACGCAAAGAAAATCGCTAAGCAATTAACGAAATGGAAAAAGGAGGAACGTGCATCAGAGCCAAAGAAGATGAGCAAGTCTTTGCAATGGTTTTTAAATGAAATACAAGCGAAGGGTATTTTTGAAGTTAGCGATTTTGACTTGTCAAAAGTCTATCTGCAAAAGCTAGTAAGAGAAGCGAGAAAACTTGGTTACCAAATCGAGCCAGTCAGAAAAAGCATAGCGATTGTTAGATATCGATTAATCGACACGCAATAAAAAACGCCCTCAAGTGCAAATTGAGGGCGTCTAACAAAAACTAACTACACAAGCGGAGTATAGCAACATGAATATCTTAAATCAACAGAAAGCGCAAACCATGACCAGTCAACAAATAGCTGACTTGGTAGGCAGTCGTCATGACGTAGTAAGAAAAAGTATTGAACGCCTAGCCACAGATAAGCCAAACAAACCAGCAGTTATTCAACTTCCACCAATGGCGGAAGTTAGAAATCACTTGGGACAGGCGGTCACTCACTACGTTTTTTCAGGCGAACAAGGTAAGCGTGACAGCATCATTATTGTCGCTCAGCTATCACCAGAATTTACCGCCAAATTGGTTGATCGCTGGGCTGAATTGGAGCAACAAGCACAACAGCCACAAATACCGCAATCATTCGCTGAGGCGTTACAGCTCGCAGCAGATCAAGCCAAGCAATTAGAGCTTGCAGCGCCAAAGGTCAGCGCCTACGACAAGTTAATAGAGTCTACGCACCTAAAGTCAGTCGGTGATGTAGCTAAAAGCATCGGTCTAAGATCAGCTCAGGCATTAAATAAGAAGCTAGAAGCAGTACGAGCCTACGACGGTCGCTGTGGTAATAGAGTTTGGAGTGGTTGGTTCGTTGAGCAGGGCTTAGGCGAAATGAGAACAACAGACGAAGGTTACAGCAGTAACAAGATGACCGCTAAAGGTCAGGCATGGGCGCTTAATTTATTTGGAGGCAAATAGTAATGAGTTTCAGATTAGCAGTAGAAGCGTTTGATGCAAAAGTTGGTAATCCACTGCGAAAACTGGTTTTGCTCAAACTTGCTGACCAAGCCAATGATGAAGGTCTTTGCTGGCCCTCATACGAAACGATAGCAAAAGCGTGTGAGGTTGATCGCAGGTCTGTTATTAGACACATCAAGAAGCTAGAAGCAGATAGTTTTTTAAGAATAGAAAAAGTGTATGACAAGGAAGCTAAGAAGAACAAAAGCAACCGTTATCACTTAACGATAGCTAAGGGTGTCAAAAAGTCACTGGTGACAGAGCGTCACCACCCTAGTGTCACAGAGTCACCACTAGGTAGTGTCACAGAGTCACTACCTAGTGACACAGAGTCACCCAAACCTATCAATGAATCTATCAGTAAATCTATCAATGAATCTATCACTGCGTTTGAGACGTTTTGGGAAGCATACGATAAGAAAATTGATAGAGCTAAATGTGAGAAGAAATGGAAGTCATTAACAGCAGATAACATCAAATTGATATTAGAAAACGTCGATGAATATGTAGCAGCTAACAATGACAAGCAATATCGGAAAAATCCACTTACTTACTTAAACGGCCAATGTTGGCTTGATGAAATTGTAGTACGACAGCCACAGCAAACAAATTATCAGGGGAATAACAATGCACCACATCAACCAGCTAACAGCCAACATCAGCCAAAACGTTCACAAGCAGACATCTACGCAGACAGACTTGACGCACAGCTCGCAGCAGAATCAGAACAACGAGAGCGAGTTGTTAACTAAAGAGCAGATTGCCAGTTTGTTCAAAGGCTGGAAAAAGCTCTATCGCTCAAAAATGAAAGATGAAGATTGGGACATGGACACTGTGAAAGTTTGGCTTATCGTGCTGAACGACATGAACACCACAGATCAAGAATTTAATCTAGCTAAGCGAGTTTCAATCAGACACGAATGGCCACCAACACACCCGGTAGATTTTTTAAAGCTAGGACGCACAGAGACAGCCAGTAACTACCCCGATATGCGTACTGAGTACCTAGCAGCAGCGCAGGGCAACTACAAGCACGAGGTAACGCTTGAGACCGCAAAACGAGTCGGTACGTGGGAACTAAAGACACAGCCTGAGTCGGTCAGCTACAAATCATGGCAAAAGCATTACGTTGAGGTCTGCAAGGAACACAGCGAAGGCGCAGATTTTAAAGTACCAGAGTCGCATCAAGTCGCTTATAGCCATACACCAGTACAGCCAGGCAGCGAAACGGACAAGCAGATCACAGCCAAATTAGCAGAATTACGGAGATTGAGCGCATGAGCAACTTAGTGAAGTGTGTAGTGCCAGTATCAGGCGGCAAGGATAGCCAAGTTTGTTTAGCGTTAGCTGTAAAGCACTTTGGTGCCGAGAACGTTATCGGTCTGTTTTGTGATACTCAATATGAGCATGAGTTGACGTATAAGCACGTTGAAAAGATGAAAGGCATGTATGGGGTAGAAATCATAACGCGGTGCGATGGTGACGTGCTAAACCTCGTTAGGAAGTACAAGCGATTCCCATCAGGCACAGCTAGATTTTGCACAGACCAGTTAAAGATAAATGTCAGTAAGAAATTCTACAAAACGTTAGCTGAGTATCAAGAACAGGGTTTTGAAGTCTGGTACGGCATGAGAAGCGGTGAAAGTCATGAGCGAGCCAAGCGATACGAGGACAAGATTGACAATGAGTTATATGAGCCGCACGAGATTTTACCGAGCAACTATCCGAAGTACCTAGGAAAAATGGGTGTTCGGTTTAGATTGCCAATCATGGATTGGACAGCCAAAGAGGTGTTTGAGTTTTTAGATGGTGCTGAGAATCCGCTATACGCAAAAGGATTTGACCGCGTGGGCTGCTTCCCTTGCTTGGCTGGTGGCGATTGGTCAAAAGAGAAGGCTTTTGGGCTTGATGAATTTGGAGCTGAGCAACTGGCAAAGGTTCGTATTGTCGAGAAAGAGATTGGTAAAAACGTATTTACAAGCAAAGGCGGCGTACAACGGAATAACCCAGATCAGCTTTGTTTGATTTGTCAGATTTAAGGAGAGCAAGCATGAAAACCAACCGATACAACGACAAAGTGGTGCAGCGCGAAGAATGGGTTAAGAGCGATACGGTTGTTATCAGATACACGGACGGTTCAAAAGAGACTATGAGCCGCAAGAGTTTTAACGAGATTATTAAGGATTGATATGACCGAACCATTTTTCAAAGCTCAACTGCCAATGCCGCCATCGGTCAATCATTACTGGGCGAAATCGGTTAAGCGAGCAAAGGGCAAACAGTACGTTCACGTCAGATTGTCCGACAGAGCTAAGAAGTTTAGAAGTGACGTAGTTGCACAGGTAGCAGATATTGCACAGCGTCACGGCTCAATTAGGACGCAAAACGGACGGATAAGAGCGGTGGTAACGCTGCATGGAGCGACCAAGCAAAGTTATGACGTTGATAATTTTATGAAGGGTATCGGTGACGCGCTCACACACTCGTTGGTCTACAAAGACGACAAGCAGATTGATGAGTTGTTTATTAAACGCGGCGAAGTGACAAAGGGCGGTCAAGCGACTATTGAGCTATACGAGATTGTAGATAACACGGTCTGGAATAGCGTTATGGATTTTATCAGAGGTGTTAAGCGATAAACACTCACACAAAAACGCATCAAATCGGCTAAATGCGAGGTTTTAAAGTTGGTTTGATGCAGGTGGGGCTTGATGGGGTTTAAATCGAATAGAGAGGGTTTAGTGATGAAATTAAGCAAAGCGCAAAGAGCAGAGTTAAAACTTAAATATGGCGGTCAGTGCAGCTATTGCGGTATCGAGCTAACCAACCGATGGCAGGCCGACCATTTGGAGCCGGTAGAGCGTGAGGTGATTTGGTACAAGTGCGAAAAGTCACGGACGATGAAAAGCAAGAGTGGTGATATGCGTAAGCCTGAGCACGACCACATCGACAACATGATGCCGTCTTGCGTTAAGTGTAATAACGACAAGTCAAGCATGACGCTGGATAGTTGGCGCAGGGTCATCAAAGACAGGATTAAGACACTAAATACAGATCCGAAATATGCAAGCTACCAAAAAGCTAAGCGGTACGGATTAGTAGTTGAAACTGATATTGATGTTGTTTTTCACTTTGAGAAATACGAGGCAACCAATGACTAATCTCAAACTAAAAAGACCAATCAAGGTTGGCACGCAATGGACTCACAAAAAACAGGGCATGGTTTGCGAAATATTGGAGATTTGGATCAACACACAAGGTCAAGCGGTCATTGAATCGGTCGATGAAAATAATGAGCTTAGCACAGACAGTGTAAGTAGTTTTATTAACAATTATCGTAAGGGGTAGGTTATGAGTGAGATTGAGAAGACAGTACTAGATGAGTTCGCGTGCATACACTGCGACCACAGATATGTCAGGCATCAACTCAGGGAGACGTTTTGCGATAACTGTAACGAGATTTTGAAAGTTAAAAAGGTTGAAACTGAGAATCTAGAAAGTGAATAGAAACCCAAAGCGGCTTGATGCTATCAGGGCGCTTTCTTGCTGTGAGTGTGGAGGTAATCATGAGTGAAGAAATAGAAAAGCCTTTGAATTGGATTAGAGATAAAGCCAAAGACTATGCCAGGGCGAAAGCTACTAGGGTTTATCTTGAGCAATTCCGCAAGTCTAAGAAGGCGATATTGATACAAGAAGCACCGCAAGGCACGGGACAGGCAAAAGAGAGTTACGCCTATTCACACGCTGAGTACATCGAGATATTGGACGCGCTCAGAGTGGCAGTGCAGGAAGAAGAAGAATTGCGATACATGATAAAAGCGGCTGAATTGAAGTTTGAGCAATGGCGCACAGAGCAAGCAACCAAACGAGCGGAGCACAGCAGATATGGCAACTAGCAAACTACGCAAAAGCGCACGAGGTCAGCAATGCACGTTAAGGCTCACAGGCTGCAACCATAACCCTGAAACGGTGGTACTGGCTCATATCAGAAACAACAAGTTTTGCGGCATAGGGATTAAGCCGCCTGATTATATGGGCTGCTTTGCTTGCTCAAGTTGTCACGACACGATAGATGGCAGGGTAAAGAGTGATAGCACATATCAAGATATTTTAAGAGCGCATTTTGAGACATTGCAAATTTGGGTAGATAACGGACTGGTGGAGATTAAGTAGATGAGCGACTACTGTAGATACTGCAACAAAGACTTGAGCGATTTTGAGATACAGCACATCGCCTTACATCATCCTGATAAGCAACTATGCAGACCTTGCTTTGTTTATCGTCAGCCTGAGCCATTAGAGCCAAGACCGCCATTAACAGACGAGCAGAAAGCGGCTAACGCAGAAGATATTGTTACACGCATTAATAAATTACTTGCATTGGCAACGGAGCAGAGCAAATGAGCGACTTATCAATAACAGATTTACTCTTTGCCTACGGCGCATGGGTGAGTGACGACAATAACGAGCTTGGCTGTAAATCGCCGTCACTCATGTTGATTAAGTCAGCCCCTAAGCTGTGCAAGGATAGCGCAAAGGCATCTAAACGACGCGTGGTGAGCTTCATTAGTGATGATGACGCACTAGCAGTTGATAGGGCAATGAATCGGCTCTTACGCCATTCTGTGCATTTGCATAATATCGTGACTTACTTCTTTATCTATAATTGGAGTGAGCGCAAGATTGCAAGGGATTACTGGTCAGGCTTTGAATATCCATGTGGCACAAAAGAGGCGGGTGTCTATCATGTGAAGCCATTGCTCAATCAGGGCATAGGTTTTATTAGTGGCGCATTATGCAGAGATATAGCGTAATAAGGCTTGCATTGTTAAACACTAGGTGATACATTAGTGATACGCTTATGCTTTCGCAGCGAAAAGAAGCAACGTAATACTTAAAATAAGCGAACAAATACCAAGCCCTATCGTTAATCCGATGGGGCTTTTTTATGCCTGTAATTTAGCGATGGAATGCTCATGATGCACACTCCCGAAGTGTCAGGCTCAGGTCAGTTAGGTGTGTGCGTAAAGTGCGGATTGATGCCTATTATTGATGGTGACGAGGTTTATGACGGCTGCATTGGCAAGTTGCCAGGCGATGTTATGAACGCTTGCTGTGGTCATGGTGACGATAGATCTGCGTACATACAATATTGTGATGGATCTTTAATATCGGGCGCTAGAGCTATTGACGAGCAAAATAAAATTAATGAGACGCTATGAGCAACTACGACAAATCACATGAGTGGGTTTATAACGAATACCACAAGACAGAGAACGTAATCACTAAGCGGTCTTACTTGGACATACTCAAGCGCCGAGCTAGTACAGGCAGTAAGAAAGCCGCTGAGTTTGTACGTAAGATTGAGGGTGGTAAATAACGAGGTGAGTGATGAAAGTATATGAGGTTGGATTGGTTTGTGAGATTGATAGGTGCGGTCGCAGCATGCTATTTGCAGCTAATGACGCTTTTATCAATGCAGCACGTGCTTGTCTTGTTGCTTGTGTGGATAACTACCTAAAGATTGCTGAGGCGAACCTAGTCGATGGTGATGAATACGAAAGACAAGAGGCTGCTACTAACAAGCTTGAAGCGGAAAATGCTATTGAATTGTTGTGTAAAGCAACAACCATTGATGAAATGTCCGCTATATCGTTAGATAACCACATGCTTATTGTAAGGATATATGAACGAGAGGTAATGGGTGTGATGTTTAATGATTAGTTCAATACTTGTCGGTCTTGTCGCTGTCATTATTTATGCGGTAGGTGTTGCAATGGGAATATGGATAGAGCGAGGTAAGCACAATGATTGAGATTATGACTTATGTAGGATTATACATTCTAATCTTATTAGCTATATCAATGACCGTTGGTTTTTCATGGTTCTTAATTATAGGTCGCTCAATGTCCATAGAGCATAAAGCTATGTCCAAGCAGATTAATGAGCGCAAAGAGCTTAACGGATTAGCTACGAAACATAAGATTGATTTATAACCCCTTTTGCCCACATTGATTTGATGGGCTTTTTTATATGTGAACGTCAGGAGGCGTTATGAATGATGATACGCCTCATGGTGTTGTGAGTGAGAGTAACGCAGGTAGAAAGAGCAATCTAACGCCAGAGCTAATAACTAAAGCTAAATTATATATTAATGAGTTTAGAGAGGGCGGTTTTGTACTGCCTACTGTTGAAGGATTGGCTTATTACTTAGGGGTAGCAAGGTCGTCAGTTTACAAATACGAAGGTGAAGATTCTGAATTTTCGGACATCGTAGAGACGGTTAGGCAGTTACAGGCAATTATGCTGATTAATGGCGGTTTAATGGGTGATTTTAACGCCTCTATCGCTAAAGTGATGATGACTAAGCATGGTTATAGTGATAAGCAGGAGATTGATAACACATCAAGCGACGGCTCAATGAAGCCCGTATTTAATATTGTAGGAGTATCACCAGATGACAACAGCGCATCAGGTGACCGTACCGAATAAATTACTACCTGCGTTTAACAACCTATCACAAGCGCTCTATGACATCATCGTATGGAAGGGCGGTCGAGGTGCTGCCAAGTCTCAAGCGTTGGCTGCTATCGGTATATTAGAGAGCTACATTGATGACGGTGTGATTCTATGCTGTCGTGAGATACAGAAGTCGGTAAGCGATAGTATTTATTCAATGCTGGTGAGTTACATTGAGGACAAAGGGTTAAGTAAAGATTTTAAGATACTCAACACCTCAATAACC
The DNA here is from genome assembly GCF_001921765.1 of Psychrobacter sp. C 20.9. Lineage (NCBI taxonomy): Bacteria > Pseudomonadati > Pseudomonadota > Gammaproteobacteria > Moraxellales > Moraxellaceae > Psychrobacter > Psychrobacter sp. C 20.9. The sequence goes on along the minus strand of NZ_MRYC01000006.1, from coordinate 41,915 downwards.
AATATTAGGACTGGCGCTGAGTTTATCTTTGCAGGTCTTAAATCAAACATTACAAGCATTAAGTCAATCAACAAGCTACGCGTTGTCTTAGTTGATGAGGCTGAAAACGTATCACAAAACAGTTGGGATATTTTACTACCAACACCTCGTTATGGTGCTGTGCGTATCTATGTTGTATTTAACCCGCGTTTTGAGGATGACCCAACATATCAAGAGTTTGTGGCTAAAAATGATGACCGTAAGCTAGTTATTGATATCCAATACACAGATAACCCATGGTTTCCACCATCGCTTGAGAGGCAAAGACAGCGCGACGCTAAAGGCGACGCTGGGCGCTATGCGTGGATATGGAAAGGTAAATTTTTACAAATCACGGATGCGAGTATCTACGGTAAAAAGATTGTCTCAAGAGCGTTTGATGTTGATGATAGCTTTGGTGATCCGCTAATCGGTGTCGATTGGGGCTTTAGTAATGACCCTAACGCCGTGCTGGAAAACTATATTAAAGGTAATACATTATACATACGCAATGCGGCTGACAAAGTAGAGCTTGAGCTTGATGATACTGCTGAATGGTTAGTTAAACATGTGCCAGTTATTAAGAAATACACGAGCCGAGCAGACAGCGCAAGACCTGAAACGATAAGTAAGGTTAGGAAAGATAAAGATAATCCGGTGCCGCTGATAAAAGCATGCAAGAAGTGGTCAGGTAGCGTTATTGAAGGTATTGCTTACATACAGTCGTTTGATGAAATCGTAATACATCCTGATGCTGACGCTTGTCGCGCTGAATTGACTGCTTATAGTTTCAAAAAAGATAAGTTTGACGAGATTACGGCTGTGCCGCAAGACGAAGATGATCACTACTCGGATGCTCTCCGCTATGCGCTTGAACCATTGATTCAAAACAAACCCACTAAACGACATAGAGCCACTGCTGGCAAACGGACGTATAGATGAACGATATAACTGAAAAACCGCGTTACCGTGTCACAGCAGGTAAAGCGCTAAGCCAAGAGCAAGCAACTGACCTACGAGGTAAGACCTTTTACCGCTACCTGATTCGTACTGACACTGACGAAATACTTAAAAAGGCCGGTATCAGCCGTCATGCGCTAAAGACATTGCTTACGGACCCAGACATTGACCAAGCGATTGATAGACGTGAAGAAGAGTTAGGTAGTGCTGAGTACACGATTACACCGAGTGAGGGCGCTGTTGCTGATTTTATCTATGAGCAGTTAGACCTGCATCTTGAAACGATATTACAAGGCTCATCGCTTAGTAAGTGGTACGGCTATGATTTGATTGAAATGCTATGGGGTAAAGATAGCAATGGGCGTAATGCGGTCACCTCGATGATGTCAAAACCTATTCAGTGGTTTGAGCCGTTATCTGGCGGTGCACTACAATGGTTTCCAAACGATGGTAGTCAGCCGATCATGATTAGTGATCAAGCTGACTTTTACTATCGCTATCTATACCAGCAGCATAAACCGACGTATCTAAACCCCAAAGGCAAGTCTATACTAAGCCGTGTCTACTGGCTGCATTACTTTAAAACCAACGGCTGGCGTTTTTGGTCTAAGTTCTTAGAGCGTTTTGGTTCACCCCTGCTTATCGGTAAGACTGATGCGAGTAGTGAAGAAGATGCGCAGAAATTTGCAGATGCAATACTGGCAGCACATAATTCAGGTGTTGTGACTATTGGCGCTGATGAGGATGTGACAGCGGTAACAGGTGGTAGCAATGGCGAGGCATTTGTTAGCTATGACTCAGTAGTTAAGCAAAGTATTACGACTTACTTACTAGGTCAGACGCTTACCAGTGGTACGGATAAAGGCGGTACTTACGGTCAAGGTGTTGTGCACCAAGAGCAGCAAGAGATTATCTTTAGTAGCGACCGTAAGCATGCGCTTAAAGCCGTTCAACGATTCATTGATGTGATCTGTACAGCTAACGGCTTTGAGATACCTGAGTTTAAATGGGTTGCCAAAAAGTTTATCAATCAAGAGCAGTTAGACGCGGACAAAAAAGCTCATGAGATGGGTGTTCGTTTTACTAAGTCGTATTTTGTAGACGAGCATGGCTATAACGAGCAGCATATCTCGCACATGGATTATGGTGATGGACAAGGCGCTATTAAGTTGCCAACGTCAACACAAGCAAATCGCTATACGTCAATGGTTAACAAAACATGGCTGCCGTTTAAAGCTGCTGACAGCGATAGTGAATTTACTGACGAGCAGCAAGAGCTTGAACAGGTCGCAGATGACGCACTTGAATTGAGCATACAGCCGTTTAAAGCAAGTGATATTAAATCTATTATCGCAAGTGTCAAGGGTGATACTGATGATGATAGAGTCGCTAGCTTACGCGAACAGTTATTTAATCAATGCGGTGAAGATTTAGCTGACAGTGATTTCACTCAATTAGTTAATACTTTTTTAGCTGTGTCTGATGCTCATGGTTTTGCTGATGAATCGAGTGAGGTTTGATGTATTATTCTCGGTAAAAATGCTATAATAATCACACTATTGTCCTACCGTCGGCTGTCCTTACGGATAAAGGTAGTAACGGCATAGTTGGTTTAAAGTCCTTGTGTGAACATTCGCGATAAGTAGCACTAAAACCTTATTTTTTTTGGGTAAGAAACCCTTGTCACTAGGGCTGCTTAGCAGGGATAGTGAACAGTCTAAGCTAGTAAGTGGGCTGCATAGAAAAACACTAGCAATTAAGGCAGGTAATTACCTCTCTTTATTGAGAACTCTACACTTGTGACTTAATCGATTCATGCGCGATAAGCATATTTCTCAGAGCAGCCGCTATCTATTGCAAGTAGGTGGCGGCTTTTTATTCACCGATAAGAGTATTTGATTATGAAAGTATATGAATATGGCGAAGAAGATAACGAAGAAGGTATGTATTGGTCAGGTCTAGCCCTTAGTAATGAGCAGTCATTTGAGGCTATTAAGACCGCCATTGTTGCCAAGTTTGAGCTTAATTTATCACTAACTACCGAAGCGTTAGACGAGCATAATGATGATGATTATATCAAAGGTCATCTTGAGCAAAGAGAGTACGATAAAACTAGATTGAACCTTGCTAGACACGCAAAAACAATGATACACCTATGTAGAATTGACAGAGTATTCGTAAGACAGCGTGACGTTGCTGAGTATGTCGGCTGTGATTATTGGTCACTACTGGCAGCTAAAGAGATTGCAGAAAAAACAAACGCATAATGATTTACAGCCACCTTAATTGGTGGTTTTTTAATGTGCAAAATAAAGTGAGCCACTAATGGCAACGACAACAGCAGGATTTGACGTAAAGTTCATCGAAGCCATTGCTTACGCGCTTAATCGTAACGTAGTGCTTCCTGATGAATACTACGACCGCATGACACCGATACAGCGTCAGCAAGCGGTATCTATTGCAGGACTGGCACAAACTGAGCAGATTAAGCATGTGATGGGCTTGGTCAATGAGCAATTAGTCGATGGCGGTACGTTTGCAGACTTTCAGAAAGCTGTTAAGGCGGGCGATATTGATATTAATCTGCCAAGACATCGACTAGATAATATCTTCCGCACCAACATTCAAGGCGCTTATGGTCGTGGTCGATGGTATCAGCAGCAACAGAACAAAGACGAACGCCCATATTTGATGCGGGACGGTATCAATGATATTAGACAGCGCCCAGCTCATAAGGTGCTAGATGGCGTAGTCAGACATATTGATGATCCATTCTGGCAACAGCACTATGCTCCATCGGGCTATCGCTGCCGGTGCATAATGCGTTCGCTTACTGAGTCTCAAGCACAGGCCAAAGGTATTACTGATGATGGTGATTTGCCTGACGTGCCAAATGATAAAGACTGGATTGGTGGCACACCCGCACAGTACACGGGCAACATGAACAAGCTGGTCAACGATAAGATAGCTGAACTCGCTATCACGTACTACAAGCAGTCAGATGCGATATTGGCAGCAAGACAGCGTATTGAAGCAGCTATCACGGTGATGTTGGCTCAGCCAGTACCAGAGCTTGCAACGTTGATTAGTGAGGCGCAGGAATTGATTGATGAAGAGGGAGCATGATTGTAGTTATGTACTTGGTTGGATTGCTCACAGGGTTGGGTATTTGGTTTTTGACTCACTGCATTAAAAGCGAGCCGCAAATAAAAGTTAAACTTGATAGATATGGGCGCGATAGGTCGGTAGTAGCCTTCACAAAGGCCAACTTTAGACCGCAAGCATTACCGCCAAGTCCGCCTAGGCGTGGTGATTGGAATGGTCCTGTACCGCTAAGCAGACGAGCGCCACCGAAACCACCATATAATCCGCATAAGTGAGCACGCTATGAATAAGCGTAAACGATTGCTCGAAGCTATTGTGCTGATAGCTGATATAGCGATGACCATCTACACCAAGCGCAAGAAACAAAAACAAGACCGCCGATAAGGGCGGTTTTTTAATGGGTGAAATATGAACTTACAAGCAAAGATTAAGCGCGACATTGACAGCCATGCGCTCATGAGCTGCACAGGGCTTGAGCATCAGCTTGCGTCTATCGACTTCAAGGCGCTATCACGCTATGACGATGATGATGGCGAAGCGGCTTATACAGTTGAGAATGGCGTGGCGACTATTGATGTACGCGGTCTGTTAGTACCTGAAACGTCGAGTGATTATCGCTCATGGGGTGTCACAGGTTATGCAAACTTAGCTGACTACATACAGCAAGCTAATGACGATTATACGGTGACAAGCATTGTCTTAGACATTGATAGTGGCGGTGGTTATGTCGCAGGCCTTGACGGCATCACTGAGACCATCTACCAGTCTGCAAAGCCGATTGAAACGTTTGTTAGTGGTGATATGTATTCAGCCGCTTACTGGTTAGGTGCTAGCACAAGCAAGGTTACAGCATCTAAGCAATCAGGTATTGGCAGCATCGGTGTTTATGTGGTCCACACTGAGGAAAGCGGATGGCTTGAACGCTATGGCGAAAAGGTTTCATTGTTCCGATCAGGCAAATGGAAGGCAGCATTCAACTCATTTATGCCACTGACAGACGATGAAAAGCAGCGTCTACAAGAAGGCGTCGATGAATCAGCCAGTATCTTTTTTAATCATGTAGCAGCACAGCGTAACGTTGATGCTAAAACAGTCAAAGGCTGGGAAGGTGACGTGTTCACCGCCGTTAAAGCCAAAGAATTAGGTCTGATTGATGGGATAGCAGATAGCGTATCAACATCAAGCAGTGCCGCACAGAGCAACAATAACCCCGAGGAGTACGACTTGAACGAGTTAGAAAAGGCGCAAGCCAAAATCAAGCAGCTAGAAGATCAGGCATTGTCTGATAAAGCTGCATCCGATAAAAAGATTGCTGATGCTAAGGCTGAGGCGCAGGCCGCTAAGGACGCACTAGCAGAATCGCAAGCGGCAACCCGTCAAGCAGCTATCGATAAGTTAGCCGCTGATACTGGTCGTGAGTTTACCGACGAGCAAGTTACTGCGTTTAAAGCGATGGATGACGCGCAATTTGCTGTCGCTGAATTTATGGCAAAACCAGTCGAAAAGAAAGCGCCTGAGCTACCTGATGGTTTGGACAAGGCTCAAGCAACCAATGGCCGTGAAGGCGGCGAAAGTAAAATTCTAGCAGCTGTTGAAGCAGCTAAAGCACAAGGAGCTAAATAATGGTCGCAACTACGCTTACAACCCAGCACCCTTTACCAGTGGACATCATGCCAACAACTGACAGTGTTGTGCCAACGACTGCCACCGCCTATAAGAAAGGCGATTTGCTTGTGGTCGCTGCGGACACCAACGCCGCCACTCACAGCGCGACTGGTGCGGATTGGCACGTTATCTGCCTTGCTGACGTGACCGCCGAGCAAGCCACTGAGAAACTATCAATGGGCGTTGAAATGCCCGTGTATGTTGCAGGTAAATTTGACGTGTCACAAGTCAAGATTAATGGCACAGCGCTTGATGCAACGCAGACACTGGCTGCACGAGCTTACGCTAACCGAAACACTAAAATTACGCTTAGCGTAGTCAAATAAGGAGATTTATAGATGGCAACATTTACATTCGATAATGGCGATGCGCTTGACACTGCCAGTTTTGAGGAATTGGCTGCGGTCTACGACTTTAGCAATCCAGTAAGTAGCTTTTTTCGTGACCGTTATTTCCCAGATGCTGTTTACCTAAACAATGAAGACAAAGTACCTGTGGGTGATATTAAGACCTATGTGCCGCTAGCCCCTGCGGTTGTGCCGACTGCACAAGGCCGCGTCATCAAAGATAAAGTACAAGCCAATGTGGATTATATCCCCGCGCCTTACTTTAAGCCTGCGATGACGGTTGAGCCGTTAAGCAAGATTGATGCCAAGCTGCAAAAGTTGCTGCAAACTATGCGTGTCATTGCTACCAATGGCGCAGGTGTGCCACCAACCATGCAAGACGAGTGGGAAATGGCGGCGGCTTACTCTTACTTTACTATCCGTAAGTCTTTAAATGCCCGTATCGCCCTAATGTGCCGTGATGCATTGCTGTACGGCAAGGTGGTTGTGCAAGGTGATGATAACGCGGGTGTGACTGTTGATTTTGGTCGTCACGAAGACCTGACCTACAGTCCAACAATTGCATGGGACCAAACAGGGGCTGATCCATATCAAGACATCAAAAATATGGTTAAGAACCTACTTGAGCACGGTAAGCGCCGCGCCGTTGATGCTGTCATGCCAAGCCGCGTGTTCGACGCATTGAGCGACAATGATAAGTTTAACGACAAACTCACTGCTGCTCGTGGCGATAATGCTACTCGCGTATTTGGTGGGACGTTTGGCGGTCGTGAAGAAGCTGTGCTACAAGGCACGGTCGATGGTATCAACTTTTGGACTTATGACGCTGAGTTTGAAAAAGAAGACGAAACAAGCGAAATGATGATCCCAGAAGATGGCTTTTGGTTGATTGCTGAGGTCAATAATCCGTTGTATTTTTGCATGATTAAGCACCGCAAAAACCCTGCTAAGTTGGCAATGGAGTTGATGCCTTATCATGTATTTAGCGATGATCCATCTGTTGATAAATTTATCGCCGACTCAAGCCCGTTACCTGTGACCATCAATAAAAATGGTGCTTGTGGCGGTACTGGTTTTATCACTCTTTAATATCAACTAACTTTAATTGCCCTGTTTAATCGCAGGGCTTTTTTTGGAGCAAATTATGTCTAAGTATATTGCAAAACAATCGGTAGGCCGTTTTAAAACTGGCGAAGTTGTCGAAGGTTTGACCGAAGATCGCGCTGAATTTTTGCTAAGTAAAGGCGCTATTGTGGAAGCTGAAACCGTTGAAGGCGAAGATGTTAATACTGGCGAAGGTGGCGAAGTGGTTGAGTTGGAAAAGCTCACCAAAGCCGAGCTAACAGCTTTACTCGATGATGAAGAAATCGAGTACAACGACTCAGATACCAAAGCTGAGCTAATCGCACGCTTTCCAAAGGACTGATTATGTACGCGACTCATGACGATTTAATAAGCCGCTTTGGTGCGCTTGCTATAGCTGAGCTTGAGTCGATGCATAACGACGGCTTGCTTGCAGTCACTAACGCGCTGTCAGACGCGTCAGAGAAGATGAACAGTTACCTATCCATACGCTATCAAACGCCATTGAATAAAACTGAGCATCTAAAACTGGTGTGTGCTGATATTGCACGCTACTTGCTCTATATGAACGAGCCAACTGACGAGGTTGAGTCACGTTATAAAGAGGCGCTTAAATGGCTGCAAGACGTTGGCGCAGGTAAAGCCAACGTCACATTTGCTGAGCCATTGACAGCCGAGGAGCAGCAAAGCACTTATGTTAAGCCTGCTGTGCCAATTGGCAGTAGCTATCCTGGTCAAGTGTTCGGCGATGACGTGTTTGCCAAGATGCCTAATGTGAGATGACTATGTTTGATGCGGAGCTATCAGGTGGCGATGAGATAATCAGGCGGCTAGGTGATCTGTATTTTGACAGTAAAAAGATGCAAAAGTTTAGTCGCATGACTGGCGCTGAGATGGTCTATCAAACTGAGGAGCGTTTTGCTAATCAGCATGATCTACAGCGTCAACCGTGGCTGCCGTCTCAACGTGCAATCAGAGAGCGTGGTCAGACCTTGCGTGATACTGGTCGTTTAATGGCGTCATTGACCTATATTGCGCTACCCGATGGCGTCAAGTGGGGCACAAACGTGGTTTACGCTCGCATGATGCACTACGGCGGCACTAAAGCAATGTTTCCTCACCTATGGGGCGATATACCAGCAAGGCCGTATCTTGGTATGAATGACGACGACAGAGCCAGTGTGCTCAACATCATCAATCGGATTATGGACGTGGACTTATGAGTAATTATTTCGCGGTAGGTCTTGGCCTAATCGAGCATTTAGAGGCTAAGGCTGACGAGTGGGGTGTTAAGCACATTGGCACCGTTGCAGATATCAGTAAGATTACTAAGCAGATCACACCTGCGCTCTATGTCGTCAACACAAGCAATAATCCAAACGCTGTTGGCTCACTAGACAGTGTGGACGTGCAGCAATGGACGGTCGTTGTCGCTGTGAGCAATCAAGCAGCACAGACAGATACAGCGGCTCTTATGCGCGATGCAGGAGAGCTTATCGGCAAAGTAATTAATCATGTGCAGGGTTATCAACTAGATGACTGGCACGGCGCTTTACAGCGTACTGGCACATCAGGCAGACCGGACTATTTCAGCACGTTTGCGCTTTACCCTTTCACTTTTAGTACACAATTCAAGCCTTAATTGAGGACAAACTCATGGCAGATAATTTAAACCAGTCCCACGCCTTTATTGGTAAGGGTAAAATCTATATGACACCAGTTAAAGACGGTGTTAAGCAGTCAGCGTTTTGGGTGGGCGTAGCGTCAGCAATGGCGTTTAGTCACTCAGTCGATGGCAAACAAGAGTTGTTTGAGAACCACTCTGGCAACAACCAATTGTGGGATGTGAGTGAGGGCACCAAAAAAACCTCTGTCTCATTAACCATTCAAGAGCGCCGTGATGATGCAATGCGCGCAGCACTGCAAGCAACTGTTGAAACTGTGGCAGCAGCTACCGTAACAGGTGAAAGTCATAACATTGGCGAAAACATTGGCGATATGACCTTTTTGAAACACGGTAACGTGTCAGACGTGGCTATCACTGATGCAGCAGATGGACCATTGGTCGAAGGTGCTGATTACACGGTTGATGCTGACTATGGACGTGTTGAGCTACTAACAGGTGGTCATACCGCGCCGCTAGCAATCGATTACGGTTACGGTGAGTCTAAAGTAACCAAGCCAATGACCGACGATGTTGACTATTACGAAGTCCGTCTTGATGGTATCAACACGGTTGGTCAGCAAGGTCGTCAGATTACGACTGCTTACCGTGTCAAACTTGATCCAGCCGATACTTATGACCTTATCAATGAGAACTTTGCAGAGATGAGCATTGAGGGTGAGTGCTTGTTTGATGAAGATGCAGGTGCAACTTATCAGGTTGTGAACCTGTAGCTTGATAGGTCTATGTGAAATTGCATAGACCTATTTTTGTTTAATTAAGTGACTGCGTGACGGTTGCTTACTCAAATGAAATACTCACTACTAAATAAAAGGCTTTGAATATGGCAGCGACTACACAAGCAACAGTAACAAAGGCGTGGACTAAATTATCAGACGGTGACTGCACTGTGCAAGCTGCTTACATCGGCGACTTTTATCACATTGCTATTAGTGCGACCGCACCAACCGATAGCGCTAGCATTAAAATAAAACTGGACGAACCTGCTAATTTTGCTTATAAAACAGCCGTTTATTGTAAATTAGCGAGCAATAGTAAGCGAGACAGTGCACCTATCAACGTCATCAAGTAAGGAGCTATCATGCAGTATTTTGGATTTGATAGACCGAGCTTTGGTATTAAGACGTTTGGTTTTGGCTCGAGTGAATTTAGCCCTTTAGACTTATTCGCAGGTGGCAAACAAGGCGTATGGTACGACCCCTCGGATAAGTCAACCTTGTTTCAAGACGTAGCAGGGACAGTGCCAGTCACTAAAGATGGCGACCCTGTGGCGCTTATGCGTGATAAGTCAGGCAACGGCAATCATGCAACGCAAACATTGAGTGCTGCAAGACCCACCTACCAAACAGATGGTATTTTGTATTGGCTAAACTTTGACGGTGTGGATGATGAATTACTCATTTCCGTAACGCTTAAAAATAACAACTCAATTAGCGCGTCCTTGCGAACCGATAGACCCATCAATAGTTTGATGTTTGGCGGTAGCAACGGAAGCGCAAAAATGGGGGTATTTAGGGACTCAGCATTTTTTCGTTTAGTGCCTAATGGTGATGAGGTGACAATTCCTTATGTGGCTGCAAGCAAGCACATTATCACAGGTTTTAGAGATAACGGTTATACGGCTGGGCGATTAAACGGGGTTGAGAGTAAGGCGACTGCACCTAATGCGACGGCACAAACAACTTGGGTAACGCTTGGTTCAGCTAACTTTACTGGTCAGTATTTTTCAGGGAGTATTTACGGTGCAATACTACTAGATGATTACAGTGTAGATAAATTACTAAAAATAGAAAATTACCTATCAACTAAATGTGGAGGTATTGCATGAGTGACTACACGCACAGAATGACCCTTGCTGTGCCTGAAGCTTTAATGCCGCAAGCCAATCAACTTGCGTTAATCGTAGGCGAAAGCTCAGACGATGATAAGACGTTTGCAGCAGCTAATTGGCAGGACAAAGACGGTAATTTGTACGCAGTATGCTCAACAGCGATTAAGTCAGTTGTCTTGGGGTTGTTTGGTGTTAGCTTAACTGATATCACACTACCTACTCATGCTGTTAATGCAGACGTTACAGCAGCACAGCAAGCACTAGATAAAGTCGTGATGTATAAGCAGGGCGATAAAGTAAGTACAGCTAAGATTATGTGTGCGATTGACTTTGAGCCGCTGGCAGCTTTTGACGATATGGGATTGACGATAATTGAGAGTGATTTGGTTTAATGTTTTTATTTAACTAAGTCATTGCGAGTCGATGGCTTAATTAAATAAAAAGGAATGATTATGCGTACTAATGCACAAACTAAGCTGACAAATATTGTCACGGGTAACGTTATTATCTTGTCTGATAGCTTATATCCTGATGCTGAGCATGATTGGTCATCAGTAGTATCAAATACCAAGTACGCGCTAGACGGTACGATGATAGTCGAGCAATCAGAGCGTAAAGCCGGCAGACCGTACACGATGCAAGCACCTGATAGTCATGGCGTACTGACTAGAGAAACGGTTAATGCTCTCAAATCTGAGCGTGACAAGCTGGGCGCTACGTTTTGGCTAGACTATCTAGCCGATGGGACAGTAAAGCGTGTAAAGGTGATGTTTGACACAACAGGTGAGGCGATTGAAGCTAAGCCAGTCAAGAACACGACCAGTCCAGAATTGACCGATTACTATAATGTGACGCTTAGGTTTTTAGAGATACCTAGTAATTAATACATAACAAGCCACAGCCCACTCATCGCAGTGGGTTTTTTAATGCCTAAAATTTGACGGATGACGACATGGCGATTACTCAAAACGATTTAGAGATACTAAAGTCAGAGATTATGGCTGATACACCTGATGGTGGCGGTCTGCCAACGGGTATTGCTGTCGTGGATGGCGTATCTAACAACTTGTTTCCTGACGTGTCGGATATTGACGCGCTAGAGGGCCGTGTTAGATTCCGCAAGGTTTTCCCGTCAGTCAATACCGCAAACAATGATTTGTTACAAGCATCAAGGCTTGTTGTGACAGAAGTACCAAGCAATCCCAATATGTCAATATTTATGATTGCCGGCACACGTTTTGCTGACGAGCGTACCGATATTGAAGAGGAAGTCTATAAGTACGCCACACCGCAAGAGGGTTACGAAATCCTTTATCAAGGCAAGAATTATAAAGGCCTGCGAGTATTGCAGTTTTTAATAAAACAGACTGACGGCCAATTCGTATCCAATGGCGACGTTATAAAGATAACGCAGTTAATGCAGCCAGTGCCAGATGGCGAAGTGCAAAGTCCGCCAATCGGTACGGTTTTGTACGATCAATTTGTCAAAGTCCTAAGCGTCTCTTATACGGAAGTGCAGATAGATATTACCAGCTACTACGTGGCATCAATGACAATTAAAGAAAAATTAGATTATGATTTTGGTGGCGCTGCTAATAGCGTACAACCTGCCACTGTTTTTGCTACACGCCAAGACCCTGATTTGAAGTTTTACGGCGCCACAAAACTAGGCTTGGCTGCCAATTTTGGTGCTGAGCAAGTAACGCTATCATCTAGCAAGCTTCGTATTGCTCCATCTGGCGTATCGCTGGATAGTAAAAAAGTAGGCGTCAACCTAACAAGATTGCCTGACGATGGCCTTGTAGACTTGGTTGATATTGGCGACCTCGTTACGATTACCGAATTAAAGCTGATGGAGCTGCCGACCAATGCGCCAAATGACACGTTTGACTTAGGATTTGAGCGCCTATCTGATATATCAGTTGTTGACGTAAACGGAGCAAAAGTAAATAGCGACTACCTTGATATTGATTTGGACGCTGGCACTTTGACCTTGAATGGCATGTTTGATATGTCTTTTTACACGTCTCCACTAACTGTCAGATATCGCATTATGGATTTGGCTAAAGTTGAGTCAGTAAATAGCAACGTGGTCTCTTTACTAAATCCAATAACGCATGACTACACAGATGCGGCTGTATTTAGCACTATGTTGCTGATGGGTGATATGCAAGCGAGAGACTACAATATTTTTAGTCAAAAATCATGGGGCAATGGTGTTTGGAGTGACACGCTAATTGGTGACGCTACAACGTCACAATTGCAAGTTACTAATAATCCCATCGTGGTGACAAACCGCGATGCTATCGAGGAGCGTTGGGCGCTGGTGTTTACCAGTCAAACAGCGTTCCGCATTATTGGCCAAACAGTCGGTGAGATTGGCTCAGGCTCACCGACCACTTTGACAGCGCCAATTAACCCTATGACTGGCTATCCGTATTTCACGATACCAGCAGCAGCATGGGGTGGTGGTTGGTCTGCTGCTAACGCAGTCAGATTCAATACCGCTGCTGCTAAATATCCTATATGGATTGGCAACGCTATCCAGCAGCATCAGGGCAGTAGTAAAGATAACTATGATTTTACTATTGGTTACCACGCAAACATCGACCGCGAGCGAGGTGATTCATGATATTAAGTGTCGATGCAAAAAACGCCGCTTTGCAAGGGATTGCTGACAAGTTAAACGAGGGCACTAACTCAGTGCTCTCTTTGTTTATAGGCGAGACGTTGGCTGCTGAGTTTTCTTTACTTAATCCGGTGCAAGAGTCTATCGCTAATGCTGTCATGACGTTTAAAGTGCCGCCAAAGGTCATGGCTATCGCGTCAGGTGTGCCAACAGCGGCCAAGATTTTAGATGCAAGCGGCACGTTAATCGCTGAGCTTGATGTAGCAACAGAGATCACGCTTGATAAGTCGCAAGTGTATCAGGGTGGCTATGTCACGCTGACAGCGCTAACAATAGGTATCTGATATGGCAACAATCACAGGCAGGGCTAAACGCTATGACGGCACAGCGATTGATTATATTTTGATTTTTCGATGGAAGGACGGGAAGTTCTTAGGTAAGTCGATACCCGATAGGGCTGGTAATTGGTCGTTTATTTACGATACTAATTTAATAGCAGGTATTACTTACGTTGCCGATGGGTGCGAGCCTGTCAGTCATGGGCCGTATGAGTTTGTACTAAATAAATAGGGATAAAAAATGAGTTTATTAACACCAGAAATTTTGCCAGTTAAAGTTTATAAGTGGGATGATGCTGGCGCACCTGCGTTAGATAAAACAGCAGGTTGTGTCGCTACTATTTTTAAAGCTTGTCTGGCTGTGGGATATGGGACAAAAGAGCCTGCGGGTTGGACAATGCCTTTCGAAGATACAGCAACAGGCATTAAAGTTTTTCGACCAGACGTTGGGCCTCATACTGATTTTTATCTACGATGCGCGGCTGATACTGGTACAGAGATGGCGTCTCAGGTCTATCTTAATATGACTGATGCAAACACTGGCGACCTAAAATTGCAGTGTGCAACAGCGTTTAAGTACGCAAAAGCAAACTCAACAGGCAAGTGGCTGCTCGTGGCAACACCTAGGGGTTTTTGGTTTTTTTGCGATCAAAGATTCTCCGATGGCAACCCCACTAAAACAGGGGCATATTTTTATGTGGGCGACTTACAAAACGCTGTAGCTGGACAGGACGCCGTTTATCTACAACATACAGGTGGCGCAAATAACGATGGCGCTTACTCTGACATTTTTTCTAGGAGTTTAAACAATACTGTTGATAAAGCTACAAATAGGTATGTGTCTGGCAAGATACTTTTGGGGGCAAACACCGTGCTTACTGTTGATGTTAATAGCATGTCAGATAGTCTAGTGTCAAAAACCACATCGCCACACTTAACGCCGATATTTATTGTAGCAGAGGGCGATTTGTACCTGTTGCCTAGTGTATATGCGCCTTTAAGCACAGCAACAGCTAATAATTTTGATGTGGTAACCGCTGTTGTAGACACCTCGTCAAACATGGTGGTACACGCTACTGGGGGTAGGTCTAGCAGCAACCTATATATTAATGCTGATACATGGAGCTACTAATGATAATTGGTATTTATTATGGGCAGCTTAGTGCAGGCTATATCGCAGGTAGCGGAGACGGCATTGTTACGGTACAAGGCAAACCTGCATCACGTAAAATTTGGTTGCTCAATGCCAACACAATGGTAGTCGAGCAAATCGTAACATCACTTAAAAACGGTCACTACTTATTTATGGGGCTAGACCCCAACAAAAAATATCTAGTCATGGTGCGCGACTACAAACGCGAGTATGAGCCTTTTGTGTGGGATTACTTGACCCCATCGGATGATTTGACAATTGCTGAGCAGCAAGCGCTGCGGCTGTCATGGCAAACTAACTAAGGCGGATATATGGCAAGCTCATTAAAATTACAGCTTGAGCGTGTCATTAGCGCTAATCGTGTTAGTAGTGCGCTAGAGCTACCGCTTGAGCGCAAGCTGGGCGACCTGCCGCGCCTTAAATACGTGTATGCTGACGCACTGCCGCTACCGCTTGAGCGTAAAATCAGTGAGCAGCCAGCAGCTAATGCGCTGTATATGTCGCTCGACCGGACGCTTGGCACGTATGTACCGCTGGTATATGTGACAGCCAATGCGCTACCGTTGCCGCTATCTGAGCGTATAAGCAACCAACCGCCAGCGAGTGCGCTACCACTAGGACTGACGCGCAAACTTGGCACAACCACGGGCGGTTATGTGCCGCCAGTGATACCGCCAGTCAGTGACGATGTGTCGGTCGCTATCGCAGCAGTAGCAGACATAACGCCTACTGCGTCAGCAACTATGACAGCGGAGGTCGTTGAGGTCAGCGTATCGGTTATTGCTCATTGCGATCTAAACGCTACCGCAAGCGCGACTGTCGATTATGACGCGAATGTGTTTAGAGGGCTGATTGCTGACGCATCTAGCGACATGCAAGATGCAAAACTACAGGGCATTGATAGAGGCGGGCAGTTTGAGGGTAACGAGCAGCTAGTCAGCAATACAACAGCAGACTGGCAGCAATCGAGATTGATAAGCACTGACAATCAGGCGCAATTTGAGGGTAACGAGCAATTACACTCAAGTAGTCAGGTATCTTTTGAGCAATCAAAACTGATAGGCGATAGCAGTAAGCAAGGCGCGGAATACCAAGCATTTATTGCTAGCAAGTCACAGCTACAATATGAGCAATCAAAGCTGATTGGTCAAGGACAGTGGTACAGCTTTGAGGCGATGCTCAAGCGTCAAATCGAGCGCACATTAGGTGCGGAATACGCCGAGCTAGTGACAGACAAACTAAGCTCATATAACGAATACAGCCGTTTATTAAATACCCGTACCGATTTTTTAATCGAAACAGCAAGGCTGCCATTTAGCAAATTACGTTATGTACCGCCGCCGCTGTCTCAGACCGTCATACTCAAAGAGCAAGTCATTGCAGGCTGGGAGTGCGGTAGCGGTGCTTTACGTCACTATGTTTACAATGACGAATTAGCGTTACCGATGCACAGGCGCATTGCTGACAGGGGTGCGTCTAGCAGTCTAGCAATGCCTCTGACCATGCCTCGTGGGGTGCTGGAGCTATCAGCAGCCGATGCCGATGCGATGGAGACAAGGCCATGTAGGCGCAAGACGCTGGCGGTAAATCCAGATTTGGATATAACGCTGTGTCAGCCTAAAGTGTTTGGTAAAGCGTCATCTATCGCAGTCAGCGCAAATACTACGCTAAGCGCTACCGCGTTACTCAATCTGCTAATCGGCGAAAAAGGCGAGGCGTATAATAAGGGAGTTATATTTGTGACAAACAGCGTAGCTCTAACGCGCTCCGATGATGGGCGTGAGATTAAGCTATTAGGCTTTAGCGTGGGTGTTGATAGTAACAGCTATACATGGTCATTCAGTGCGACTGTACCACTGTCTGAGCTATCAAAGGTCGATACGGCACGAGAGCAGCAGATAGGCGTTGATTTCGTTTGTAACGGCAATCTATGGAGATTTATCTTAGATAGTTGTGATGATAGCGCGTCATTTGGCGAAAGCTCATTGACGATTAAAGGTAAGTCACGCGCTATGCTGTTAGCGAGTCCGTATTCAGCTCAACGTGGCTTTAAGTACGACACAGCTATGAGCGCAAGACAGATTGCAGAGGACGAGTTAAACCGCTTTGGTGTACCTAGTGGCTTTACACTTGATTGGCAGCTTGCAGGGGTCAATGGCTGGAATGTACCGGCTAACGCTTATAGCTACTCAAACAAGACGCCTATCAACTCGTTGCAGTGGATAGCCGAGGCAGCAGGTGGCTTTATCAATGCTGATATGAGTGCTGATGTATTGCACGTACTCGCACACTATCCAGTACCAAGTTGGGAGTGGGCAGCGCAGACACCGAGCATCGAGCTACCGATGTCGCTTATCACCAGCCGCAGCCGTGGCCGTGTCAATAAACCCGCTTATAATGGGGTAACGATATACGGAGAGAATGATAACGGTATCGGCGCTCTAATCAAGCGCACAGGCACAAGCGGAGGTTATCAGCCGCCTATGGTCACTAGCGACTTAATGACCGACACAGCGGCCGCTATTAGCCGTGGTGAGGCAATACTGAGCGACACAGGCGATATTGGTAACATCGGTATCTCAATGCCGTTGCATAGCGATTTTGGTGTTTTGCTGCCATCGACACTTGTTGGTGTTAATGATGGCGAGTCGTGGGTAGGTATGGTCAGAGGAACAAATATTACTGGCAGACTTAATAACAACCGAGCACTTGAGGTTGAGCAGATCACAGATTTTGAGCGTCATTTTGATAAGGAGGTCGTCAGTGGCTAGCGGTAATTTATGGCAGTTATTCAAAGGTGTCACTGAGCAGGGGGCTAAGCAATTGGCGACCGTCATTGACCGTAACGGCTCAAACTATACCGTCACCATGCAGGGCGGTGGTAACACTATCGTGCAATCAAGCGCAGCTTACGAGCTGCAAACAAAGGTATTTATCAGGGATGGTCAGATAGTCAGTGAAGCGCCTGACTTGCCATTCGTGGAGATTGAAGTATGACAGACAATACAGAGAAAGTGATCCGCGTCGCTGATACCGATATTGCTATCAAGCGCGTCAAAGTTAAAAATTTAAACGAAGTGACACGGGGCTTTACACCATTCGTGGCTGAGTTTGAGCGTATCGTAAAAGCAAATAAAGGACTGCCTGAGAGCGAGCTATTAGCACTGATTGGCAGCTATACAGATGAAACGGTCATATTAGCATCGGTACTAACAGACCAAACGCCTACCTTTTACCGAGAGCTTGAGCCGCTTGAGATGCTGCAAGTGATGCAGGAGGTCGTCGCCCATAGTGGCGATTTTTTTATGCGTCAGATTTTCATGCCCCTAAAAAGTCTAGGGGCGCAGTTAGCGTTACTTGGTTCGACAGCTTACTACCATTCTACAAAATCGGACTCAGAGAGCACGATGTCTTAGATATGGCGTTTGGTGAATGGTGGGGGCTATCTAAAGCATTTGCTAAAGCTCATCAGCAAAACATCAAAGATATGGCTATCGCTATGCGAGTATCGCAGGCAGACGCGAAAGGCTGGAAAGAGTTTATGAAAGACTAGCGTAACAAAGAACAATCAACTAAGATTGAGTAAATATAATTTTGGTGATTGTTATGGATATTAAAAAAATAGTAATTATCGCAGCTGTATTTTTATTGGCTTTGATAGGCTTTAATTACTATAGTAGCGCCCAATCCGAGAAGGCTAGGGCTGTGCGTATGGCTGAGACTGAGGCTTTGCGCAATCAAATTAAAATTCGAGAGATAGATCAAGCAAGAAATACTCAAATTCAACAAGATCGTGAGGAATTAGAGAGCATGCCTGTTGCCGCGCAAGAGATAATAACAGCTAAAGAATCTCAGCCGGAAGTTGGTGTTGAATACCAAGATTTTAATGCGCAGAAAGAGGATAGAGCTAAGCTTGATGATGTTATGGATCGATGGAACGATGCTAGTATAGTGGCGAGCAGAACATCAAGGATAGCACTATCTAACGTGGTTCAAGATATGCAAGCATTAAGGCGTGAGGCAGATAAACTTGTTGTAACGCCATGCCTTACAAGGGCGCAAGCGAATTTATTGGTAGGTATGGATTCAGAGCTTGCAGGGTACTTAAAATTCATGGCAGACCCTGATGCCAGTATCACACAAGATGTTATTGGTAAGTATGAGGCGCACGCTAAATATTATGAGTTAGTCAAAAAGTGTACCGATTGATTAAATACACAAATATGGACGTAAATTATGACTGATATAAATTACATGACGCTAAAAGAATGGCCAACAGCTCACAAGGTTTGGGGCGATGATGGTTTTGAGCGTATCAATCAATTGCTAGATAAAGCAGTGCATTTGGTTGGCAGAAAAGCACCAAATGAGGTTGTACACTATGCTGGACTATCTGAAAACAAAAGTAAGCCAGGTAAAACACCAGTTGTCTTTATCGATTGTGATAGCTTAAACCGCTACCACATTAGCGAACGAAACATCAAGAGTGGCAAGCTGCCAAAGCCTGATAGGGCAAGCGCCTTTAAATAAACAACGAATAAATCAACAAGCTCACCTAATTGGTGGGCTTTTTTATGCCTATAATTTGAGGTGCGCCATATGGCAGGTGATTTAGATTTTAACGTGCAGTTGCGTGTGCTCAATGAGCAGTTTAACAACGGCATCAATCAAGCGCGTGATAAGTTTACGCAATACGCCCAATCCGTGCAGCGTAATGTAGCACAAATGAATACTGATACTGAGCGAGCTACTACGATGCTAGCAGGGCTTGCCAATGTTGATGCCAGTCGTTTAACAAGTGAGATTCGCGCCACAGCCGACCAGCTACGCCAGATGGGTGCCGGTGCCAACATATCAGGCGAGCAGGTCGAGGCGGCTATGCAGGCATCTGCGCTCCAAGTTACCCGCCTTGGCAGACAGTTAGAAGTTGCTAGAGCTGAGGCAGTACGATTAAGCCAAACAGGGGCGTCGCCTCAAGATTTAGAACAAGCAGCAGCCAACGTGAACCGTTTAGAGACTGAATTAAACGAAGCTCGCAGCGCCAGTGTTAGTTTAGCAAACGAGCTGTCAGGCGCAATGAATAGAGCTAGCACGACCGCTGACAATGCACGTAATTCCCTCTATCGTATGGCTAACATCCGAGTGCCTGAGACGATACGTGGTGAGATTGATAGCATCAGTCGAGCATTGGTAGATTTTCAGAACAATAGTGGTCGCCCCGCTGCTGAGATTGAGCGAGCGACGCGCGCAGCCGAGGAGCAGATCAGACGGCTAGAGAATGAGCTGAACGGTGTTGATGACACGATAAGACGGACAGATACCAGCACAGGAGGTCTAAGTGGTGGTGTTGATAAGCTAAAAGGCGCATTTGGCGGATTGCAAGGTCTATTGGCAGCAGCAGGCCTTGGTATTGGTGTCGCTGAGATTATCGAAGTGTCGGACGCATTTAAAACACTAGAGGCTCGCGTTAAATTAGCGACTGGTGAGGGTGCTGCTTTTGTCACAGGCTTTGAAGGCGTTAAACAGATTGCTAATGAGACATTTAGTAATATTGAAAGCACGGGTGAATTATTTGCCCGAATATCACAGGCAGGTGAAGAGTTAGGATTAGCGCAATCGCAAGTATTGGAAATCACTCGCACCATTAACGAGGCTATTCAGCTATCTGGTGGTAGTGCTGCCAGTGCTGACGCTGCAATCACTCAGTTGATCCAAGGTTTGCAGTCAGGTGTGGTCCGTGGTGAGGAATTTAACTCCATCATGGAGCAGGCCCCACGCTTAGCTCAGGCTATGGCTGACGGTTTAGGCGTGACTCGTGGTGAATTACGAGCATTGGCACAAGATGGCAAGCTAACATCAGAGGTCGTCATTAATGCAGTGCAGTCGCAAGGAGAGGCGATTGCGAGCGAGTTTGGTTCACTGCCTAATACGGTTGGCAATGCTTTGCAGGTAGCTAAAAACCAAATTTTTGAGTTTGTCGGTGAGATGGATAAGTCGGTAAATCAATCCTCGTTACTAGCTAATGCCGTCAACTCAGTCAGTGATAGTCTAAGCAATATGGACCCATCAACAGTTGCGGCTGTTAACCAAATATTCAATCAGCTGATAACCACGGTTGGCACATTATGGAAAACGATTGTCGATACATACAATCAGATTAATGATTGGATTGGTGCAATTACTAACAGCTCGGAAACAGCAGAAGAAAAAGTAGGTCTTATCACAAGAGCTATGCAGGGTGTAAGCATTGTACTTGGCGCTATCAATGATGGATTTGAGACTATTGGTATTGCCCTAAATGTTGTTTCTGGTGTAGCTGCAAATTTTGTGGCTGTACTAGCTCGCGGGTTATCAATGCTTACATTTGGCGAAGCAGCTCAATCTTTAAAGGATTTTGCTGATCGTTTGGATGAGGCAGCAACAAGCTCCTACGCTAAAGCAGACCAAGCAATATTAGACTTCACGTCATCCGCTAAAGCAGCGCTTGATGATGCAGCCATGTCAGCTCAAGACAGAATGGGCGCTGCGGCTAAGGCAGCAACAGACGCTTATGACACAATGACAGCAAGTGGTACGGCGTCAGCCGACGCTGTAGAGGGTGCTTTTACCAAAATGGCTAATGCTCAGATAACAGCTTACGGTGAGTCAGCATTGGGAGCGCTACAAGCAGAGGCAGCAGAACGCAATCTGACAGTTGCTATCGGTGAGACAGGTAAGGCTATTGTCGAAAAAATGACTGATGAGCAAGCAGCGTCAGCATCAGCGCAGGGTGCAGCAAAAGCTTTAGATAAAACCTATCGTGAGCTTGCTGACTCGCTAAGTGTTGGCATTACGCAAGGTTATGCAGATGCAAAAGCATCGGTGCTAGAGCTATCAGATAGTTTCGATGTTCTGACTGATGCAGGTTATCAAACAGGTGAGGTGCTGTTTGCTGCCTTGAATGACATGACCAATAAGGCTAAAAACACTGACGAGCTGCAAGATATTATCTTAATGTGGGAAGATTTAGGCAAGCAAGGGCAGCTTACAGGTGAAGACTTGGCAGCGGGTCTTGACTTGGCTAATGAGCGCCTTGACGCATTGACAGATGGTGTTAACTCAGTCAATGAGGCCTACAAAGTTTTAGGTCTGACGACACGCGCTGAGGCAGCGAAACAGGCAGAGGCATATACGCAGGCTTACGGTATCATCGTCAAAGACGGTGAAGCCACCGCAGGTCAGCTTGCAGACGGATTTAAGAAGTACGCCAAGGCAGCAGTAGCAGCTAATGGCGATGTGGTGACGGCGCAGTTAAAGGCTGAAGCAGCGCAGCGAGGGTTAACAGTCGCAGTTGATGAAACAGGCCGTGTCACATTTGAAAAGATGGGACAGGCTAAGGCCGCAAACGATAATGTCACTCGCTCAGTCCATGGTATCCGTACAGCATACGACGGCATATCGAGCAGCGCAGGCAGTGCAGGAAATAGCATGGTACGCGCCGCTAATGATGCGTCATCCGCTTATGATAAGTTGCAAGCTAAGATTAAAGCGGTCAAAGAAGCGCAAGCGGTCGAGAATGAGCGCACGACGATGCAAAACTTGCGAATTTACGGCAAAGAAGAAGCGCCGGCTATTGGTGATCAGTTTGGCACCAGGTTAGGCGTTGAAAACTTTTTGAAATCGCAAGGATTATCAGAAGCTCAAGCTATTGAGGAAGCGCGTAAGCTGTACGCAAAACAAGGCACATCTAGTGGCAAGCTCGACTTTGGCACGCTGCAAGGCTTCCAAGAAGGTCAAATAATGACAACAGCTGATCTGGACAAATTCAAATCAGCGACAGTTTATCTTGCCGAAATTGCAGAGAAAGCGCGCCAAAATGACAGGCAACGTGATAATTATGAAGCGGCAAGAACCGCAACAGCGCAGATCACAACGCAAGAGTATGGGCGCTTTGATAGTCAGCCGCGGTCAACGAAAACCATTGACGTTAATTTAAGGCTTGGCGGTACATCAGTGCCGGTACAAGTTGCCGAAAATCAAGAAAACGCTTTAATGTCATTGCTGCAACAACTACAAGACAGTAAAGCAATCGCAGGTTACTAGCCACTCGATGAGTGGTTTTTTTACGACTAAAATTTGAGGGGGCGTTATGCCTAGTAATCAATGCGGCTTGATAGGCCGCTATTTTTTTAAGTTTGACGAGTTGATAGATTGGATATTTCCAACAGCAAATAGTGTAAGGCCAGTTGAAGTTGCAAACGTCGGTATGCTTTGGTCATTCTCGATCATCTTTATCATTGGCGCGGCCGACATTATCTTGCAGCACCCATATCGCGGTTTTACTTACGTGTCCTCAATATGGGTATGGATAGCAATGTTTATTCTCGGCACTGGCTGTTGGTTCGCACTCGTTAAGAAGTCTTTACGCTCAGATAGGCGGTCAGCAATAGGACTAGCATTGTCGTCAGTGGTGTTTATCGCGCTGTCAGGCATCTTTGCAAGTGATTACCCTCCATTATCCACAGCCGTTCCAATCTACTTCTTACATGGCGTTATGTGCTTACTAGCGTCAGTCAAGCGAATGAAAACAGTTCGAATCGTAGCAGACGAATTAGCCAATGAGGGGTAAAGGTGGAAATTGTAAATTTACTTTTACAGTCGCCTTTACTTCAAATATTGGCGGCTATATGCGGCTGCCTAATCGGATCGCTAGCTATGAATCCGGTCGAGCGTTACGGCATTAGAATAGCAATCTTGTTCACAATGCTGTCAATGCTCATCGCTAGCGCACTATCTGAATATCTAGCTGTAACTAAAGGAATGGAGTTTGTCACAGTCCATGCTGCCATTGGTGGCGGCATCGGTCTAACTGGTCAGTTTTTAATTGAGGAAATCAAACAAAGCGCACCTAAGTTTTTTAAGTCACTGCTTAACGTCCTAACATCAACACTCATAGATAGCATTGTCGAGACTATCGTGATGTTTTTCGAGGGCATCAAACGCAAGATTAAAAAATGGTTGCCGAAATAACTTAGCCGCTTAATTGAGGTTTTTTTGGGGGTAAAAATGGCTTACGGTCATGTAGTACAAGCGCAGACAGCGTTATCTAATGCAGGGTTTTACCATGGCAAGATTGACGGGGATTTTGGCGGTGGTTCACTTCGAGCCGTTGAGAGTATGATTGCCAATACAGGAAAAGCTGTCAACGTATTAACTAAAGCGGATGGCTGCACAAAAAACAAGCCAAAACTAGGCCGCTCTGATATTATCACTGCTGCAAAAGGTCTAGGCGTAGAACCTGCGACACTAAAAACGGTTATTGATGTTGAAGCTCGCTCAAGCGGTTTTGATGATGAGGGCAGACCAACCATCTTATTTGAACGTCACAAAATGTGGAAATATCTAGGTGAAGCGAATTACTTTACCAAGCGCGATCAGCTTAGCGCACTATTCCCTGATATTTGCCATCAGTCACCAGGGGATTACAACGCGCGGTCCCAGTATGAAAAACTAGCGATTGCAGAATCATTGCATTGGGAAGCAGCCCACTTGTCAGCCTCATGGGGTTTAGGTCAAGTAATGGGCTTCAATTATGAAAGTCTAGGCTATCCATCACTGAAAGCCTTTATTGATGCCATGTATGAGAGCGAGGCAAAACAGCTTGATGCTATGTGTCGATACATCAAAGTAAATTATCTGGTCGATGAATTGCAGCGTCATGATTGGGCTGGATTTGCAAAAGGCTACAATGGCAGTAATTACGCTATCAACAAGTACGACCAAAAACTAGCAGCCGCTTATGCAAAGGCCAAAAAAGAAGGTTGGTAGCATTTGAATAGGTTTACCCTGTGCCCCATCATTAATTTGGTGGGGCGTTTTTTATTGTCTAGGTTTTGAGTGAGTTGTCGTACCATATTCGTACCATGAGTTAAAACAAAAAACCTGAAAGCGTTTGTCTGTAAAGCCTTAAAGTGATTGGTTGATACTATCAATCATTGGCGCAACAGAGAGGCGTTTGTTGGTCATATCAACCATGGTTATCAAGCCTTAATATCTGTGTCTTAAACAAATGGATAAGGTGCAATGAGATATCTCATTGCACCTTAGTTTTAAACATCGTTCGAATTAGTGACTGATCTATTATTTATAAAATAACATGATCAATCTTTTTGAATTCAGGCAAATTATAGAAATAAAGCCCCATAATAATACCGATAGAGCCCACAAAGGCAATATATAGCGCTGGCGAGAAACTGATGAGTGTCGTGGCGTAACCAAGACCAAAGGGTATCAGCACACCCACGATACCGTAGGTAATATTATAACAAAAAGAAATGCCGGTGAGACGTACATTGGTCGGAAATAGCTGCACTAAAATGGCAGGGATCATGCCCACGATACCGGCACAGAACCCTAGCAATGCATACATGATTAATATATAGTCGCCACCCGCCTGCAGATGATAAAAGAACGCCAGTGTTTGAGCGATAAGTAAAACAGAACCAATGACCAAAATTTTACCAAAGTTCTCATGGGTCGAGATCATGCCATAAAAGACACAGCCAAGAATCATAAATACGATGCCCAAGCTATGAGAAAAGCTAAACAAATCACTGTCTAAAGTAAAGTTGATTTCTATTAGTTCTGGCAGTAGTAGGACAATGACGGAGGTGATACTTGATATCACTATAGTCAGTACCATACTGACAAAGATAGAATGTTTGCAGCGCTTGAATAATACCGTAAATGGTCTACCTAGATTCTTACCAGTTTTTGGCTTATCTAACGCCAAGAAAAACGGAGTCTCTTTAACCAATCGCCATACCAACAATGGCAGACAGGTTAGTAAGGCGCCAACAAAAAACGGCAAACGCCAGCCATAATCAGTCAGCTGTACGGTGGTCATAAAGTCAGTCAGCCACAGAAAAAACGCATTAGAGAACAGTACACCTACCAAAAAGCTAGCCGTAACGTAGCTACAAGCCACTGACAAATACTGCCGAGGGACATGCTCCGCCACAAATACCCAAGATAGCGGTGCGTAAAGACCAAATGCCATACCTTGTATGATTCTCAGCAATATGAATAACGCAGGTGCAAGCGCACCCCACTGCGCATAAGTAGGCAGACACGCCATTGCGAGCAAGCTACCTGCCGTAACGATTATGCTCAGGAAAAAGGTCGGCTTTCGACCTTTGAGATCACCATAACGCCCGAACAGAATACCACCAAATGGCCGAGCCAAGTAACCAATGACAAACAGCCCCATTCCTTGCAGCTTAGCAACCGTAGGATCGTTATTAGCGGGGAAAATAGCAGATGAGACAATGTCTGCAATGTACAAATAAATCAAGAAATCAAAAAAGATTACAGCGCTGATAAAGCTTACGAATATGACTGTATTTTTGTCTTTTTTAGACATCAGGGCGTATTGAGAACGAGTCGGCATAATAGATCACGCATCCACGGAGTAAAGTGGTCATTAAGACGATCATCGTTTAGATAATCGGCCATGATAAAAACCGGCAAATCAAAGTATATAAACAATGATTCGCCGGAACAGTAATTTTGTGTATTGTAATAAGAACTTTGATTACAGGATTTGGCTTTTAACAAAAGCAAAACTGCACATCCTGCAATTTTAGGGACTATTTAGAAAAGAGTTTACATATTACAGTAGCCAGTCAATGGGTAACCAAGACATAATAGTAAGCCAGATATGATCACTCATATCGACCCGTGGCTCTGACTCGTAAACGACTTCTTTGCCATCTTCCATGGTGTGCCACTCCAAGCTACCGTTGTCTAGCAGCTTAACTTCATAAGCTTGGTTTAGTAAATCATCACTCAGCGCCCCGTGCAGCTGTCTTGCCAACTCATCATCATTGATGATTACACCCATTTCAGTATTGATATTGGCAGAGCGAGGGTCAACGTTGTAGGAACCGATAAACACTTGATAGTCGTCTACCGCAAACGTTTTTGCATGTAGGCTGGTTGATGACTGACTGCGTGCACGCCAGAGTTTATTGTCACGTTTTTCTTCAGCTGCCGTTGATTTTAGCTCGTATATTTTTACGCCTGACCGCAGCAGGCTAGGGCGCCATTGACTATAACCAGAATGAACAGCGGTCACGTCGGTTGCATCAAATGAGTTGGTTAATATTTTGATATCAACGCCAGATTCGGCGAGCTTCACCAAAGTATCGACCCCATCTTTGGTCGGGACAAAATAAGACGAGATGATGGTCAGCTTTTTGGTTGGGCTACCGAGTAACGTACGCAGTTGATGCACCAAGTTGGTCTCAGATGAGACGCTTTTGGACAGCTTGCCAACATCGTCACTCAAAAACTGCATGTCTGTCCAACGAAACGGCACGCGTTTGTTGATCAGATCAGTGTCTATCGTCGAGTCTTTGATGGCGGCTTTATAAACCGTCAAGCTACTGCCTTCGTTATTTTCCTCATCTATACCCAGCTTGTCTAATGCCTTCAAAAAATCAGGCGTGACGTCATCGTCGAACTTGGCTAAAGTTTCGATGTCAAACGACAGCGGCGATGACCAGTAACTGGCAAAGCTATTATCAATGTCTGCGACGACTTTACCAATCAGTAAAACATCCAAATCCGCAAACTGGCTGCTTTGATCGTTACTCAGGTACTCATTACCGATATTACGTCCGCCGATAATGGTAATCTGTTTATCAAACGTCATGCTTTTATTGTGCATACGGCGATTGATACGCGGCAAACCTGTGACGTAGTTCAATGTTGAAAATTTACGATGCATTAATGGGTTGATGATACGCACCGCGATATTAGGGTGGCTTGCAAAACGTAATAGGTGCTGATCAAACTTTGCACTGTTATTAAAATCATCCAACAACAAACGCACGATCACACCGCGCTCAGCCGCTTCCCACAAGTCTTTTAATAGCAGTTGGCCAGCCTGATCATTATGCCAAATATAATACTGCGCATCGATATTGCGCGTGGCCATACCTGTTAACATACTACGGGCGGCAAACGCATTTGCCCCAGTGACGATCGGATGATAGCCTGACAAATCAGGATGAATTTCATTCTGCGCACTAACAGCGGCCACTAGATCAGTATTGTTGGTTGTAGTCGCTGTATTTTGCTCAATCTTTGGGCTGTCTTCTTGTTGGTATAAAGCATTGACTCGCGCTGATAGCGCTTGGCTCTCAGGTAGATGTGGCTGTTTGGGTAGGCTCTGGCAAGCGCTCAGACCTAAAGTCAGCCCAAGTGTCAGACTCAACGATAAGCTGCTTGGTTCTATACTGAACATCGACATAACGAATTTACCTTGATGAGCCTAAATATACTGATAAATAAAATGAATGGATAAGTAATTTGCTGAAATTGTTCATCTATTTTTAAGGATGATAGCATTGATTGGACGGTCTATAAAAATATCACCAACGCCAAAATTCAAATCGTCGCTAAGCTTAGCAGCTGTTAGCATATCTGCCTATTATAAATACGTTATTTTTGTTAGGTTTGACGATTGATTTTATCGTGATTTATTGTCGGTTAAGTCTGCATAATGGCTGTCATATTGAACATCCAGTTATTTTAATAGGCAAAATTAATAATTAGATGTTATCTGAAACCAGATGTGTGGAATAAGTCGGCATGTTATGATAACGCTGATGAATTTGCTTAATAATCAAAAAAATAAGCAGTCCTTTTATACCAACCAAAACAAAGCAACGGAACGTCTATGAGTCAGTCGCAAACGAAAGATGAGAATAATTTGAACCAAAAAAACTCAAACGATGGGTTAGATCCAAACTGGCGTAACGATGCCTTAGATTTAGGATTAGATTACGGTATGCAAACCATCGCTGTGCGGGCAGGTCAACACCGTACCGACGAGGGCGAGCATTCAGAGCCGATTTTTACGACAAGCTCTTATGTTTATCAATCAGCAGCTGATGCTGCGGCACATTTTGACGGTACAAAGACAGGAAACGTTTACTCTCGTCATACCAACCCAAGCGTCCGTACTTTTGAGCGTCGTCTCGCTGCGCTAGAAAACGGAGAGCGTGCGGTTGCAACGGCCTCTGGTATGGGTGCAATCCTAACCATGTGCTTGGCATACCTAAAAGCGGGCGACCATCTGCTCGCTGCCAATCAGTTATTTGGCTCGTCTATCGGTCTGTTTAACAACTATATGGCCAAGTTTGGTGTTGAAGTTAGCTATGTTGATTGCTTTGACAATGATGCATGGACCAATGCCGTTCAACCAAATACCAAAGTGATCTATTGTGAAAGTCCAAGTAATCCATTGGCGCAGATTTGTGATATCGGTTATTTGAGCGAGCTGTGCAAAGCCAATGACATACTACTGGTCGTTGATAACTGCTTTGCCACGCCAGCATTGCAGCGTCCTCTAGATTTGGGTGCAGACGTGGTTATTCACTCTGCAACCAAATATTTGGATGGTCAGGGCCGAGTACTTGGCGGAGCGTTGGTTGGTAGTGACAAATTGATGCAAGAAGCGTTCACGGTGGTACGCTCAGGCGGTATCAGCATGAGTCCGTTTAATGCTTGGGTATTTACCAAGGGGCTTGAAACGCTAAAACTCCGAATGCAAGCGCATTGTAACAATGCCAATCAAGTCGCAGAATTTTTGGTCAATCATCCTAACGTTAGTACGGTGCATTTCTCTGGCCTAAGTGACCATCCTGCACACGAGCTTGCCACCCATCAGCATCATATGAAAGCCGGTTACGGTGCTATCATGGGTTTTGAAGTCAAAGCATCTGACAGCCGCGATACAAAAGAAGCGGCTTGGCATGTGATTGACTCGACTCAAATGGTCTCCATCACCAATAATTTGGGCGATGCTAAAACCACGATTACCCATCCTGCGACGACCACGCATTTCCGTCTCACCCCTGAGGCTCGTGCTGAAGCTGGCGTGAAAGACGGTCTGATTCGTCTATCAGTCGGTTTGGAAGATGTCGAAGATATTATCAAAGATTTGGCGCGTGGTTTAGACAGTTTGTAAAGATAGCGGTATAATGCCGTCAGTATTTTATTTTAAACTTTAAATTATCCCATTTATTATTATAAGACAAAGAGGCAGCTATGAACATTCAAGCATTGATGCAACAAGCACAAACGATGCAAAAGAAAGTAGAAGCAAACGTTGAAAATGCTAAGAAAGAGCTTGCGAACAAAGAAGTGCAAGCAGAAGCGGGCAGTGGTCTGGTTAAAGTCACCATGACTGGTCGCCATGTGGTCAAGCGTTTGACCATCGATCCAAGTCTGCTAGAAGATGAGCCAGATATGATCGAAGATCTTATCGCTGCTGCTATCAATGATGCGGTGCGTCAAGCGGATGAGCTATACGAAGAAACCATGGCTGGCGCGACCTCAGGTATGGGTCTACCACCAGGTATGCAAGGTATGTTCTAAGCATTAAATACTTTAGACTGAACACAAAAATGGGGTTGTTATCGACACGATACGACCCCATTTTTATAGCTACGATTTATAAATTTAGTTAAATAAAATCAACTAAAGGAAGCTACTTTGCTTACAGCCAAATTTGATCAGCTGGTCAAACAGCTGCGTATATTGCCAGGCGTCGGTCAAAAAAGTGCCCAACGAATGGCACTACATTTGCTTAGTAAAAAACGTCCGCAAGGCATGGCGCTTGCCCAAGCACTAGATGAAGCTATGCGCGATATCGTTGAATGTCAGCGCTGTCATAGCTTTAGTGATGAAGCGGTGTGTCCTCTATGCCAAGACCCTAGACGTGATGACAGTTTGCTATGCGTGGTCGAGACAGCAGCAGATGTGATGGCAATCGAGCAAACGGCAGGGTATCGTGGTCGCTATTTTGTGCTTGGCGGACACTTATCCCCGATTGATGGAATCAGTGCAGATGACTTAAATATTGATCAGCTGGTATGGCGAGTCAAGCAAGAGCCTATTGAAGAGATTATACTGGCGACAGGTACGACGGTTGAAGGCCAGACCACCGCACATTTTATTAGCGAGGCGGTCAGTCGTCATGTCAATAAAGTCACACGTTTGGCACAAGGGGTACCGATGGGCGGCGAGCTTGAGTATCTAGATAGTATGACGCTGGGTCAAGCCATGCAAAACCGCTCTTTTTTATAAGGTTTTGCTTGCATTAAAGTCTTACCCATTTCATTTCGTGAAATTGTTATAATTGCTTTATTATTGTTCTCCTTTTTCATTTTATTAAGACGCAGTATCGCGTTTTATTTTCTCCTATTTATGCAGGTATCTGCCCGTGTCCAACAACGTTTCAAACGCTTCAGTCAAATCAAACCCTTCTGAGATTACTGATAACTCATCACAAAAAGCAGCTAATACTGAGATGACATCAGTGACGACACCTTCGGAATCAAATGACGATGCACTGGATGTTGATGCAATTGATATCGATGCACTGTTGGATGTCGCTGATGCTGTTGATGTCACATGGGTGCGCGAGCAGCACCAATTGGCTGAGGTGATCAATGCCTTGGCAACTTGTGGCCGCGTCGCACTAGATACTGAGTTTATCAAGCGCGACACTTACTATCCGCGTTTGGCACTCGTACAGTTAAATACGGGTAATCACGTATATTTACTAGATGCGCCTGAGTTGCAACTGTCTGAGTTGTGGGAGGCCTTGCGCCAAGTCGATGTAGCTATTTGGCATGCTTGCGGCGAAGATTTGGGCATTTTTTATCTGCTGTCTGGTTGTCCACCATTGACCAATATTTTTGATACGCAAATTGCGTTGTCTTATTTAACCGGTCAATTACAAATGGGCTATCAGCAGGCGTTGGCAGATCAGCTAGATATGCATATCGATAAAGAGCACAGTCAGTCTGATTGGCTCCAGCGCCCGTTGACAGACGAGCAAGAGCAATATGCCATCGATGATGTGCGTTATTTGCCAGCGCTGTATCTCAGTATCGAACATGCGCTTAAGGCACAAGGCCTATACGATTACGTCTGGGCTGACTGTCAGCTTTATGCCAGTGATTTGTATGACTTGCAGCACGTCGAAGATGAAGCGATGTATCTGACGATGGCAGATTATCGTTATAACTCACAGCAAATGGCGATACTCAAAGGGATTGCGACGTGGAGAGAAGAGCTGGCACGTGCGACCAACCAGCCACGTACGTTTATCATTAAAAAGCAAGCGGTACGCGAGATCGTCACTGAAAAACCAAACAGCATGCGTGAGCTGGCGCACAAAACGACGATGCACCGTAGTATGCTGCGCTTATACGGCGAAGAGATGCTTAAGATAATAAGAGAAGCCAAAAGCCTACCACCTGCTGAGCATCCAGCTTGTCTTGTGCCGCCATATCGCTCAAAAAACAAAATCTTGTCAAAAGCAGTGCAGCAAGCGATTGATGATCACGCTAAGGCTATTGGCGTGCCTAGCAGCGTTTTAATGCGCAAAAAATGGCTAGGACAGCTATATGAAGTCATTGCTCTTGATAAAGATCTCAGCGAATTACCGCAAGGGTTAAAAGGCTGGCGCAATGACTGGGTCATCCAGACGTTGATTCCAGTGATCAGCAAGCATAAAACTGAATTGCAGCAAGGGATGGGCATCAGGTAAAAAGAAGCCGTGGCCAGCCAAAGCGCTGATGTCTGGATTTGCATGGTCTATTGTTTAAATAAATCAGCGCCTTGTAAACTAGTCAGCACCACTATCTGTTTTTTCTTTAGAGTAGCACCTGACTGCAAGCTTAATTTTCTCTTTCATTATTCAATACCATCTACGCGTGTTATGTGCTGCATAACACGCCCTAGCGTTCAAACTCACCATTCTCTAAAAAGTAAATCACTTGCCGGGCAACTTCTTTGTCGACTAGCATGCCTGTATGGGTCACAGGCAGTACGATATGGTCGTTGGCGCAGTCAAGACGTGTTTCGCTGACGTAAACTGTACCATCATGAGCACAGTTTTCTGTGGCTGCTGATTCGCTTTCTTTATTCAGTTTGCGATTATGATATTGCAAAAAAGGTTGTCCTAAGCCGCGCGGTTTATCGCCTGCAATCACGCCTAGATGGATATGTTCAGGACAGGACGTTGCTGTACCATCGAGCGCATCAACATAAGAACGTCCTACAATCAAAGGGCTCAAACGCCATACGTAATCGGCGCAAACACTCCCTACATGCGGCGTGCCAAGCGTGACGCAGCGCCCAATTTGCCACTTGGGATAATTGGCCAAAAAATCACGAATAATCAATCCACCCAAGCTATGACCGACCAAATCTATCGGCTGATCGGGATTGTGGTTGGCACTCAGCCACTCATGTAGTCGCTGGCTGTTGTTTTTGATACCGTCGCGCATGCTGCGATAACTGTATTGATGGGTGACAAAGCCTTGCGCTTGTAAACGCTTCGCTAAGGGACGCATCATCCAAGTCGTTTGATGCAAACCATGTATCAAAATCACAAGGTTTTTTCGTTTAGGCGCTTTTTGTGCCATGTCTTTTCGTTGCATAACAATATCCAAATGAGTAGCATTATAAGATTTTTTTATCGACGCTTGTTTATAAAAATGAGCGGATAGACAGACATCTTATATTAGCGCTTTAGGGGTAAGGGTTGTCAAATTATCTGAGTTTTTTAATCTCAATGTTAGCCATTGTTACGCTGTCAGGTTGTACCACTTATAGAGCGGAGAGACCACCAGTTGTTCAGGTAGAGATGCCAGAAATGATAGTAGTAAGCGAACCTGTAGCAGTTAAGACACCTCTGCAAATTGCTACTTGGTCCCCAACTAAACATAATGGTCGATTTACAGCGATGACAGCGGGTTATTTGACAGTTATCAATAACTGCCTTGCTTTGACTAGGGATAGTGACGAGGTGCCGACAAAAGATAATAGTCTTTTGCTAGTATTAGCGGATACGTCTTTTTCATGGGATGACGCTCAGGAAGTATTACTATTTGAAGGGAAACCTTATAAGATTGGCGATGCGCTTTATCTTGATGGTGCGGCGTTTACTTATCCCAATGCTAATATTACAGATCAGATGAAAGTGAACTGGATAGACTGTGGCTTGAATAAAGGTTGGTTGGGCGGTTAAGTCTCATTGACCGTGTCGAAATTTAACAATGCACGCATAAAACAAAACCGCCAAATCAGCGACTGATTTGGCGGTTTTTTATAAAATAAACGAGCAGTTATCGAAAACGATAATTACATATAGTTTTCGATACTTGGGCAAGAGCACATAAGGTTCTTGTCACCGTACGCATCATCGACGCGCGCGACACTTGGCCAGAACTTGTTTGTACGGATGTAAGGCAGTGGGAATGCAGCAGTCTCACGGCTGTATGGGTGCGTCCATTCTTCACCAGTAATCATAGCGGCGGTATGCGGTGCATTGACCAGTGGATTGTCTTCTAGCGTCCAGTTGTCTTCGCCCGCTTTTGCTTTCATCGCTTCAGCTTTGATAGATTTCAGCGCACTGATAAAGCGATCCAACTCCTCGACAGACTCAGACTCTGTTGGCTCAATCATCAGTGTACCTGCGACTGGGAAGCTCATCGTTGGTGAGTGAAAACCGTAATCCATCAAGCGTTTAGCAATATCGCTTTCGGTGATGCCAGTTTCTTCTTTTAACGGACGAATATCAATGATACATTCGTGAGCCACGCGGCCGTTTTTACCTGTATATAATACAGGGTAGTGGTCTTTTAGCTGGGCGGCTACATAGTTGGCGTTTAGCAAGGCAAGCTCGGTTGCTTTTAGTAGACCATCACGGCCCATCATGGCAATGTACATCCATGAGATTGGCAAGATGCTCGCTGAACCATAAGGCGCCGCCGATACCGCTGAGCAGTCTTTTTGCGCGTTATGAACAGGGCTTAGCGTATGGTTGGCCATGAAGGGTGCCAAATGCGCCTTCATACCGATAGGACCCATACCTGGACCGCCGCCGCCATGCGGGATACAGAAGGTTTTGTGCAGGTTCATATGTAGTACATCAGCCCCAACGTCTGCAGGCTGCATCATGCCTACCTGAGCATTCATGTTGGCGCCATCCATATAGACCTGACCACCGTGCTTGTGAGTCAAATCACAGATATGACGGATGCCTTCTTCAAACACGCCATGTGTCGATGGGTACGTGATCATTAAAGCGCCCAAACGCTCGCTGTGCTCTTCACACTTGGCGGTTAAATCCTCAATATCAACGTTGCCGTTTTCATCGGTTTTGACCACGACGACTTTCATACCCATCATCATGGCAGTAGCAGGGTTGGTACCGTGCGCTGACATTGGAATGAGGCAAACATCGCGATCGTTCTCACCTAGCGACGCGTGATAACGGCGAATCGCGAGCAGACCAGCATATTCACCAGAAGCGCCAGAGTTTGGCTGCATAGAGACATCATCAAACCCAGTGATGGCTTTTAATTGATCTTGTAAGCTATCGATCATCGCAATATAGCCTGTGACTTGGTCACGCGGTGCGAATGGATGCACATTAGCAAACTCAGGCCAAGTAATCGGTAGCATCTCACTGGTGGCGTTGAGCTTCATGGTGCAGCTGCCTAGTGAAATCATGCTGCGGTTCATCGCTAGATCTTTATCTTCAAGCGACTTGAGATAACGCAGCATTTCATGCTCGGTATGATGCGAGTTGAATACTGGATGTGACAAGATATCATCTGTACGCAGGTGTGCGCTGTCAAGTGAGATACGAGCGGTTTCAGGTAGATCATGTGACTTGTTGACGAATAACTGAGTCAATACGCCAAAATCTTGCTGATCACTGGTTTCACTAAAGGCAACGCTCAATTTGGTGTCGCTTAGACGCCATAAGTTGTAGCCAACGTTGTCTGCATTTTTAAAGATTTGCGTAGCTAGCTTCTCTGAGCCGCAATCAACCACGACTGTATCGAAAAATTGATCGTGTACCACGCTTAAGCTGCTGTCATTCGCTGCTGTGATGGCATCAGCAAAGGCGGTGGCAAACGCATGGATACGAGTCGCAATACGCTTCACGCCACTTGGACCATGATAGACGGCATACATACCAGCGAGATTGGCGAGCAATACTTGTGAGGTACAGATGTTTGAGTTGGCTTTTTCGCGGCGGATATGCTGCTCACGCGTCTGTAGCGCCATACGTAATGCGGTATTGCCTTGTGCGTCTTTAGATACGCCAATGATACGACCAGGTGCTGAGCGTTTTGCTTTATCAGAGAACGCAAAATAAGCAGCATGTGGACCACCAAATCCCATTGGAATACCGAAACGCTGTGTGCTACCTAGCGCTACGTCCGCACCCATATCGGCTGGTGATTTTAATAACACCAAGCTCATGATGTCACTGACGACACTGACGTAAGTCTTGTTTTCTTTTACGGCCGCGATGACGTCTGTTAAGTCTTTAACGTCGCCTTCTACGCCAACATACTGGAATAGCGCACCGAAATAGTCGCCTGATTTGGCCGTTTCAAAATCACCAACGACCACGTCCCAACCAAAGTATTTCGCACGAGTATTGATGACATCTAGCGTTTGTGGATAGACACGCTCATCGACGAAGTACTGCGTTGATTTGCTTTTACTCACACGCTTTGACATCGCCATTGCTTCTGCCGCTGCCGTTGCTTCATCCAGCAATGATGCACCAGCTAATTCAAGACCAGTCAAATCGATACATACTTGTTGAAAGTTTAGCAATGCCTCTAAACGACCTTGAGCGATTTCCGCTTGGTAAGGGGTATAAGCGGTATACCAGCCTGGATTTTCAAGGACGTTGCGCTGAATGACGGCAGGCATACGAACAGGAGAGTAGCCTTGACCGATATAGCTTTTGTTAACAGTGATGTCATCTGCCATCGTGCGTAGTTTGGCAAGTGCCGCATGCTCACTCATCGCCACTGGCAAATCCAATTCTTTGTGCAAACGTACCGGCTCAGGCACAGTGTCATTGATAAAGCTTTGCATATCTTTATAACCAACAGCGCTGAGTAGGTCAGCTTGCTTGGTTTCGTTCGAACCTAAGTGGCGATAGACAAATTCAGCTTCGTTGAACAATCCTTGAAAGGTATCAAACGATGGGTTTTGAGAGATAGTCATGACAATCCTTGGTTAAGGGAGTAATAAACAAAATAGCAATTAAGAAAACATTGTGAGCAGTTAAGGAAACACTGTGAGCGGTACGTTATACGTAATGCACAAACTGTTTTTGGTCAAAGCGGAATTGGGTGTTGTAAACGCCATTGTCAGCACGCTCGCCTGCGCCAATCATCATCACGATATGATGGTCGTCGCTAAGATTGAGCAACGCTTTCATGGCAGGCTCATCAAAGCCGCCCATAGGACAGCTATCAAAACCATGAGCACGTAGTGCCAACATTAGGTTTTCGGCGGCAAGGGCGGTGTTATTGGTTGCCCAGTTTTTGGTGTCTTCAAAGGTATAGTAAGGCGATTTGAGAGGGCCTTTGACGCGTCTGACCACTTGTGTGGCGCCCCATTTTGCAGCGGATATCACATTGGCAGGGCCACGCAAAAAGTCCATCGTAACGACTTTGTTATAGTAGTCTTTCACTTTCTTAGGGACTGGCTGATCAGGGTATTCGCGCAATATTTGCTGAGCATGCTCATGCCAGATGTCGGTGCGAGCAACGATAGCGATTAAGCGCGCCGATGTTTTTGCCGCGTTTTGGTTCATACAGTTTTTGATGGCGCGTTTGCGATTGTCAGTATCATCGATAACATAAAACTCCCACGGCTGTAAGTTGCTAGAGTTTGGTGCTAGCATGGCCAAACGCAGACAGTCTGCCAGTACGTCGTCAGGGATGGGCGTGTCAGTAAAACGGCGCACGGAACGGCGTGATTCTACGATATCGCGAAAGGCTTGTAGCTGCGGTGTATGGTTTGGTGTGGCGATGGGGTCTTTATTATCGGTGTTGGCATTCATATTAGGATCCATGCTGAGAATTGGGTTATCAGTTTGCGTCGTTATTGATAGTACGTATTCATTGGAATTCGAATAGGTGATCAATACGAGTCAATGAGATAACGCTTGAGAGCAATAACATCGGACGATAATGGTTTTTGGTGGTCTATATATAAAGCTGCTTTGTTATCAAAGGCGTCATCTATGAATCAACCCTGCTGATAAGAAAGGGGTATCAAATAGGAGATGTAGATACCCGCTTTTGCCAGTATCTACAAGTTTGGCTGCTATTTTGGTTTAGCTACTGTCTTTCTGCTAAACAAGGGCGGTTATTATAATTCGCTTTCGTATTCGTCAGCGGTCATCAGTGCTTCATAGTCAGCGATGTTGTCAGGCTTCACTTTAAAGAACCAGCCTTCACCATATGGATCAGAGTTGATGATTTCAGGATCATCTTCTAGTGCTTCGTTGATAGCGATGACTTCGCCTGAGATAGGCGCGTATACGTCAGAGGCGGCTTTTACTGATTCAACAACTGAGATTTCGTCATCAACAGCGATAATATCGCCCACTTCTGGTAGCTCAACAAACACCACATCACCCAATAGGTCTTGCGCATGGTCAGTGATACCAACAGTGATCGTACCGTCGTCTTCTAAGCGCAGCCACTCGTGACTTGCAATATATTTTAGCTCTGCTGGGATGTTGCTCATGGTCTCTCTCCTAAATGATAGAGGTTAATTAACAAAAGTAATGGAGGCTGGGCGTGTCGTCGTTTTTATCATTATGTCTAAAACGACAACGCGCTCTAATAATAAGATTTATAAGACCTACGAGTCAAACTGTTGCTTGCCGTTACGGACAAAAGGTAGCTTCAATACGCGTACATCAACGAATTTACCTTTGCCGCGTAGGTCGACTTGTACGTGATCATCTTCTGATAAGCTGGCAGGCACGCGAGCAATCGCGATGGAGTTTTTTAGGCTAGGGGAGAATGTACCGCTGGTGATAATGCCAGTTTGCTCATTGTCAGTGCCCTGATTGATAGTCACTGTCATGCCTTCACGCAATACGCCGCGCGTGGTCAATAGCAGACCTACTTGTTTCATAGCGGTGTTGTCTTCTTTTGCCTGCTTGCGTTTGCTGACCAATGCTTCACGGCCGACAAAGGCACGGTCGTCTTTAAGCGCTAGCGTCCAGCCCATATTGCACTCGTAAGGGCTGATGGTCTCGTCCATGTCATGACCGTAAAGGTTCATACCCGCTTCCATACGCAAGGTATCACGTGCGCCAAGACCGGCAGGTTTGATGCCATTTGCTTTTAGCTGCTCAAAAAAAGCAGGGGCATCATCGGCATGCATAATGACTTCGACGCCATCTTCACCAGTATAGCCAGTACGAGCCACAAACCAATCGGTGCCTTCGATATCAGTCAAGTCAGCACCAACGAAAGGTTTTAGTGCTGCTAAGGTATCGGCCCAGTTTGGTTTGGCTTGAGCCAGTTTCTCAATAGCATTTGGACCTTGAACGGCGAGCATCGCAAGCTCAGGACGCTCGGTAATCGCAATATCAAAACCGTCGGCGACTTTATTAAACTGTGCTAAGTCTTTGTCACGAGTGGCTGCGTTAGAGACGATACGGTACTCAGTTTCCTCTGCATTCATAAGATAGACGATCAAATCATCGATGACGCCGCCTTGCTCATTGAGCATGCCAGAGTACAGCGCTTTACCAGCGGTAGTGAGTTTGTTGATATCGTTTGCGAGCAGTTTTTGTAGCCATGCTTTAGTATCTGCGCCTTTGATATCTGTGACAACCATATGTGAGACATCAAACATACCGGCATCTGTCCGTACCGCTTCGTGCTCTTCGATTTGTGAACCGTAATGAATTGGCAATTCCCAACCAGAAAAATCGACCAGTTTGCCCTCACTATCAAGATGAGACTGGTAAAAAGGGGTGCGCTGAGGAGCTTGGCTTTGATCGTTTTGAGAAGTGATGTCTTGAGAATGGTTATCAGTCATAACAAATCCTTATGTGTACATCAGTCGTACTCGATAGAGTAGGCTTTGATGTGCAGCGTAAAAGTAGCGAGAAGCAATATTGCAAGGCGCAATATTACATCAAAGGGTGACACAGAAAGCAAAGATAAAGACACAAGCCAAACAGACGCTGAACGTCTATCTAAGCTAAAGCCCTATCTGTCCTGTGACCTGAGATTTTCAACACGCCTCATTTGTGAGCAATTATATAAAGCTTCAATGAATGATTGCGTATTTTCTCCCCTTCGGTGGGTAAGACGTCGTCCGTTCTTACCACTCTCCAGATTTGTTATGTCTGACGTTTGATAAAGTAGAGCGCTATGAGCGTGATGCTAGCAAACACTACCAAACAACAGTGACATGTGTTTTTCAGTCCTTTTACCTGAGCGATTGGCAGGGTGGATGCGCCTTCGGTGGTCGTATGGCAGTTGTAAGTTTGTATTACCAATAGGTTTTGATACAAAAACTGTGCCGACAGACTCTCTCCTGAAAAACGCTTTTATTATGAAAGGTTCAGAGCGCTTTTACAAGTCATCACCGCCATTAAAACAAATGAATTTGGCAAAAATGTTTGCTCACTAGGACATTTGCTCACGAAAGACGCTTAGCAAGATGGTGTTTTTTATCTCTATCAGCCGTTTTGAGAATCAATAAAATGATGTATGGGCGCAAAAATTACCATAGCAACACGCAAAGCGACTACTGGTGTTTGCCTGAAATATGCTAACCTACGACCATAGTTTCTGATAGGTGGTTTTTATGCATTGCGATATTTATAAATTTCCCAAACATGATGACATGTATGTATATATTGCGCGCCCTGATTATCCCGATGATACCGATGAGATCAAAGATTGGCTTGGCGTACTGCCAAAAGACTTTCGTGCAGGTTTAGGCCGTAGCAAGTTTGTCATGCACCTAGATCTGGCAACGACGCCCACTCTGGCGCGTGTTGATAAAGAAGAAGTACTGGCAAAGCTTCAGTCCCAAGGTTATTTTGTGCAGATGCCACCACAAGATGTCATGCGCCGCCAAGCAGAGCTACGCGCTCGTGAAGCGCAAGACAATATCTACGACTAGATACATTTTACGACTAGATAGCAGTGACGATTGGTATGCTTGTTGGCAAGACGGTTGTGGCAAGGTGATTGAGAGAGTGATCTTTACAATGCCATGGATAAAACACTCATGACACATTTGGTCACATGCATTTGGGTAGAAAGTCGTGATAAACTGACATCCCATGACATCTACATAAAAAAATACAGATAGAAAAGCACATGATGTATGCATCGATTATGTATTTGATCTTATTTTGGTACGACAGAACGCACCATACACTGTTAGACACACAACGTGTCACCGGTGATAAACGCAGGTAATGAAACACGCATGGACTGGTTAAAAAACATCTTACATAGCTTACCATTAGAATCTATCAGTGACATTCTCGGTGAGATTGCCATTTGGTGGGGTCAAATGGTAAAAAACGTACCGCCCGCCGATTTGCCAATGTATGCGTATCTTGGTGGTTCCATTTTGGTGTTGGTGTTATGGTTGCTAGTCGCTCGCATATTGCCCAAACCATTAGGTGGTATGAGCTGGATGATACTGTTTGCAGTGTTATTGGCGCCAGGCACAGCGCTTGGTGACTCTAGTGAGATTGCACCAGCCAGTATCAGCGTCGTCTATGCTGTTATGATGAAAGACTTTGCAGGCGCGATTGCCAATATGTTGCCAATATTGGTGGTACTGGTCATCGGTTTGTTTATCGGTTTTATGTGGCAGCTGATACGCGGCGCATTCGCATCGAGCTTGGACAAAGCCCGCAGTCGTACGGCAGAGGATACGCAAGCGACAATGCAACTGACGACCGGCAGTTATTTGGCAGAAGGTGCTACTGTCACCGAACAGTCCGATACTAATGTAAACCTAGAAAAAGATAGCACATTAAATAAGAAAGCCAATAGCGATATGTCCGATAAATGATAAAAGTAGACTAGAGCGTGTTGAACATTCGACCATGGCACTGACAGCGACTATTTTTTAGGCGATTCGATGTTAAAAATAATAAGTTTAGTCATTCTAAGCGCTTATTTTTAACGATGAAGCGGCAAAAAAGAGTCCTGTCCC
>NZ_MRYC01000059.1:0-229 GCF_001921765.1 Psychrobacter sp. C 20.9 | reverse complement strand
GCTTGCGGTAAGTAAACCGTGAAGGTTGAGCCACGTCCGACCTCGCTGTCGATTGTCAGAACGCCGCGATGTCGATTAACGATATGCTTAACGATGGCAAGGCCAAGGCCAGTGCCGCCGAGTTCGCGGGATCTGGCTGCATCGACGCGATAAAAGCGTTCTGTCAGGCGTGGAATGTGTTCGCGGGGAATCCCGTCGCCCTGATCAATGATTGATATGGCAACGGAGG
>NZ_MRYC01000058.1:0-230 GCF_001921765.1 Psychrobacter sp. C 20.9 | reverse complement strand
ATAGGACCAATGGTTAGGTTCGGCACATAGTGGTTATCCATAACATCGAAGTGAACGATGTCGGCACCTGCAGCCAGCACGTTGTCGACTTCTTCGCCTAAACGAGCAAAGTCCGCAGCTAAAATAGACGGTGCAATAAGAAAATCTTTCATATTTGTCTCCGGCAGTGACAGAATGTTGTTTGCGCAATATTCTAACAAGGCCCGTTGCATAAGTATTGGATTCAATGA
>NZ_MRYC01000057.1:0-238 GCF_001921765.1 Psychrobacter sp. C 20.9 | reverse complement strand
GATTTTGAACTCTCCTAAGTTATTGTTTTTTTTTTTTCAAGCAGAGGACGGCATACGAGATGCCGATTTGTCGATATTGATCTGGCTGTTAAGGTCAAGACCGTATGGCAAAGACATTTCATACAACAACAGATACTGTGCCGCGAGATC
This sequence comes from Psychrobacter sp. C 20.9, assembly GCF_001921765.1. NCBI lineage: Bacteria > Pseudomonadati > Pseudomonadota > Gammaproteobacteria > Moraxellales > Moraxellaceae > Psychrobacter > Psychrobacter sp. C 20.9. Next base: position 88 of record NZ_MRYC01000057.1, on the reverse strand, counting down.
ACGCTCATCAGGTAATTTATACCAACTGTCATCATCTCCATGCATTGATTTGTTCAGGCGTTTGAGAATGTCTGTTATAGAATTTACA
>NZ_MRYC01000056.1:0-240 GCF_001921765.1 Psychrobacter sp. C 20.9 | reverse complement strand
GACATTTCTTTTTGTCAGATTAATGCCCATATAATTTTCGCAGGCATTAAGGAGCTATCACGGCTTATTCCACTTCGGACAATAGCCCCGCATTATTACAGAATTGTTTTGTTTGATTAAAAAATTGATCCCAGAGTAATTTTTAACTCCCGAGAGTAATTTTTAACTCAGATCATCAAGTCTCACAGTCTTTTCTGGGGCCAAAACCAGCGAGAGCTTTCTGTAGAGTTCAAAAAGATC
>NZ_MRYC01000055.1:0-248 GCF_001921765.1 Psychrobacter sp. C 20.9 | reverse complement strand
GTCTGTAGCTCAGCTGGTTAGAGCACCGTGTTGATAACGCGGGGGTCAGTGGTTCGAGTCCACTTAGACCCACCATTATTAATGTAGGTGAAAGAGCCCTAAGTAAATCCCCTTTAAGGGATTTCCTCTTGCGCTCGGATCGAAGCAGTGCTTCGATTGTATCCTCGCTCAGGGGCCATAGCTCAGTTGGTAGAGCGCCTGCCTTGCACGCAGGAGGTCAACGGTTCGACTCCGTTTGGCTCCACCAC
>NZ_MRYC01000054.1:0-249 GCF_001921765.1 Psychrobacter sp. C 20.9 | reverse complement strand
AAAGCGACCTTTTGTAGAGATTGATGGAAAACTCAACTAGTCTGCTTGCGCTTTGATAATCGGAGTTTCACACTGAACGTCGGCGTTTTGGCCGCGATGACGTAACAGATGATCAATCAATGTCAAAGCCAACATGGCTTCTGCAATCGGCGTGGCACGAATACCGACACACGGGTCATGGCGACCTTTGGTAATCACATCAATGGAGTTGCCTTGACGATAAATACTCTTACCAGGCACCGTAATACT
>NZ_MRYC01000053.1:0-256 GCF_001921765.1 Psychrobacter sp. C 20.9 | reverse complement strand
ATGGTCAAAAACTTGTTGTCATAACAGGTGAAATTCAGAATACGACAGATAAGAAGGTTGTTGTACCCAAGTTGCTAGGGGCAATGAGAACCGAAAATGGTGAGGCTGTATCTCGTAAAACCATTTCTGCTGATGTGGCCTATCTTGAGCCGGAAGAGAATATTACGTTTTTGATTGAACTGGCCAACAGCTCAAAAGCAAAACTGGTCAATGTGAATTTTATATCCGATGAGGATGCCTTGCAAAATCCGGACTT
>NZ_MRYC01000052.1:0-256 GCF_001921765.1 Psychrobacter sp. C 20.9 | reverse complement strand
CTAACAGAGCCATTTAAAGACAAGATTCGACTCGATAGTCAGATTGAAAAGGTGGTTCGTGCGCCGGGTAAGGTGACGTTGTACTTCGCTGACCACAGCCACGAGGAATTCGAGCATGTGATCTTTGCCTGCCACAGTGATCAAGCGCTGGCGCTGCTAGGCGAGGATGCGTCCGCCCAAGAGCGAGAGATTCTAGGGGCGATTCCTTATCGCGACCACGAAGTGGTGTTGCATACCGATACGGCGTTACTGCCGA
>NZ_MRYC01000051.1:0-261 GCF_001921765.1 Psychrobacter sp. C 20.9 | reverse complement strand
TTTGTCGCGTGATTAAATCCCCCCAAATCTCATTCTCTGATCGGGTATAGTGATATAAACCGTCGGAATTCGGTGTTTTTGATTCATAGGTAGAACCATGATGTCCCATTTTTTACCTCATTATTTTATCCCTGCTTTATTTGTTTATTTTATCTTACAATATGATATATTATATTCTAATAAACTGATATAATTGAATTTAAGCAGTAAGTTTATTCAATAATATGCTATTAATTGAAATGATTGTCCTTGATCCCCTAG
>NZ_MRYC01000050.1:0-273 GCF_001921765.1 Psychrobacter sp. C 20.9 | reverse complement strand
GAAGCCGACCATTGCTGAAAATAGAATTTGAGGAGCGATAGTAGGGACTACAGACCCCTTGAGAACGAAAAAGAGCCGAAATGCGCTGGGTTTATCCCTGATAATCATGTGAAATCTGGCCTTAGATATATGAAGTTATCCGACAAGATTTATGAGAATTTGTGGTCAGCGCAATTCGTATATTTGGTATAGAAGTTTGGATATTTCGAACAGATACCATATACGTACGTTTTTTCCTTAGAAAATCGTAGCTGCTCTGTTTTACACGAAAAA